>JBDUBD010000040.1:0-22705 GCA_040004295.1 Sphingomonadales bacterium | reverse complement strand
CCAGGTCCATCGCGCCGCCCATGCCCTTGATCATCTTGCCCGGGATCATCCAGTTCGCGATGTCGCCATTCTCCGCGACTTCCATCGCTCCGAGTACGGTGAGGTCGATGTGCCCGCCACGAATCATCGCAAAGCTCTGTTCGGACCCGAAAAAACTCGACGAGGGCAATTCGCTGATCGTCTGCTTCCCTGCGTTGATCAGGTCGGGATCGACCTCGTCGTCATAAGGGAATGGCCCGATGCCGAGCATGCCATTTTCCGACTGGAGCGTAACCGTCATACCCGCGGGAATATTGTTCGCGACCAGCGTCGGGATGCCGATGCCCAGGTTCACGTAGAAACCGTCCTGCAATTCCTTCGCGGCACGCGCCGCCATTTCATCACGCGTCCAGCTCATGGGCGTTGTCCTTGCGTTGGGGTCCAGCGGCTGTCGGCGGAAAACACCTCGTCGAAGCTGCCGCGAATTGAGGGGCCGTAAACGGGGTTGGGCAGCAGGAACCAGCCGCGCGCCCACAGCGATGCGATGGGCGTTGCCGTTGCCAGCATCCGGCGGGCGTCGATGCTCAGCCCCTTGTCATTGAACCGCTGCGAAAAATCGCCGAGCTGATCGCCGACCAGCGCGATGACGCAAAACCGGTCCGCAATGGTCGCGCGGCGCATATCCTTGCTCGACCCGTCGGCGTCATCGCCCATCAGGAACAGGCTTTCGCCATGCTTGAACTCGCCCAAACCTGCCGCACGCAGCGTCGCGACCGTGCCCTCGGCGGTCGCCGAACTCCGGTTGGTGTTGACGATGATCGTCACGCCGCGATCGCGCAGCGCCGCCAAAGCATCGACCGCGCCGGGCAAGGCCATGGCCTTGCCCGCGCCAGTGCGTTCCCACTCGTCCCACACCTTCGGGTCGAACGTCACACCATGTTCGGCGAACCAGCGCATCGAACCGAGGTTGAAGATGAGCGTTTCGTCGGCATCGAACACCGCGGCGAAAGGCTTCTTACCGCACGGGACGAAGCTCGGTGCTGCAGGTGTCGCCCCTGCAGCCAGCACAACGCTGTCGCGCGGACGCTTCGCGATCGTATGCTGCGTGTAAGCGGCGAGTTCGCGATAGGTCTGGCCTGTCGCCACGGCCCCTTCCGCCGACGCGAACAGCCATTGCTGTCCGGCGGGAACGGCGGGTGCAACTGGCGTCGCAGGCATTGGTGCGACGTCAGCGGGTTGCACTACAACCGACGTCGGCGTCGTCGCACAGGCAGACAGCGCCAGTGCAATCAGGCTGACAACGGCAATCTTCACGCCGTCGCTCGCTCGCGCACCGTCCGGAACTCGACCCGCTTCTCATACGGAGCGCCGCAGATCAGGCGCTTGATATAGACGCCGGGCACATGGATCGCATCGGGATCGAGCGATCCGACAGGCACGATTTCCTCGACCTCGGCGACGGTCATGTGGCTTGCGGTGGCCATCGGCTGGTTGAAGTTGCGCGCGGTCTTGCGGAAGATGAGGTTGCCCGTCTCGTCCGCCTTCCAGCCCTTGATGATCGAAAGATCGGCACGGATGCCCTGTTCGAGCACATAGGTCTCGCCGTCGAAATTCTTCACTTCCTTGCCCTCGGCCACCAGTGTGCCGACGCCCGTCTTGGTGTAGAAACCCGGGATCCCCGCCCCGCCCGCGCGGCATCGCTCGGCAAGCGTTCCCTGCGGGCAGAATTCAACCTCCAACTCGCCAGCCAGATACTGTCGCTCGAATTCCTTGTTCTCGCCGACGTAGGACGAGATCATCTTCTTGACCTGCCGCGAGCGTAGCAATTTGCCCAGGCCGACGCCGTCGATGCCGGCATTGTTGCTGGCGATCGTCAGCCCCTTCACACCCGAAGCCTCGATCGCGTCGATCAGTCGTTCGGGCATCCCCGACAGCCCGAACCCGCCGCAGCAGATGATCATATCGTCATGGAGAAGGTCCGCCAGCGCGGTCACGGCATCGGCGTAAATCTTTTGCATATGACCTCGTCGCAGCTGGTGTTGGCTGCCCCTTAGAAGGCCCCGCATTCACGGGCAACCGGCGAGTGGCGATCAGACCACCGTCCCGAACAGCC
Source organism: Sphingomonadales bacterium (assembly GCA_040004295.1). Taxonomy (GTDB): domain Bacteria; phylum Pseudomonadota; class Alphaproteobacteria; order Sphingomonadales; family Sphingomonadaceae; genus Sphingomonas_O. The sequence goes on along the minus strand of JBDUBD010000040.1, from coordinate 20,613 downwards.
GCCCGATTCCCGCCGTCAGCGCAAAGGCCAGCGCACCCCAGAATGTCACCCGCAGCGTTGCACGCCAGACATTCGCGCCGCCCGCCCTGGCCCCGATCACGCCGAGCAGAGCGAGAAACAGCAGCGAAGCCACCGCGACGGCGGGCACCAGCATCTGCCCCGGTGCCAGAAACACCATCAGCAACGGCATCGCTGCGCCGATGGCAAAGCTCCCCGCAGACGACAGAGCCGCCTGGATCGGCCGCGCCGATGTCGTCTCCGACAGCCCCAGCTCATCACGCAAATGTGTGCCCAGAGCATCACGCGCCATCAACTGATCGGCGACCTGTTCGGCCAGTGCACGGTCGAGACCACGTCCCTGATAGATGCGGACCAGTTCCTCCCGCTCGGCTTCGGGCACCGTTGCCAATTCCAGGGATTCGCGCGTGCGATCCGCCTTTTCGGTATCGGACTGAGAGCTGACCGAAACATATTCCCCCGCCGCCATCGACATCGCCCCGGCAACAAGCCCCGCCACGCCGGTGACGAGGATCGAATGCTGCGTCGCATTTGCGGCGGCAACACCGACGATCAGGCTCGCGGTCGAAACGATCCCGTCATTCGCCCCCAGCACGGCGGCACGCAGCCAGCCGATCCGGGCGACGAGGTGTGCTTCCCTGTGGCGTGGCATCTCAGTGGCCCCGTTTCGAAAAAATCCTGGTCACGCCCGTACTCCCCGTCAGGCTGTTTGAATGCACGCTAGCACGTCTTACATGCACGTCACCTCGCCAAAGGATTTTGTATGACCGATTACACCGCCGACCTCGCCCTGTTCGTCGATGGCAGTTGGCGCGTCGGTGAGGGGCGCGACCTGCACGATGTCGTGAATCCGGCAACCGGCGGCACGCTTGCAGAAGTACCGTCCGCGACCGCTGCCGATCTCGATGAGGCGCTTGCCGCCGCCGACAAGGGCTTCAAACTGTGGCGCGCGACCGATGTCGATGCCCGCAGTGCCATATTGCGCAAGGCCGCAGCGCTGATGCGCGAACGGGCGGACAGTATCGGCCGGACGATGACGCTCGAACAGGGCAAGCCTCTCGCCGAGGCGCGGGCTGAAGTCGTCGGCGGCGCGAGCATGTTCGATTGGTACGCCGAGGAGGCCAAACGCAATTACGGTCGCGTGTTGGTGCGGCCTGCCGGGCAACGCTCGATCGTCATCAAGCAGCCGGCCGGCCCTGTCGCCGCATTCAGCCCGTGGAATTTCCCGGTCTATCTGATGGCGAAAAAGCTCGCGCCCGCGCTTGCCGCCGGATGTTCGGTGATCGCCAAGCCGCCCGAAGAAACGCCGGGCTGTACGACCGCGGTCATGCAGTGCCTGATCGACGCGGGCCTGCCTGCGGGCGTATGCCAAATGGTATTCGGCACACCCGACACGATCAGCCGCCACCTCATCGCTTCACCCGTAATCCGCAAGGTCAGCTTCACCGGATCGGTGCCGGTCGGTCGCCACTTGATGAAGCTGGCGTCAGACGGCCTCAAGCGCGTCACGATGGAACTCGGCGGCCATGCACCGGTCCTGATCTTCGACGATTGCGACCTCGAAAAGACGCTCGACATGGTCGTGCCGCAGAAATTTCGGAACGCGGGACAGGTTTGCGTGTCGCCGACGCGCTTCTACGTCCAGTCCGGAATCTACGACGCGTTCCTCGACGGGTTCGCCAAGCGCACCGCGAACGTGAAAACCGGCAGCGGCCTTGATACGTCCACGAAAATGGGTCCGCTGGCCAACGTCCGCCGCCCCGACGCGATCGGTGCGCTGGTCGATGATGCCAAGGCGAAAGGCGCACGCGTTCTTGCCGGTGGCGAGCGCGGTGATGGCGGGTTCTTCTTCCAGCCGACCCTGTTGGCCGATGTGCCCGATGCTGCCGACATCATGTCGAACGAGCCTTTCGGCCCGGTCGCCGTCACAGCGCGGTTCGAGAACTTCGACGACGCCATTGAAAAGGCCAACCGCCTGCCCTTCGGCCTCGCGGCATTCGCGTTTACCGAGAACGGTCGCCGCGCAAACATGCTGGGCGATGCCATCGAAAGCGGGATGGTCGGGATCAACACCTTCGCCATCTCGAGCGCCGACGCACCGTTCGGCGGCGTGAAAGACAGCGGGTTCGGCAGCGAAGGCGGATCGGAGGGGCTGGAAAGCTACCTCGTCGTGAAGGCGGTCCACACGGCGTAAGCCGTGCGGACCATTCACAACCTTAGCGGCAGCGCTTCTTCGCTGTAATCGAGCGGTCGATCGCACGGCCTGCGAGCGCACCGCCGACGGCACCGATCACCGGACCGGCAATGCCGCCGCCGATAACCGCATCCCCGAGGACAGCGCCACCGACGCCACCGGCAACCAGGCCCGTCGTTCCGCTCGAATAGCGGCACTTCTTGTAATAGCGCTTCGACTTGCCCTTGTACGTCCGCGACTGTGCTTCGGCGCTCGACGAGGGGAAGGTCACCGCTGCCGGGACGATCAGCGAAACGGCGGCGAGTGACATGAGGAACTTGCGCATCGAAAAACCCTTTTTCTGAATGGATACGATAACGAAACGGACGGTGACGCGGTAGGTTGCATGAACATAAAACAACGTGGCCGACAGTGGGGATGACGTGCCAATCGCCGGGCGTTAGAACGGGTTCATGACCACCTCCTCCCGCACCGGCGGCCGCATTCTCGTCGATCAACTCCTCATCCAGGGCTGCGACCGCATCTTCCACGTTCCCGGCGAAAGCTTCCTCGCGGTCCTCGATGCGCTGCACGACACGCCGCAGATCCAGACGGTTACGTGCCGTCAGGAAGGTGGCGTCGGCTTCATGGCCTGCGCGGACGGCACGATGACGGGGCGGCCGGGTGTGGCATTCGTGACCCGTGGTCCCGGCGCGACCAACGCCAGCATCGGCATCCATGTCGCGATGCAGGATTCGCAGCCGATGATCCTGTTCATCGGCGACGTCGATCGCGGCATGCGCGACCGTGAGGGGTTTCAGGAAGTCGATTTCGCCGCGATGTTCGGCCCCCTGTGCAAATGGGCCGCGCGGATCGACGATGCGGCGCGCATCCCCGAATATATCGCGCGCGCCTATGCGACCGCGATGGCGGGTCGTCCCGGGCCGGTCGTGCTGGCCCTGCCCGAAGACATGCTGTGCGACGTCGTCGAGGCGCGCGACCGCCCGCGCATCGCCCCGCCGGAGCAAGACCCCGACGGCGCCGCGATGGAACAGGTTATGGCGTTGTTGAAGGACGCCGTCGCGCCCGTCGCCATCGTTGGCGGTGCCGGTTGGGATGCCGGTGCCGCGCACTATTTCGCCGAGTTCGCAACGCGGATCGGCCTGCCCGTCGCCGCAGCCTTTCGCCGACAAGACGCGGTCGACAATGCCTGCCCGGTCTATGCCGGTAACTTGGGCTATGGCCCCAACCCGAAGCTGGTCGAGCGGATCAAAGCCGCCGACCTGATCCTCGCGGTCGGCGCGCGGCTGGGAGAGGCAACGACGGACGGCTATGCGCTAATCACGCCCGACCATCCTGACCAGATCCTGATCCACGTCCACCCTGACCCGATCGAACTCAACCGGGTTTACAGGGCGGACCTGCCGATTTGTGCCTACCCGCATGAATTCGCCGAAATGGCTGCGCTGTGGGACGACGACATCATCCGGTTCAAGGACGGCGACGACGCGAACCAGGAATGGCGCGAATGGTCCACTCCTGCCGCGTTCGACACCAAACTCGACCTCGGCCAGTGCGTCGCGGCGATGCGCGCGCGGATGCCAACCGACACTTTCATCTGCAATGGCGCGGGCAATTTCAGCAGCTGGTGGCATCGTTACTGGTACTACGCTGGGCCGACGTGCCAATTGGCCCCCACAGCAGGTGCCATGGGATATGGCGTCCCCGCCGCCGTCGCCGCCAGTCTGCGCCATAAGGACCGCAAGGTCGTGGCGCTCGCTGGCGATGGCGACTTCCTGATGAACGGGCAGGAACTGGCGACCGCGGTCCAGCACGGCTGCGAAATGCTGGTGCTGGTCATCGACAACGGCGGCTACGGCACCATCCGCATGCATCAGGAACGCGAATATCCCACGCGCGTCAGCGGCACGACGCTGCACAATCCCGATTTCGCTGCACTGGCCCGCGCCTATGGCGCTTGGGCCGAAACCGTCGCAGCGACAGCCGAATTCGCCCCTGCCCTCGATCGAGCCCTGGCGCAGACGGGCGTCAAGCTGTTGCACCTTAAGACTGATATGGAACGAATTTCAGCGGGCACGACGATCTCCGCGATCAGGGCAAAATAGCGAAATAGACGCTTAAATTCTGGGACCGCGGTGTGGCAATTCAACGGAGGCCTCGTCTCCAACGAAAGCCGCCCAGACACCGCCCGGTTGCCAGATATTTTCCATCTCCGCCCGGGCCAACGGCTCGGTTACGCCCATAAATTCCTGCCGGTAACGAAACAGAAAAGCTGAAACACGAAAGTTCATGATGCAATGGACATGGACCTTTGCTCCACCCGCGCTTGCCATCGCACTGCAAAACGAAGCGTAGTCCTGCTCTGTGGGCGCGTCGAACGCGACGGGAATGTGGGTGTAGATCATTCCCAGAGCAGAAACACTTGATGCCTCGTCAGCCGATGCCTTTTCATGCGTATGCAAGGCGAGGTTTATAATGTGCTGGACGCCGATGGCGCGAAGCCCGGCAAGTTGCTCTTCGGTCGGCTGCCCGGAGGTGGTCAGACGATCGCCCAGACGGTGCCACGCAAAAATTTCACCTGGATCAACCATGAGCTCTCCCTTTCGTATCAGGTGCCCAGGCGAGCGGCGCTAAAGATCATGCTTCACGGTGGTGCTCCACCAATCGCCAGTCACACGACCTTGTTGATCCTATCAAATCAGCAGCGGATTTGGCAACATCTCTCCAAATAGAAGGGCCGCCGCGGTTGCCCGTGACGGCCCTTTCAGTCGCTATCGGCTAAATGGCCGACCGCTGTTCCTAGATCTTGTCGCCGAGTGCACCCTTTACGGCACCGACGCCCTTCTGAACCTCGCCCTTGGCTTCCTGCGCTACGCCTTCGGCCTCGAGCTTTTCGTTGTCGGTCGCCTTGCCGATGGCCTGCTTTACATTACCGGCAGCATCGTTGGCGTAACCTTTTACCTTGTCGGTGAATTCACCCATGACGATAATCCTTTGTCACACGGCACCACTTGAGGTGTCTGGATGAAAACGGACGACAAGGTATCGGGTTCCCCGCTCGTCAGGCGACCGCGAAATTTTCGCGCCGACGACGCATCGACATGCCGACAAGGCCGAAACCCGAAATCATCATCGCCCAGGTTGCGGGTTCGGGAACGGCATTCGTCGCGGTGATGCCGATCAGCGAACCCGCGCCGATATTGCCGACGAACGATGCGACACCCGTCCCCAGGTTGATCGTGTAGAACGCATTGTCGACGTTGAGATACGCCCTCGAGGTCAGCCCCGAAATGTCGAAGCCGACATTGCCGGTGGTGCCAAAACGAATGCCCAGTTGGCCCACGCTAGAATAGGCGCCGCCATTGGGAGCTGCCGAAGTCATCAGCGACCCCGTCAGCGAATCGATGCCATAGATCACCGTCGTGGCGGGTGCAGGGCCGATGCCGCTGTTGGTATAGGCCGTGCCGACCAGATTGATTGCGCCGCCGCCGACGCGCGTGATCGCCGTGTCGGTTATCACCGCGCCATCGGCGAGATTGGCACGCAGGTTCTGGCCGCCATCGCCGATGATGCGCAGCCGGTCGGGAACCGGATTGAAATCGATGCCGAAATTCGTGCCTGACGGAATGACGGACAATGTCGTCACCAGCGATGCCATGCCCATGGTGCTCAGCGAATAGACGCGCCCCGTCTGTGCGACGCCATAGATCAGTCCGTTGGACGGACGCATGTCGATGCCCAGCAAGCGGTCGCCCGTCGTCAGCCCGCTGATCGCAAAATTTGTGGCGATCATGGTGGGCGACAGGGAATCGAACGTCACGATGCGCTGGTCGGATGTGAGCCCGGCAATCTGTTCGGCATGAGCGATGGAAAGCGGCGCAGCGGAAATGAGCAGCGCGGCAGTCAGTGCACGGAAAAGTTTCATACGGTTCCTCCTGTCGGTGACGTCATGGCCCCGGCAGGAGGTACGGCTGAAGCTTTGGTCCGGATGCGGTCCGATGGTATCGCCGCCAAAATTTTCGCATATAGTACGCAAACCGGTCCCGGAATGGGACAGAATCGGACGCTAGATCAGCCCGGCAAGCGGCGACGACGGGTCGGCGTAGCGGCGGATGCCCATGCGCCCCGCGCGATAGGACAGCCGCCCGCTTTCGACCGCCAGCTTCATCGCACGCGCCATCATGACCGGGTCTTTTGCCTCGGCGATCGCTGTGTTCATCAATACGCCGTCGCAGCCGAGCTCCATCGCGACGCCCGCATCCGACGCTGTCCCGACGCCCGCATCGACCAGCACCGGCACCTTTGCGCCCTCGACGATCAGCCGGATCGTGACACGGTTCTGAATGCCCAGCCCCGAGCCGATCGGCGCGCCCAGCGGCATGATCGCGACGGCGCCTGCCTCTTCCAGTTGCTTCGCGGCAATGGGATCATCGACGCAGTAAACCATCGGCTTGAAGCCCTCGCGCACCAGAACCTCGGTCGCTTTCAACGTTTCGCGCATGTCGGGGTACAGCGTCCTTGCTTCGCCCAGCACCTCGAGCTTGACGAGATCCCATCCCCCCGCTTCGCGCGCCAGCCGCAGGGTGCGGATCGCGTCGTCGGCAGTGAAACAGCCCGCAGTATTTGGCAAATAGGTGATCTTTTTCGGGTCGATGAAGTCGGTCAGCATCGGCGCCTTGGGATCGCTGATGTTCACGCGCCTGACGGCAACGGTCACGATCTCCGCACCCGAGGCCGCGACCGCTGCGGCGTTTTCCTCATAGGTCTTGTACTTGCCGGTTCCGACGATCAGCCGCGAAGTGAAGGTCTTGCCAGCGACGCTCCACTGGTCCGCTTTTGTTTCAGGGGATTCATGGTCGCCGCCGCCCACGAACGTCACGATCTCGATTTCGTCGCCATCCTCGACCTTTACGTCCGCCAGCGTCGATCGCGGCACGATTTCCAAATTACGCTCGACCGCCACCCGCGTCGGCTCCAGCCCCAGCTCGAGGGCAAGATCGGCAAAGCTGATTCCCGCCATGACACGGCGATGCTCGCCATTCACGCGGATCGAAATCGTACCGTCGGTGTGGGCCATTCCAACTCCGTTCGGGCTGAGCTCGTCGAAGCCCTGCCCTTCTTCTGATTGCGAAGTAACACAGCCCTTCGACAAGCTCGGGGCGAACGGGTTATGAGGCCCGCTGCGCGCATATAGGGATGCTTCGCGGGAGAATACTACACCATGCCAACCGTCTTCGTCCTGAACGGCCCCAACCTCAACCTGCTCGGCACGCGCGAGCCGGAGATTTATGGATCGGACACGCTCGACGACATCGCAGGGATGCTGGAGGATCGGGCGCGCGGGCTTGGCCTGACCATCGACATGCGCCAGTCGAACCATGAAGGGCATCTGATCGACTGGCTGCACGAGGCGAATGCGGTCGGTGCGAAGGCCGTGCTGCTCAACGCCGCCGGGTACACGCACACGTCGGTCGCGATCCTCGATGCGATAAAGTCGATCAAGGTGCCGGTGATCGAAGTCCACCTGTCCGACCCGCACAAGCGCGAGGATTTCCGTCATTTAAGCTATGTCGGCATGGGCGCGGTCGCCTGTTTTGCAGGGCACGGTGCAAAGTCCTATACGCTCGCGCTGGACGCAGCCGCCGCACTCTGACATTTGGGCGACAAATCAAACAAGGGGTCCATATGACCGAGAAAGCCAGCGCGATGCACGTCGATGCCGCGCTTGTCAGGCAGCTTGCCGAACTGCTCGACGAAACCAGCCTGACCGAAATCGAGGTCCAGGACGGCGAACGCAAGATCCGTGTCGCACGAAAGGCGGCGCAAGTCGTGGCCGCATCGCACGTTGCCGCGCCTGCACCTGTGGCAGCGCCCGCCGCCGCTGTCGCGGCAGGACCTGCTACTGCTGCTGCGCCGGACCTGTCGAACGCGCTGAAATCGCCGATGGTCGGTACCGCCTTCCTGTCGGCCGAGCCTGGTTCCAAGCCGTTCGCCAATGTCGGCGACACGGTCAGCGAGGGGCAGACATTACTGATTATCGAGGCGATGAAGGTCATGAACCCGATTGCCGCCCCGCGCGCGGGCAAGATCGCCCTGATCCTGATCGAGAATGGCGCCCCGGTCGAATATGACCAGCCGCTGGTCGTGATCGAGTAATGGCCTCGATTGAGAAACTGCTGATTGCCAACCGCGGCGAGATCGCGCTGCGCATCCATCGTGCGGCGCACGAACTCGGCATCAAGACGGTCGCGGTGCATTCGACGGCAGATACCGACGCCATGCACGTGCGCCTTGCCGACGAAGCGATCTGCATCGGGCCGCCATCGGCCACCGACAGCTATCTGAACGTCCCCGCGATCATCTCCGCCGCCGAAATCTCGGGGGCGGACGCAATCCACCCAGGCTACGGGTTCCTCAGCGAAAACGCGCGTTTTGCCGAGATCATCGAGGAACACGGTATCATCTTCATCGGGCCGAAGCCCGAGCATATCCGTACCATGGGCGACAAGATCGAGGCGAAGCGTACCGCCGGCGCGCTCGGCCTGCCGCTGGTGCCCGGATCCGACGGCCCCATCAGCGACCTCGCCGAGGCGAAGGCCATCGCTGCCAAGGCGGGCTATCCCGTCATCATCAAGGCCGCATCAGGCGGCGGCGGGCGCGGCATGAAGGTTTGCACGTCCGAGGATCAGCTCGAAACGCTGATGCAACAGGCGGGTTCGGAGGCGAAGGCCGCGTTCGGTGACGCGACCGTCTATCTCGAGAAATACCTCGGCAACCCGCGCCACATCGAATTCCAGATCTTCGGTGACGGCAACGGCAACGCCATCCACCTTGGCGAGCGCGATTGCAGCCTGCAACGCCGCCACCAAAAGGTTCTCGAAGAAGCGCCCTCCCCCGTCATCGGGGCGGGCGAACGCGCGCGCATGGGCGGCATCGTTGCGAAAGCCATGGCCGACATGGGCTATCGCGGCGCGGGAACGATCGAATTCCTGTGGGAAGACGGCGAATTCTACTTCATCGAGATGAACACCCGGCTTCAGGTCGAGCATCCCGTGACCGAGATGATCACCGGCATCGATCTGGTCCGCGAACAGATCCGCATTGCCGAGGGGCTGCCGCTGAGCGTGACGCAGGACGAGGTGGAATTCACCGGCCACGCCATCGAATGCCGGATCAACGCCGAAGATCCCAAGACCTTCGCGCCCTCGCCCGGTCTGGTTAAGGCGTTCCACGCGCCGGGCGGCATGCATGTGCGCTTCGATAGCGGGCTGTATGCGGGATACCGCATCCCCCCCTATTACGACTCGATGATCGGCAAGCTGATCGTTTACGGCAAGACCCGCGAAGCCGCGATGATGCGCCTGCGCCGCGCACTCGAGGAAACGGTGATCGAGGGCGTGAAAACCACCATCCCGCTGCATCAGGCGCTGCTCGCCAATTCGGATATTCAGGACGGCGCGTACACGATCAAGTGGCTGGAGGACTGGCTGGCGGCGAATCAATGAGGCCGTCGCGCCGCACGATTGTCGGCGCGCTGGGTGCGTCTTTCTTGCTGCCCGCATGTGCAGGGGCAGCGGCAGCGCGTGAGTCAGATGCACTGGCCACCCTCGAAACAAAATCGGGCGGGCGGCTGGGCGTCGCAATACTCGACACCGGCACGGAACGCATTGTCGGCCACCGCGCCGCCGAACGTTTCGGCATGTGTTCGACGTTCAAGCTGCCGCTTGCCGCAGTCATCCTCGCGGAGATCGATGCGGGCCGGATGCGGGCCGATCAATGGGTTCCCTATGGCCCCGCCGACATGGTGCCGGTCCATCCCGTCACCGGCCCCAATCTGCCCAAGGGCGGGATGCCGCTGATCGCGCTTGCCGAGGGCGCACAGAAGACCAGCGACAATGTCGCCGCGAACCTGATGCTTCGGCTGCTCGGCGGCCCTGCGGGGTTCACTACGAAACTGCGTACGATGGGCGATAATGTGACGCGGCTCGACCGGTTCGAACCGTCCATGAACCTCGTCATGCCGGGCGAGTTTCACGACACGACCACGCCCGAGGCGATGGCCAGGCTGGTCGGGCGTCTCGTCACGGCCAACCCGTTGACCCCCGCGTCTCGCAACCTGTTGATAGCCTGGATGGTCGATACGAAAACCGGCCTGAAGCGCATTCGTGCCGGTCTGCCTGCGGAATGGCGCAGCGGCGACAAAACGGGCACGGCTGCCGATGACCGCCCCAACGGCATGGTCAACAAGTATAACGACGTCGCCATCGCCTTCCCGCCCGACCGCGCCCCGATCGTGATTGCGAGCTATCTCGACGCTGCCGCGCATTTCGATTCCATCCGTCCGGAGGACGAGGCCATCCTTGCCGAGGTCGGCCGGATCGCTACTCGGATAGTCGCCTAGGCCGCCAGACGCAGCCGGTTCCGCCCCGCTGCTTTCGCGGCATAAAGCTGGAGATCGGCGAGCGCGAGCAACCCCGCCGCATCGATGTCCGTCCGGCCGAGCGCCAGCCCGACGCTGACGGTTACACGAACAGGTTCATCATCGCCCGCGCACACCTCGAGCCGTTCGATCGCCACGCGAAGTCGCTCACCCACCTCCCTTGCTATACGCTCGTCGGCGCCAGGCAGCAGAAGCGCGAATTCCTCGCCGCCAAGCCGCGCAACGACATCGATGCTGCGCACGGCATCGAGGCTCGTTCGGGCCACTGCCTTCAGAACCGTGTCGCCCATCGCATGGCCATAACGGTCGTTGACGGACTTGAAGTGATCAAGGTCGAGCATCGCGACAGCAAAGCCCTTTTCACTCTGATGCTGGCGGTGATGGTCGAGTGCGGCGAGGAAGCGGCGACGGTTGGCAAGGCCGGTCAGCGGATCGGTTTCGGCCGCAACCGACAGATTGGCCTCGCGGACGACATCGTTCGTCACGTCGCGGATAACGCTGACCGCACCCGATGCAATTCCCGACGCATCGTGAATGCCGCGCGTACGCGTTTCGAGCCAGCGTTCCCCCCTGCCGCCACGATGGAGCGCTCGAAAACGGCAGACACTGGACGTGTTCGGCGTCGTAAGCACCTCGAGATGCGTCTGAGCAATCTGCGCACGGTCTTCGGGATGGACGAAACGGGCGAGAATGCTCCCCTCGAGTTCTGCCGGAGTGAGGCCGATCAACTCTGCGCTGGCGGGCGAAGCATAGAGACACGTTCCGGCAGGGTCGATGTGGAGCAACGCATCGGCCGAGTGCTCCGACAACAGCCGGTAACGCGCTTCTACCTGAAGAAGCTCACGCGTCAGCCGACCACGTTCGTCGAGCAACGACGCCACGGTCAGGACGGTCAGAAAACAGGCCGCGATATAGAACTGCAGAAAGAGCAGGCGCATTTCCGGCGTGGTGAACCTAGCTATCGGTCCATAGCCGCCCAGGGTGAGGGCGCCTCCGACGATCGCCACGATAAGCGTCGATCGCACCGCACCCAGCCAGCCGGCGCGAACCGTTTTTATGACCATCGCTGCAAACGGGATGAACAGCAGCGGCAGCGGCAAGAGAAACGAGACTGCGGTAATGGCAGCAACCATAAGGAGCGAGGCAAGTTTCAGGATGTTTTGCGCGGCACTGCGTGGCCGCATCTGGGCGCGTGATAGCCACAGTATGATTGCCATTGGCGTCACCAGAAAGGCACCCAGTGCACAGCTTCGATACCAGATCGTCAGTACCTGCACGAACGGTTCGGCCGCGAACAGCCAGGACCATGTCGCCCCCAAAAGCGCCCCCGCGGCCGGAGCTACGCCGCCGGCCACGACAGCGAACGTGGCAACCGTGTCGAATCGCCCGAAGGGACGGCCCTGCAGGCCGAGGTGGCGAATGAGCAGCAGTGCCACGACGACCTCGACACCATTGGCGACGGCATATCCGAACGATATCACCCACGTCGCACCCGTGACGGCATTGGCAAAGAATGTCCCGATCAGTCCCAGCGCAACCCGCGCCGTTACCCGTTCGGGCGTGCCGAGCAGTGCGGCGGCAAGGATCAGTGCATTCGCCGGCCAGAGCACGGCCAAATCGGTGACCCGGGGCGTCACCATCAGCACCAGCGCCGCCGACAGAAACGCAACCGCCCCCGTCGCCCAGGCATCTTTCATACCGGCGATTTCGACAACAGTTCGGCGAAGAGCGCGAGAGGTCAGGTCGGGTCGCCCAATTTGAGATGAACACGGTTAACGCTATGCAGAGCATCTTCGTTAGCGCCGAAAACGTTAAAAAATACAGCAGGATATCCCGACAATGATCATCGTCACCGGCACCGTCCTCGTTCATTCCGAAAACTTTGATGAAGTGCTGAGGATCAGCACCGAGCACGTTCTCCGGTCGCGGACGGAGCCGGGCTGCATCAGCCATGCGGTTATGCGCGACACCGAGGAACCGTTGCGCGTCCATTTCCTCGAACGCTGGACCGACATGGATGCGCTCAAGGTGCATTTTGCCGTACCCGCGTCGCGCGAGTTCGGCGGCAACCTAGCGCGCCTTGCTGCCAAGCCGCCATTGATGACCCTCTACGATGCGTCGGAGGTTTCGTCGCGTTGACCGGTGTTTCAATCCGGCTCGCGACGTCGGACGACGCCAAGGCGGTCGCCTCGATCTACACGCACCACGTCCTGCATGGCACTGCGACCTTCGACACCGACCCACCCCCGGTCGATTTCTGGACCGACAGGATTGCTGCCATTACAGCGCGCGACTGGCCGTTTCTGGTCGCGGAATCGGGGATCGACATGCTCGGCTACGCCTATGCCACCCAGTTCCGCGACCGCGCCGCCTATGCGCGCACCTGTGAGAACAGCATCTATATTCGCGCAGACAGCATGGGTCAGGGCGTCGGGTCGACGCTGATGATTGCGCTGCTCGAGGCCGCAATCTCCAGTGGCTTCTCCGAGATGATCGCAGTGATCGGCGGTGGCGAACCGGCATCTGTCGCGCTTCACGCCAAAGCCGGTTTCCACCATGCCGGACGCATGGAGCGCGTCGGCGAGAAATTCGGGCGACTGCTCGACACGGTCTACATGCAGCGGAGTTTGGCCGACCCCACTTGACTGCATTTCGATATTTCGACAATTATCGAACCATGGATACTCGACACACAGTCACCGCACTCGCGGCACTTGCGCAGGAACATCGGCTCCAGTCGTTCCGCTTTCTCGTTCAGCAGGGCCAGGACGGCGCATCGGCGGGCGCGATTGCCGCGCATCTGGGCATACCCGCCTCATCACTGTCGTTCCATCTGGCGCAGCTGGAACGCGCGGGGCTGGTCGTCCGCGTCCGCAAGAGCCGGTCGTTGATCTATTCTGCCGACTTCGCCGCGATGACCGAACTTGTCGGCTATCTCACCGAAAACTGCTGCGGCGGGCAGACGATTTGCGTGCCCGTCTGCGAACCCCGAAGCGAAAGGAATGCGGCATGAAGCGGATGCACCTGCACGTCGGCGTCAGCGATCTCGAGGCCTCGATCCTGTTCTATTCGGGCCTGTTCGGTGCCGGACCGACCATCACCAAACCCGATTACGCAAAATGGATGCTGGAGGATCCGCGCGTCAACTTTGCGATCTCGTCGGCGGACCACACTGAAAAGGGTATCGAACACATCGGCATTCAGGCCGAGACGCTCGACGAACTGGCCGAGGTCTATGCCCGGCTCGAAGCCGCAGGCCGTCCGGTGCTTGAGGAAGGCGCGACGACGTGTTGCTACGCACGGTCGGAAAAAAGCTGGGTGACCGATCCCGACGGCGTCGTCTGGGAAGCGTTTCTGACCAGTGGCGAAGCGACCGTGTATGGCGACAAGCTGCAAGTCGCCAACGCGCACGCCAGCCTGAATGCGCTCGAATCGGCGAATGCCTCGGCCACGACCTGTTGCGTCCCGAAACTCGCGTGAAACGGATACTGGCCGCCGAAGCCGTCGGCACGTGCCTGCTGGTCGCGACTGTCATCGGATCGGGGATCATGGCACAGCAATTGTCGGGCGGGAACGATGCGGTCGCGCTGCTCGGCAATACTGCTGCGACCGGGGCGGTGCTCTATGTTCTCATCGCCTTGTTCGGGCCGATCTCGGGTGCGCAATTCAACCCGGTGGTGACGCTGTTGCTGTCCGCACGTTCGCGCGGCGCGGTCATCATCGTGCAATTCGCAGCCGCAGTTGCCGGGACGATCCTCGCGCACCTCATGTTCGGCCACGATGCGATCGAAATGGGCATGAAAGCCCGCACCGGCCCCGCAGTCTGGCTCGGCGAGTTCGTCGCGACATTCGGCCTGTTGATGACAATCCGCCTCGGCCTGCGCTACCGCCCCGACTCCGTCCCCGCGCTCGTCGCGGCGTGGATCGTCGCCGGTTACTGGTTTACGTCGTCGACGAGTTTCGCCAATCCGGCCGTGACATTGGCCCGCGCATTGACTGACAGTTTTGCGGGCATCCGCATGATCGACGTGCCCGCCTTCGTCGTCGCCCAATTGGCCGGCGGGGCATCGGGATATTTCGTCAGCGGCTGGATGATGACACCACAGGAGCGACCGGCATGAAAGCAACCATCTACCATAACACGGCCTGCGGCACATCACGCAAGACGCTGGCCATTCTAGAAGAGACTCCGGGTGCCGAGGTCGAAATCATCGAATATCTCAAGACGCCGCCGACGCGCGAACGCCTGATCGGCCTTTATAAAGCGGCGGGCATCACCCCGCGTCAGGGACTGCGCACCACCAATTCGCCCGCCGCCGAACTGGTTGCCGAACTCGGCTTGTCGGACCCCGCAACGCCCGACGACATCGTCCTCGACGCGATGATGGCCCACCCTGCGCTGATCCAGCGGCCGCTTGTCGAAACCGAAAAAGGCGTCCGCCTTTGCCGTCCGCAGGATGTCGTCCGCGAGATTCTTTAGCCGGGGCGGCTCTTTCGCCGTTTATTCATTGTAGAGCCAGATTCGTACGCCTAGGCGCGCGCCAGATGCGCGGCCTGTCCTTCCCGTCGTCGCCGAACAGGCGCCGTGCTGTTGCGTTCGTCCTGACGCTGATTATCGAAGCGATTTTCCTCCTCGCCTTCCTCGTGCCGTTCCGCACGTTCCAGCGCAAAACCGAACCCGCGCTGACGACGATTGCCTTGCAACCCGCCGAAAAAGCCGCCGCGTCGCGCAAGGCAACCACTGCCAAGGCAAAGGCCGCCAGGAGCGCGCCCGAAAAGCCGCCGCCGCCCCGTCCGGTCGATCCGACCGCGCTCACCCCGCCATACGTCAAGGTCACCCGCGAGGATTTCGCCGCCGGGGACATATCCAAGCTCCCTTCGCACCAGGGTGAGGGTGAGACCGGCACGCAAAGCGCAGGCTCGGGCTATGGCCCGGGCGAAGGGCCGAACGGCGCACCGCTCTACAACGCCGAATGGTACAGGGAGCCGACGCCCGGAGAGCTCGCGCTCTACCTGAAAAACGGTGTGTCGCAGAACAGTTCGGCAATGATCATGTGCCAGACCGCGCCCGATTACAAAGTCGAGAACTGTCGCGGGTTGAGCGAAAACCCGCCCGGATCCGGCCTTGCCAGCGCGCTTCGGCAGGCTTCGTGGCAGTTCAAGGTGCGACCGCCGCGTGTCGGCGGAAAGGCGTTGATCGGCGCCTGGGTCCGCATCCTGTTCACCTGGACCGAGAAATAGGCGAAAAACATGACCGTTCCAGAACGGGGCACACCTCTCAACTGACGCGGAACAGACATCAATACTTCACGGCGCTGTCACGCGTGCCCCCCATCGCCACCCCAGCGCAGTTCGCGTGACACAATGTGGGGTATTTACAATGAACCGTTTTCTTCAGGTCGCTGCCGTCGCGCTTTGCGCCGCTGCCGCCGTTTCGCCGGCACAGGCGCTCGTCATCGGCACGGCAGATTCGAGCAACAGCTATCCGTTCGGCGCTTTCTCGGCAGCGTATTTTCAGCAGGTTTATAACAAGACCAGCTTCGCCGCGCCGGTCAGCATCAGCAAGCTGACTTTCTACAACACGCTCAGCCCGTCGACGACGAAGCCGCTCACCGACACATTCACCCTGTACCTGCAGACGACCAGCGCGGCGGTGACGGGTTTCGGCCAGACCAACATCGATTACGCGAACCTCGGCATCCAGGTTTTCACCGGCAAGCTGCAGACCAACGTCAACGGCCGCCTCGACCTCGTCCTCGACACCGCGTTCAATTACAATCCTGCGCTGGGCAATCTGCTGCTGACCGTAAAGGATTTCGATTTCGGGTCAGGTGGAAACCTGTTCCTCGATACCGACAACAACATCGGCACCATGAATGTCCGCACCTCGGCATTCCAGTATCCGCATAACTGGGGCCTGGTCACCGGCTTCAACGAAGCGGGTGCGGTTCCCGAACCCGCCACCTGGGCAATGATGATCGGCGGCTTCGGCATGATCGGCGGTGCGATGCGTGCCCGCCGTCGCCAGCCGGTGCGCGTTACCTACGCCTGATATCGTTCGAATTTGCGGAGCGCCGCCGGTCTGCCGACTGGCGGCGTTTTCGTGAAGACCGACGGCTCAGGTCGAGGCGGTCTCGACTTCCTCGGCAACGCTGTTCTTAGGGTCGGCGGCGTTCGGGCCATAGGCCTTCAGATAATACGCCTTTTCGCTCTCGCTCGCGCGCTGCCAGCCGCTGAAATAGTCGCGGATGAAGAACGTGTCGCACCGCGTGCAGGTGCTATAGAGTCCGGACTCGCCCAGGCTCTTTCGCGGTCGTTTGATCTTGTGACCGAAAATAGTGCACCACAGGCGACGCATAGATTACTCCGGCCGCCGCGACATTTTGCTGGCCGCCCCCCATATAACCGGGGCCGAAACGCATTCAAGCGCCGCATGACCCGACGCGCCCATTAAGAGGGTTAATCGGCGCTCAGCCTTGCCATGCGTGCCCGCACCAGCCTGACCGTGCCGAATGCTACCAGCGCAACCGCCGCCCCCAGTATCATGTCGCTCAGGTAATGCGTCCCCTCCACCACCGTCGACCAAAGCATGGCGAGGTTGATGACCACCAGCAGCGCCCCGATGCGCCGCTGCCGCAAACCGAACGCCATCAGCAGCACCGCCGCCGCCGTGTGGAAACTGGGCGCCGAGACAAGGCCCACCAGATGCCCCAGATCGACCACCGGCGCGTCATGTGCCCGCAATGCGGGGATCAGATTCGATTGCCACAGGTCGCTGACCGGCACGTACGGCAGGGGCTTTTCGGCCAGATAGGACAGCGGCCCGACGGCGGGCATGAACCGGTAGAGCGTCAGCGTGATCGCCGCCGCCAGCCACATCGCGGCGGTAAAGTCGCGCGCCTCGCGCCGCTGGTCGGTGATTGCGTGATAGCCGAGCAGGATCGCGGGCGAGACATAGATCATCGCATAAGCGACGCGCCCCATCACCTGCAGCACGGGCGACGCGACGACCGCCTCGTACCAGCCGAGCCAGTTGAAATGCAGCGCCAGGTCGATAGCGTGCAGCTTTGCATCCGCAAATCCGTGCGTGAACGACGCGATCGGATAGCTGGCTAGCGCGCCGGTGACCGACAGCAATGTGAACAGCCCGAAATACTCTGCGATATCGCGAACAATGCGCGCGCTTTCCGAACGCGGGTGGCGCAACACCCAGCGGATCGTGCCGAGCACGGCAAAGACGCCTCCGTAGATCAGCGTGTTCGCGTCCAGCGGGTCGATCGTCAGCCGCGCGAAGTGCATCAATACCGAAACGGCAATGATGCTGGCGGCCAGCACACCGGCCATCCAGCGACCCGGTATGGGGCGCATCGCCATCGGCACCGTCGCCGCACCCGAAACCGAACAGGGAATGTCTGACGTATCGGCGGGCAACGAAACCTCTCAGAGTTGAACGCGGGACCGCATGTCCGGCACACGAACAACTCCCCCTGCGCCCGCCTTAGGACATTTCCGGAGTATTTGCGAAGATCGAAAGTGAGGGGGGTCAGGCCGTCGCCGGGGATGACATCACCCCACAACCAACCACCCCGCCACGCCGCCCGCCGCCAATATCGCTGGAGTCACCCACAGCCCCTTCAACCGCCACACTGCGGCCAGCGCGACGGCGAACACCATTCCCGCGATCAGCGGATCGGGAACGCGCGCCACCGTCGCCTGTCCGAGTTGCAGGAAGGTTGCGGCGATGATGCCGACGACTGCTGCGGCCACCCCGTCCAGCACATGGTGTAGCGCCGGGTTCTCGACGATCGCCTCCAGCCGTTCGTAGAATATCAGCGAGAAGGCGAAAGCGGGCAGGAACATGCCCGCTGTGATCGCACAGGCGCCGCCGACACCGCCCACGACATAGCCGACGAACGTCGCAAAGATCACGAGCGGCGCGGGCAGTACACCGGCCAGCGCAATGCCGTCGAGGAAGGTCGCGTCGCCGATCCAGCCCCGCCCCACCGTATCGGCGCGGACATAGGGAATGGCGGTGTACGCACCGCCGAAGGTCAGCAGCCCGCCCTTCAAACCAGCAACGAACAGTGCCAGCAACGTAACCGGTGCGCCAAGCGTGGCGGGCGCATTCGTCGCGAGGTCGGGTGACATCCTCAGCGCGACCGACAGGCCGATCGCCGCTGCCACGATCAGGGCGACGACCGCCGGACGATGCGACAGGGCATAGCCGACCCCGCCGACGACAAGCGGAATCCAGAATGGCACGCCGATGACCGTCGCGATCAGGCTGGCAATCGCCACCAGCCACAGCACGCGGTTCTCGAGGATATGTTGCCCAATGCGGACAACGGCGCGCAGGATGATCGCCAGCACCGCGATCTGCACACCGAGCAACACGCCCGACAGGTCATCGCGCCCGGCGATCAGCGAAACGTACAGCCAACCCGCGACCAGCATCAGCGCAAAACCCGGCAGCATGAATCCCAGCCCCGCGAGCAGCCCCCCCAGCCGCCCGCGCGACACCATACCCAGATGGACGCACAGCTCGTGCGCCTCGGGTCCGGGCAGCACCTGAAGCACCGCGAGCAGCCGGTTGAACCGCGCGGGCTCGATCCAGCGTTCGTCCTCGACCAGCGCCTTTTTCACCATGGCGATCTGCGCGACCGGGCCGCCGAACGCCATGAAACCGAACCCCAGGAATCTCAGGAACAGTGCGGCCAGGCTCAGCTCTTGTGGACGTGGGGTAATCGTTTCGGTCATCGTCTCAACGCTCCGCTCGCCGCAGACGCGGCTGATGGAGCGGACTTGGACGGATACCGTCTGAACGGGCGTCCGCAGCCGGCCCGTGCGGTTCGTTTAGCAGCGAATTTTCGCCTGTAAAATACTTCTGTCCTACACGCGACTCACATATTAGTTCTTGCTTTGTTCTTTTTTTGAAGGATAAGAGCATGACCGATATTCCTGCCCGTAATGCCCCTGCCCCCAATCCCTGTCACCAACGCCACGACGGCTGGACGCCCGAACGGCAGTGCATTTTCCTCGACGATCTCGCCACCTGCGGAATGGTCCGCCACGCGGCGATCTCGGCCCATATGAGCCATGAGGCCGCCTATAAATTGCGCCATCGCAGCGACGGCTCGGCGTTCCGGGTCGGCTGGGATGCGGCCTTGCTGCTCGCACGGGTGCGACTGGCCGACACGCTGATGGAGCGTGCGCTGGAGGGTCAGGAGGATGTCGTCGTGCGTGACAATTACACCGGCACCCGTACCCGCCGTCGGCACGACAACCGCCTTGCGCTGTCGCTGCTCGCGCGGCTCGACCGCCTTGCCGTCAAGCCGCAGGCCGTACCGGATGGCGATACGCTTGCCGCCGACGATCATGGTGACGCGCGCGTCGTTGCGGGAGCGTGGGAGGCGTTTCTGGACCTCGTTGCCAATGGTGCCGATGCGGCGGCGCTGGACGCTTTTCTGACCGTGCACCGCCCGGTCGCACCCCTGCCCGAAACTGCGTCTGGACCGTGTCAACTTCACGATCCCGAAGACGCGGATGACAGCGGCCATGCCGAGCTGCTCGAATCCTATACCGTGTGGTGGGACGCGGAGCGCGACGATTACCGCACGAATTTCCCCCCGCCGCCGGGTTTCAACGGCGATGAAGAGGGCGAGATCGACGAGGATTATACCGGTTGGCCCGATTACCATCGTAGTCTGACCCCGCGCGAAGCGGTTTATGTCGTCGCGTTCGAGCGGGCACATGCCGAAAAGCGATGTGCAGAAGTGATCGCCAGGCGCCGCAAGATGTTTGGACTTACGGAGGGCGACGACGAAGTGGGGGAAGGAAAAACCTTCACTGTGGTCCGTGAAGAGGAGCTTCAGGAGGAGGTCCGCGATCTGGCCGATGCCTGATGCAGGACGCTCTTCGCACTGCACACGATCGTGTCGTGTCGTGGCGCTGCGCCACCCCA
>JBDUBD010000125.1:0-6822 GCA_040004295.1 Sphingomonadales bacterium | reverse complement strand
AACAGGCGAGGTTTGAGGAGAAGTTGTCGGTGCGTCGGTCGTCGACCGAGCCGGATCGTCCGATTTCGGAACTGCGCTATTTGACGACTCGGGTTGCGAGAAGCCCGGTGGAAGAATCGATTCGGGAGATCGTTGTGCGAGCGCCGGCCACAAGGCTACTGCGCTCGCCGCGACCATCAACGCGGCCGGAGCGACTGTGCGTACGCTATTTCGCAAGCGCATTTTCGGGAACGACTTTTTCGACGCGCTGCGGCGATTTGGACGGATCGATCCGTGAGAGAGCGAACAGCACGCCCGTGACAATAACGACAAGTACGATCAGGAGAAGCAACGAACGAGGCATCAGCTTTTTTACCGCATAAACTCTGTGCCGCGCTCTTTGCCCGACGGGACACGTCTCTGTATAGCCCCGCGATCATGGTTTCGCCTCCGATACAGATCACCCGACCGATTGTTCTCATCGGCCTGATGGGCGTGGGCAAAACAACCATCGGCCGTAGACTCGCCAAAAGGCTGGAGTTGCCGTTCGTCGACGCCGATCACGAGATCGAACTGGCTGCCGGCATGAGCGTTTCGGATATCTTCGCACGCTTCGGCGAAAGTCATTTCCGGGACGGCGAACGGCGTGTCATCTCGCGGCTGGTCGAAAGTGTGCCTGGCGTGATTGCAACGGGTGGCGGCGCATTCATGAACGATGAAACACGCACGCTGATCCTGTCGAAATCGACGGCCATCTGGCTTGATACCGACATCGACACACTGTCCGAACGTGTCGGACGCCGGAACGATCGTCCGTTGCTCACCGGACGGGATGCCCGAACGGTGCTTGCCGAACTCGCCGCGGTGCGCAATCCCGTTTATGCGCTGGCGCCGATTCACGTTCTTTCGCACCCCGCGCCGCACGACGTCACCGTCGAGGCCATATTGACGAAGCTCGCTGCATGACCCCTGCCAAGACCGTTGTTCGCGTCGAAACCGGCCATCCGTACAATGTGTTGATAGAGGCTGGTGCGCTGACGCGTGCAGCCGACATCCTGACCCCTTTTATCGGCAATGGTCGCCTCGTCATCGTCGCCGATGCCAATGTGGTCGAGCCTCACCTTGCCCGCATCGAGGCGGCCCTGCCGGTACGCGTCGAGCGGATCGTCATTGCCGCCGGCGAATCCAGCAAGAGCTGGAGCCAGCTCGAAACGCTTTGCGACCGGTTGCTGCAACTCGAAGTCGAACGCGGGGAAGCCATCGTCGCGCTGGGCGGCGGCGTAATTGGCGACCTTACCGGATTTGCAGCCGCCATCGTCAAGCGCGGCTGCCGTTTCGTGCAGGTGCCAACCACATTGCTTGCACAGGTCGATTCATCGGTCGGTGGCAAGACCGCAATCAATACGAGTGCGGGCAAGAATCTGATCGGCGCCTTCCATCAGCCCGACCTCGTTGTGATCGATCCCGATGTTCTCGATACGCTGGGCGCGCGCGAAGTGCGCGCGGGTTATGCAGAGATCGTCAAATACGGACTGATCGATGACCCGGCGTTTTTCGACTGGTGCGAGACGAATGTGGCAGTGCTGCTGAAAGGTGATTCAGGGGCGCGCATGCACGCGATTGCGACAAGCGTCGCGGCCAAGGCGCGCATCGTTGCCACCGACGAGCGCGAGATGACGGGAACACGTGCGCTGCTCAATCTCGGTCATACATTCGGGCACGCGCTGGAGGCCGAAACGGGATTTTCCGACCGGCTTCTGCACGGCGAGGGCGTGGCGGCGGGGATGGCGATCGCCATGCGCTATTCGGTAGCAAGGGGTCTTTGCCCTGCGGAGGATTCGCGGCGGGTCGATGCACATTTGACAGCGGCAGGTCTACCAATCGGCGCAAAGGGCATCGTCAAGGCTTCTGGCGCGACGCTTGCGGCTCATATGGCGCACGACAAGAAAAGGTCGGGCGGGACGGTGCCGTTCCTGCTTTCGCACGGTATCGGCAAGGCGTTTCTGGCGAAGGATGTCTCGCTGTCCGACGTCGCGGATTTCCTGGACGCCGATATGCGCTAACGCAGGTTATCGCGCCTTCAACGCCAGCAAAACCCAGCCCATAATCATCGTCAGCCCGCCAACCGGTGTTACCGCGCCCAGCCAGTGCGGCGCACCCAGCGCCATCGCATAGAGAGTTACCGCGAACAGCGCGCTACCGCCCAGCATAAGGGCAGCAGCACGGTGACTTATTGCGACGATTGCGATTGCGGCGACGGCGTGGATCAATTGGTACATCGCACCCGTGCGTAACCATTCGGCAGCCTCGCCTTGCGTGGCATGAGCACCAAAGGCACCAGCGCCGATGGCGAGAGCCGCCGACAAGGCTGCGATGCGAACGAGCTTCATTTGTCGATACCGCCAGGACTGCCCGGGTGCGCATGGGTGAACATGTTTATCCGACCTGCATAAATGCTCCCGGCATTCGTCTGCGCCGACAGTCGCTCGACATCGCGACGACGAAACTCTGCTTCGGTCCGGTCGATCTCTCCATCGTCAACACCAACGCTCAACATTGCCTGTCGCGCCATGACGATGGCCGATTCCTGCACTTCGCGAATGACACCCTCAACCGGGGCGTCGCGCAGGGCGATAACGCTCCGCCGGTCGAACGCACGAACGAAGATCGTGGCATCCGGAAATGCCGTTTTGACCGCCTGGAGCCGCTCGGCATCCATCTGATCCTTGTCGATGCAGAACAGCAGCAATTCGGCATCGGCTGCACCCGCCAGCCGCAGCATGTCGAGACGTGTCCCGTCGCCGTAATAGACCTTCATGCCGAAATCGCCGGCCACCTCTATCGTTTCAGGATCGGTATCGATCAGGCTGACGCTAAGGCCCTGCCCGATCAGCATCTGCCCGACCGTCTGGCCGAAACGACCATATCCGATGACCAGAGCGCTCGCGCCGTCGTGCTGCGGCGTTGCCAGTCCTTCTCCGCCGCGCTCGGCCTCGGTCCGGAACTTGCGGGTAAACATCATCAGGAACGGCGTCGTCGCCATCGACAGGGTAATCACGGCCCCGAACAGGCTTGCGGCCTCCGGCTCGATCAACATCGCGCTCTGGGCCTGCGCGAACAACACAAACCCGAATTCGCCGCCCTGGCTCAGCAATAAGCCGAGCGCCAAAGCACCGCGCCACGTCATACGGAACAACAGGCCCAAACCCATGATGATTGCGGCTTTGGTCACGATGAGCGCCAATGCCATGCCGACCACAAATAAGGGCTTCTCCGCAATGACGTGCAGATCGAGCATCATTCCGACGGCAAGGAAAAACAGGCCTAGCAGAATCGATCGAAACGGCTCGACATCGGCCTCCAGCTCATGCCGGTAAGGGCTATCGGCGAGCATGACGCCCGCAATGAATGCGCCGAGCGCCGTCGACAGGCCGAGTGCCTCCATGATTGCCGCACTCGCAATGACCGTGAACAGGCCGGCAAACACAAACATCTCGCGCTCGCCGAGATTGCCGATGAGCCGGAAAAGAGGACGCAACAGGAAACGTCCGGCAAGGATCAGCCCGCCGATCGCAAGGACGGTGAAAAGCGCCAAAAGCCATCCAGGTGGCCCGGCCGCATCGGCGGGATTTCGGGACATCGCCGCAATGATCGTGATCAGGGGAACGATCGAAAGATCCTGAAACAGCAGGATCGAGAACGCGCGTTCGCCGAACGGCGTCTTCATGCGGCCCGCCGATTGCAACATCGGCAAAACCTGCGCGGTCGATGACAGTGCCAGCGGAAGCCCGAGCGCCAGCGCAGCCGCGATCGACACTCCTGAACCGCCCCACACGACTGCGCTGACGGCAACGCCGCACAACACGACCTGAAGCAGGCCGAGGCCGAAAATATCGTGCCGCATCGCCCACAGCCGCGAAGGACTGAGTTCGAGACCTACGAGAAAGAGAAGAAGCGTGATGCCGAGTTCGGCAATTCCCATCTTCGACTCGGCACCGCCGACCAGTCCAAGGACTTGCGGGCCGACCAGCGCACCCGCAACGAGGTAACCCAGGGTCGCACCAAGCCCGAGCTTGCGAAACAACAGAACCGAAACCAGCGCAAAGCCCAGCAGCGGCGCGCCCTCGTGGAAAAGTGACGAGGTTGCGTGCCCCTCCATTATTGCGCTTCCATCACGGCATCAACGAGCGCCTCGAACGGCAAGCGAACTGCTGCATGACGCGCCGGGTACGGTCGTGCCCGTGCAAGCACCTCGATACCGGGCCAGTCGGGCAAGCTGTCGTCAGCTCCGGCGAGATAGGCCACCAGCATGTCACGCGCCGTCGCTAGTTCGTTGATCGTTCTTCCTTTCACATGACGCGCAAGCACGGTCGCCGATGCCTGCCCCAGTGCGCAGGCACGCACGTTATGACCATAGTCGGCAACACTCCCGCTTTCGTCGAGCGCCACGCCAACGGTAATGCGACTGCCACATACCGGCGAGCGCCGCTCAACCGTCGCATCCGGCGCGGCGAGTAGTGGAGCGAAGTCGGTTTCAGCAGCCAACCTCAAGATGTCGAGCGTATAGAGCGGCTCGGTCATCGCGCGCGCGCCGCCTCGACCGTGCCAACGACAGCCTCGCCGCTGGCTCGCAGCAACGTATAACTGCGCGACTTGGTCATCCACTCCGGCCGCGCTGCATTCGCGCCGTGGAAGAAGTCATAGACCAGCGTCATCAGGAGAAACGCCACTGTCGCGATGAGCAAGCCCTTGAGCGCGCCGAAGCCAAGCCCAAGCACTCGGTCGATCGGACCGAGCAACGATCCTCGCGCCGCGCTGCCAAGGCTCTTGCCGATCAGACGGGTCGCCAGGAACACAATACCGAAACATAACACGGTCGATAGCACCGCCGCGCCGCCTGCGCTGCCGACTGGCGCCGTCAGAAAAGCGGTCACGGGCGCATAGAAAAGTTTGACTGCGGTGATCCCCGCCACCCACGCAGCCAGCAGAAACACTTCCTGCGTGAAGCCACGCATCGCGCCGAACGCGCCGCCGATGCCGAGCGACAGCAGCACCATCATGTCGAGTGCAGTCATGAATGTGGCAATAGCGGTCAGAACGACCGCTGCAACCGCCCCTGCAATTGGCGCGCCGGGCTCGCGTGTGGAATCGGATCGAGCCCCGCTTCGACACGAGCCACCCGGGCATGAAGATCCATGCTTCCTTCAACCAGTGCGCGAGCCTCGCCCGGCAGTCGCCCAAGTGTCACGATGTCGGTGTCGATTCGGTCGCCAAGTCGTCGACTGCCCTCACGAGCGCCATCAGGACTTAACTCCCCGGCCTCAACAGCACGCTGCGTCAACAACCAGGCAATAATGTGCATGAGCCGTGTCGTAACTTTCAATGATTCACAGCTGAACAACACCCGGTCGATCGGGTCGAGCGCATCGCGCGCTTCCCTTCCCGTCTCGTCGAAATACGCGCGCACCTCGTCGGCCATGATCATGGCTTCCATATACAAACTGTCGATGAGGCGCTTGGCAAGCATGCTGGCAAGCATGACACAGCGACTGCAACTGCGGAATGACAATTGAAGGTAAACGGATGTGTTTACCTTCGCCTCATTTACGCAATTATGTCCGGAATCAGGAAAGACTCAGCACGCAAAATCTCATCCTTGAGTCGAAGTTTACGCTTTTTCAGCCGCGCAATCTGGACCTGATCGCCGCTCCCCGACAACATCAGCGCCACGACCTCCGCATCGAGATCGCGATGGTCTCTCCGCAGGACGTTCAAATGTTCACGCGCATCCTGCTGATCCATTTGCGAATGCTAGCGCGACGCGGGGTCAGGCTCAACGCGCGAAATCGACTCGTGGCATGCGCGACAGGATTCATCGAAATGAAAGGAGACAAAAGCGATCAAAAGTGATTGGATGCCTGTCCAAGCAAAAAGGAGAACGGACATCATGAGCTCTGCCCATGTTTCTTCCCTAACCGCCAAACACGCCGAAATCGAAGCGCGGATCAACGACGAGCAACGTCGCCCCCTCCCCGATATGAAGATCGTCGCATTGCTCAAGAAGCAGAAACTTCGCTTGAAAGAAGCGATCGCGACCGGCTGATCCGACTACGGCGGCGTCAGCGGATCGCGAGACCGCTACGCCGCTGCTTACCAATATGACGCAAATAGTCGGGCGCGACAGTTTTCGGACCGATCGATGTAGAACGCGCAAGCCGCGGGTCGATTTCATTGTCGAATGCAACCCCGGCCCGCCCCGGCGATGACCAGGCGATTCGGCCCGCGACTTCGCCAATGCCCCGTAATTCGGCAACAACCGGCGTACCGGGATCCAGATCCGTCGCGACGTCGATCATCATGCCACCAACCGACAGGTTGCGGACGCGTGTGGAAAACGGTTGCTCGGAACCAATTGTCACTGACGCGCTGAGGAACAGGCTGTCGCGCTTGTCCTGCCGCTTTCCCTGGTCGCTATCCGCCATTGATTCCTGTCCGTCTGAATCGTTCATGGGTCTCTAGCGCCAATTTCTGGTGAAAGTGTGAATGTCAGTCGTCATCATATCATAGTCATTCGTCACGCGAGACCTTCTCATTCCGCTCGTGCGCTTCCTGTGCCTCGACTGTCATTGTGGCGATCGGACGGGCTTCCAGGCGACCCAGTGAAATGGGTTCGCCGGTGACTTCGCAATAGCCATATTCGCCGTCGTCGATGCGCCTCAGCGCCGCCTCGATCTTCGAGATCAGCTTGCGCTGCCGGTCGCGCGTTCGCAGCTCGATCGACCAGTCCGTCTCGCTCGACGCCCGGTCAGTTACATCAGGCTCACGCAACGGCTCATTTTGCAG
>JBDUBD010000039.1:0-22844 GCA_040004295.1 Sphingomonadales bacterium | reverse complement strand
TCACCTGGAACCTCGTCCATTATCTGATGGAGCTGGGTGCCGAGGTCGAGGTCGTGCGCAACGACGCGATCGGCGTCGGGCAGGCCATGTCGAGCGGTGCGGAGGCATTCCTGATCTCGCCGGGGCCGTGCACACCGAACGAGGCGGGGATCTCGCTCGAACTGGTCGCGGCCTGTGCCGACGCCGCGAAGCCGTTGCTGGGCGTGTGCCTGGGCCACCAGTCGATTGGCCAGCACTTCGGCGGGCGTGTGGTGCGCGGCGGGTTGATGCACGGCAAGACGAGTGCGGTGAAGCATGACGGAACCGGGCTTTACGCGGGACTCCCCTCCCCGTTCACCGCCACGCGCTATCACTCGCTGGTGGTCGAAGACATTCCGGCCGACCTGATCGTCAATGCGACGAGCGAGGACGGACACGTCATGGGTTTCCGCCACACGACGTTGCCGATCCACGGCGTCCAGTTCCACCCTGAAAGCATCGCGACCGAACATGGTCACGCCATGCTCGCCAACTTCATGACGATCGCGGGCATGAAAGTGAAAGAGCGCGCGTGATGCTGCCCGATGCGTCGGTTCCGCTGACGGCGGATGAAGCGCGCGCGTCGTTCGAGGCGATGCTGAACGGCGACGCGAGCGACGACAGCATCCGCGATTTCCTGCTCGCCATGTCGTTGCGCGACGAGACCGCCGTCGAGATTGCCGCCGCGATCACCGCGATCCGGGCGCGGATGATCCCGGTTGCTGCGCCCGAAGGTGCCATCGACGTGTGCGGCACCGGCGGCGACATGAGCAACAGCGTCAACGTGTCGACAGCAGTCGCCATCGTTGTCTCGGCATGCGGCGTGCCCGTCGCCAAGCACGGCAACCGCGCCGCATCGAGTCAGGCCGGCGGCGCGGATACGCTCGAAGCGCTTGGCCTCGACCTCGACCGCGCGTCGGCGACGGCAGAGGCGACGCTGGCCGATCTCGGCATCGCGTTCCTGTTTGCGCAGAAGCATCATCCCGCGCTCGCCCGGCTGGCACCGATCCGCAAATCGATCCAGCGGCGCACGATTTTCAACCTGACCGGCCCCGCCTGCAATCCGGCGCGCGTGAGCCGCCAGCTGATCGGCGTGGCGCGTCCCGACTTTCTTGGCGTCTATGCCGATGCGCTGACCTTGCTCGACATGCACGACGCCATGCTGGTTTCCGGGCATGAACCGCTCGACGAACTGTCGGTCGGCGGGCCAAGCACGGTCCTGCGTCTAGGTAATGCCCCCCTGCAGATCACGCCCGAGGATGCGGGACTGGAGCGTCACCCTTTGGTTGCGTTGCGCGGCGGCGATGCGGCGTTCAATGCCCATGCACTGCGGCAAATGCTGCTGGGCGAACCCGGTGCCTATCGCGATGCCGTGCTGTTCAACGCGGCAGGTGCCCTGATGGTCGCGGGCCATGCCAGCGACTGGCATGAGGGCGTCGAGGAAGCGGCGGAAGCCATCGACCGCGGGCTTGCCAACACGCTGCTCGACTGCTGGATCGCGTACCGATGAACAAGCTCGACGAGATTTGCGCCACGACGCGCGAGGAAGTGGTGCGGCGTAAGGCTGTGCACTCGCTCGACGATCTCGACCGGCTGGCGACTACCGAAACCGAAGCACGCGGCTTTCATGCCACACTGAAGGTCAAGGCCGAAACCGGCTTCGCGTTGATCGCCGAGGTCAAGAAGGCCAGTCCGTCGAAGGGGCTGATCCGCGCCGACTTCGACCCCGCCGCCCACGCCGTTGCCTATGAGGCTGGCGGCGCGGCCTGCTTGTCCATCCTGACCGACACGCCCTATTTTCAGGGGCATGAGGATTACCTGCGCGCCGCCCGCGCCGCGTGCCTGTTGCCGGTACTGCGCAAGGATTTCATGATGGACCCATGGCAAGTTGCCGAGGCGCGGAGCATCGGTGCCGACGCGATCCTGATCATCGTTGCCGCGCTGGACGACAGCATGATGGCGGAGCTGGAAGCCGCTGCGATCGAACGCGGCATGGACGTACTCGTTGAGGTTCATGACGAAGCCGAGTTGGAGCGCGCGTTGCGCCTCAAGTCGCGGCTGATCGGCGTCAACAACCGCGACCTGCGCGACTTCTCGGTCGATTTCGCGCGCACCTACGAACTCGTCGGTCGCGCGCCCGCCGACGTCACCTTCGTTGCCGAAAGCGGGCTTGGCAGCCACGTCGATCTGCTCGCGATGGCCGAACACGGCGTGCGCACCTTCCTGGTCGGCGAGAGCCTGATGCGGCAGGACGACGTCGAAGCCGCGACACGCGCGCTACTGACCGGCGCATGAGCAAACTGACTCACATTGACGAGACCGGCGCGGCACGCATGGTCGATGTCTCGTCCAAAGCCGACACAGCACGTGCAGCGGTCGCCGAGGGCCGTATCGAAATGTCGCCCGAAGCGCTCGCCGCGATCCGCGACGGCACGACCAAGAAGGGCGACGTCCTGGCGGTCGCGCGCGTCGCGGGCATCATGGCCGCGAAAAAGACGAGCGACCTGATTCCGCTCTGCCATCCGATCGCATTGTCCTCCGTCACCGTCGATTTTGCGTTCGAGGATGCCGCGATCACAGCGACCGCCACCGCGCGCACGACCGGCCCCACCGGCGTCGAGATGGAGGCCCTGACCGCCGTGTCGGTTGCGCTGCTGACGCTCTATGACATGGCCAAGGCGATGGACCGCGCAATGCGGATCGAGGGCATCCGGCTGATCAGCAAGACCGGCGGCAAATCCGGCGACTGGTACGCATGATCACGCCCGGGGAAGCGCAGCAGCGCATCCTTGCGCTTGGGACGCCGGTCGCGGTCGAGACGGTGGCGCTGCTCGACGCGGTAAATCGCTGGTCCGCGCACGATGTCGTCGCGGGTCGGACCCAGCCCGCGCGCGACCTGTCGGCGATGGACGGATACGTCATCCGCTTCGACGACATGCCCGGCCCATGGCGTGTTATCGGTGAGTCGTGTGCCGGATCGCCCTTCGACGGCATAGTCGGAACAGGCGAGGCCGCGCGCATCTTCACGGGCGCCGCCGTCCCACGCGGAGCCGACACGGTCGTCGTTCAGGAAGATGTCTTACGCGATGGCGATGCCCTGACCCTGACTGCGGACGGCCCGCCGCATGCCGGTGCGCACATCCGCCGCGCCGGATCCGATTTCTCCTCCGGAGACCGCCTGATCGCGGCCGGCGACCCGCTTTCTCCTGCGGCAATTGCGCTTGCTGTCATGGGCGGACACGCCAGACTCGACGTCCACCGGAGCATCCGTGTCGCCATCTGCTCGACCGGCGACGAACTCGTTCTGCCGGGCATCGAAGCGGGTGACGACCGCCTCCCCAATTCCAACGCACCGATGCTGGCCGCAATGCTCGGCACGCTTCCGGTCGAGGTGATCGATCTCGGCATCGTACCCGACGACCGTGCCGCGCTTGCCGCCGCATTCGCCCGCGCGTCCGACTGCGACATCCTCGTTACCAGCGGCGGTGCGTCGGTCGGCGATCATGATCTCGTCCGGCCCGTATTGCTCGACATGGGCGCGACGCTCGACTTCTGGAAAGTAGCGATGCGCCCGGGCAAGCCGCTGATGGCGGGCACGCTCGGCAGCACAATCGTTCTCGGTCTGCCCGGCAATCCCGTCAGCGCCTTCGTCACCGCAACCTTGTTCCTGTTGCCGCTGATCCGTCATCTGTCGGGCGCGTGCGATTCCCTGCCCCGCTGCATTCCGGCGCGGTGCGGCGCGCCGATGGCAGCCGTTGGCCCAAGAACCGATTTCGTCCGCGCGCGGTGGGACGAAGGCGCCCTGTCGCCCCTGCCCTCCACCGACAGCGGCGCACTATCGAGCCTGTCCCGCGCCGATGCGCTGATCATCCGCGAAGCAGGAGCCACCGCCATCCCGACAGGCACCATGGTCCACGCGCTGCTTCTCGCTTGACGCTGAATCGAATGTTCCCTACACGTTTCTCGTTCGTTCCTTTCAAAAGGTTACAGCGATGCTTACACGCAAGCAGCACGATCTGATCTGCTTCATCAATGACCGGCTCGAGGCGACGGGAATTTCGCCATCGGTCGAGGAGATGAAGGAGGCACTCGACCTCAAGTCGAAATCGGGCGTGCACCGCCTGATCTCTGCGCTTGAGGAACGCGGCTTTATTCGCCGCCTGCCCAATCGCGCGCGCGCGCTCGAAGTGACCAAGCTGCCCGAGGGCGGGGTTGTAGCGAAAGCGCCTGCTGCCAAGCCCAGCAATGTCATCGAGATGCCCAAGCGCATGCCGCAACCCGCGAATGACGTTATCGAGCTTCCGCTCCACGGCCGCATCGCGGCGGGCATGCCGATCGAGGCGATGGAGCGCGACATGACACTTCCGGTTCCCGCCGCGCTGCTGGGTCCAGGCGAGCATTACGCGCTCGAGGTTTCGGGCGACTCGATGATCGATGCCGGGATTTTCGACGGCGATTACGCACTGATCCGCAAGACCGACGTCGCCCGCGATGGCGAGATCGTTGTGGCGCTGATCGACGACAGCGAGGCGACGCTGAAATATTACAAGCCCGACGGTTCACGCATCCGTTTGGATCCGGCAAACGCGGCTTACACCGCGCAGATCTATGCCGCGCACCAGGTACGTGTGCAGGGGCGGCTCGCGGGGTTGTTGCGGCGGTACTAAGTCGGCATTGCCGGAGCACGTTCCGCTTCGGAGAAATGCGTGACCCGATTTCGACTGTTGTCTTTGATCGTCTTCGCTGGTTTGGCCTTGCTGGGTTGGGCCTATGCGACGGCGCTCGCCGATCCGGTGGTGCGGCAAGCGCAGGTCGCGCTGCCCGGTTACCCGGCAAACACGCCGCCAGTCACGGTTGCGCTGATATCCGATATCCATGTCGCTGGCCCCGACATGCCGCCCGAAAGATTGGCGCGGATCGTAGAGCAGGTGAATGCACTGAAACCTGATATCGTTTTAATCGCTGGTGACTTTGTGAGCGACAAGTTCGTTTCGACACATAAATACTCGTTTGCACAGGCTGTTGAACCGCTGGCGCAGCTACGAACTCGGCTTGGAACTTTTGCCGTACTCGGCAATCATGACTTCTGGCGCAACGAAGCAGAAGCCCGCAGATCCCTGCAAGCGGTCGGCCTTCGCGTCCTTGATAACGATGCCGCTCGGGTGGGCCCGATCGCGCTTGGCGGATTGGATGATGCGTTCACAGGCCACGACGATCTCGCACTTACGCTCGCCAGGATGCGCTTGCTCGGTGGTGCATCAGTGTTGCTAAGCCATAGTCCTGACCCTTTTCCTGCAGTTCCGCACGATGTCCCTTTGATGCTCGCCGGGCACACGCATTGCGGGCAGATTGTGCTGCCATTGATTGGCCCGATCGCGACGATGTCGCGTTACGGTACGCGCTATGCCTGCGGCGTCATTCGTGAGAACGGGAAGACCCTGGTCGTCGGTGCAGGCGTCGGCACGAGCCTGCTTCCCCTGCGTTTGGGTGCAGCGCCTGATATCTGGCTGCTAACGCTTACCTCTACGCGACACTGAAGGCGTATAATCACGCGCCAATGTTGCGGTCGTTTTGCGTGCCAGTACCCAGGGATGCTGGCTCCGCGACGGTCTCTATCTGTCCGCTACCAAACGTGACGGCCAACCCGCCCGTCTTCGCAAGAAATAGGCGATCGGCTTGCACCCAGCGCGGCATACACCACGGAGATCGTCAAGACGACGTCGTGGGTCGTTCACGAATGCCCATTGTCAGGAGCCACAAGCAGGTGCCGATCTCTCCGATTGACCCGGGCAACGAAATATAGCGAACGAAGGGCAGCAGGGTAAATTCGGGCACGAGCAAACGCCCGAAAAAGGCGATGAGATAGCCGAAGCAGCCTGCCATTAACAGGATGCCAAAGACACGAGGCACCAGTTGCGACCGGAATAACAGCCATCCGAACGGCAACAGCCAAAGTCCCCAGAAGATTTTCAGAATAAAAATGCCGTTCCAATAGCTTTCGAGTGAAAGCAGAAGCTGCATCTGCATCTGCCCTGTGGTCAGTCCCGCAA
This sequence comes from Sphingomonadales bacterium, assembly GCA_040004295.1. GTDB lineage: Bacteria > Pseudomonadota > Alphaproteobacteria > Sphingomonadales > Sphingomonadaceae > Sphingomonas_O. Next base: position 16,776 of record JBDUBD010000039.1, on the reverse strand, counting down.
GGCTCGGCTCGTCGCCCAGCAACGACAGGACGTTCATTCGATAGACCATATTCGAAAAGGCGATGGGCACACTTGTCGTCGCCAGTGCCACCATAGCGATAGCTGCGTTCTGGCCGAAGGGGGCCAGCAACCGCCAGAGGATCAGTGGCAGGATTAGAAAGGCGGTATAGCAAATCAGGCCTGCCGCGATACCGATCCGGAATAGTGCCTCATGCGACCTGATCGTCGCAGCCAGCATCGCACCGTCCTTGCTGGTTTCGGTGACACCAGGCACATAAGCCAGACTCAAAATACCACCCAGCACCACAATCAGGTAAAGTAGACCGGCTAATCGAGCCGTTTTCGAGTTGATGGACATAGCCCCCTCCTGCAATTGGGCGGCATATAGCGTCCGTGTGTTACAAGAGCAACACACCACCCTGTTGCGTCGCACATTACAATCACTTTTGAGACAGATAATGGGCCGAAGGCGCTTTGTATCGAGCGATCTGTCCTCGCGCCAACACCCAGGGATGAGTCCCTTCCCCGTCGGCCACAGTCTCCACTTCCGCGCTCTTTAGCGTCACTGCCAACCCGCCCGTCTTCGCTAACAAAATCCGATCTGCCTTCAACCATTTTGGTACGCACCACGGGGGCAATCTTCGGTCGCTGATGACAATGTCGGCGGCGGCGCATTCGGTGCGGAAGCTTTGGGGGGGGAGCAGGTAACGGCTGCGGGTTGCGACGATGCGCCATGTTCTGCCCCCGCGATTGAGATTGATGCGGCAGACGTCATCGGTGCAAACCGCCCCCGCCAGCGTATCGAGGTCGTCGAGCTCGCCCAGATCGCCGAAGCGTTCGGTCATCACCGAGCGGACATAGTCACCCGCGCGCGGCCTGAGCGTTGCCAGCCTGCCGTCATCGCCGCGCACGGCCAGGTGCATGCCATCGCCCGTCACAAGCAAGTCCGGTGCCGGGGTTGCGAGCGCCCAGATCGCTCCGATTGCCAATGGTGCCAATCCGACAGCGCGAACGCAGCCACGCCACAGCATGAGCCACAGCCCGCCATAGATCATCAGCGCGAAGGCCGTGGTCGGGACGGACGGCAGTGCAGCCACCGCCCCGGGCCATGCTGCGACGGTTCGCGCGATCCACAGCAACAGGTCGAGCGACAAGCCCGTCGCCCACCAGAACGGCGCGCCAAGCCCCACCGCATCGAAGATCAGCGCGAGCGCCTCCAGCGGCATCGTGACAAACGTCGTCAGCGGGATCGCGACGATGTTGGCGAGCGCGCCGTACAAACCCTGTTTGTGGAAATGATAAAGCGCGATTGGCGCGAGCGCGACTTCCACCACGATTCCCGTTGCCAGCAGCGCCAGCAATCCTCGCCCGAACTTGGCGAAAATGCCCTCGTCGCGCGGGCTCAGCACCTGCTGCATCACACTCCATTCGTGAAGCGCCACGATCGAGGTGATGGCGGCAAAGCTCAACTGAAAACTGGGTCCGACCACCGCTTCCGGCCAGAGCGCCAGAACGACGATTGCGCCCGTCGCCACAAGACGCAGCGTAAACGCCTGTCGCCCCAGCATGATGCCGATCACGATCAGCACCGCCGCGACACAGGACCGGATCGTCGGCACCTCCGCGCCCGTCAGCAACGTGTAACCGATCCCCGCCAAGGCCCCGACCCCCGCCGAAATCGCGACGAGTGGCAGGCGCAGCGCGAGGAACCGGCTAAGCGCAAGCAGTCGCAGCGTCAGGAACATCGCCGCCCCGACGACCGCCGTAATGTGCAGCCCGCTGACCGACAGCAGATGCGTCAGCCCCGATGCGCGCATCGCCTCGTCATCCTCGGTCGCGATACCCCCACGGTCGCCGGTCGCGAAGGCCGCTGCGATCCCGCCCGCGCTTCCGGATAGTTGCGCATGGACATGTGCGGTCAGGCGCGCGCGCAGACCGGACTGGTCAGGAGCCGCAGACAGGCGCTGCACCTTGCCGATCGCTTTCCCGGTCGCGCCGAGTTGCGCGAACCAGGCGGTGCGCGAGAAATCATACCCTCCCGGAATGCTCGCGGTTGGCGGGCCGACCAATCGTACCCGAAGCGACAGGACATCGCCCTCGGCAAGGCCGGATGGCGCATCCGCAGTCGCAATCGTCATACGTATGCGCGGCGGCAACTCCGGTGCGTCGCGCGGAACTAGCGTCACGCGATAACGGTCCTTTGCCGCCTGGATTTCGACCGTCTCAACTCTGCCTGTGACTGCCGCAACGACCGGTCGCCCGAGCACCGGACCGGCGACGGAGGTCGCCCGCCACCACGCACCGCCGAGTCCCAACGCACCTGCCAGTCCCGTGATCAGCAGTGCCCGTCTTGCCCGTCCCCCAAATGGTAGCGCCAATGCGGCAGCGATCAGCGCCGCCATCGCCACGAGCCAGCCCACCCACGCATCACGCGTGGGCAGCGCGAACCACGCTGCCGCGCCGGTCCCGAATGCAACTGGAACCCACAGCGGGAGCTGGTCGCGCTGATACTCCAGCCAGCGTTCGATACCATCCACCGCACGCGATTTGCGCGGTGCAGCATCGGTGCTAGGGGCTTTTTCAAATGTCGCGTCCACCGCGATTGACTGGAGCAACACCCCCTTGGACGCAATTGCCGCCACGAAACCCCCGGTGACCCGTTTTGCGCCATCGCCGACCGGATTCCTGCATATCGGCGGCGCACGCACAGCGCTGTTCAACTGGCTTTATGCGCGCCATCACGGCGGAACGTTCCTGCTGCGGATCGAGGATACCGATCGCGCGCGGTCGACCGATGCAGCGATCGAAGCGATTCTCGACGGTATGCGCTGGCTGGGGCTCGATTGGGATGGGCCGGAAATCTACCAGTTCAGCCGCGCGGCGCGCCATGCCGAGGTTGCGAACCAGCTGCTGGCCAATGGCCATGCCTATCGCTGCTATGCAACGTCCGAAGAACTCGAGGAAATGCGCGCCGCCCAGCGCGCGGCGAAACAGCCGCTGCGCTACGACGGCCGCTGGCGCGACCGCACCGATGCGCCCGACGCGCCCTTCGTGATTCGCCTGAAGGCGCCGCAGACTGGCGAAGTCACGATCGAGGATCGCGTACAGGGGCCGGTGACCGTCCAGAATGCCGAACTGGACGATTTCGTTCTACTGCGTTCCGACGGGACGCCAACTTACATGCTGTCGGTCGTCGTCGATGATCACGACATGGGCGTAACCCACGTCATCCGCGGCGACGACCATCTGAACAATGCATTCCGGCAGCTGGCGCTGATCCGTGCGATGGGCTGGCCTGAGCCGACCTATGCACATGTCCCGCTGATCCACGGACAGGACGGCGCGAAGCTGTCGAAGCGTCACGGTGCGCTGGGCGTCGAGGCCTATCGCGACGAGATGGGCATCTTGCCCGAAGCACTGAACAATTACCTGCTTCGCCTCGGCTGGGGGCATGGCGACGACGAGATCATCTCGCGCGAACAGGCGATAGAGTGGTTCGACATCGATGCCGTCGGGCGCAGCCCGTCGCGGTTCGACACGAAAAAGCTCGACAACATCAATGGCCATTACCTGCGCGAAGCCGATGATGCGCGGTTGGCCGCCATCGTCGCGCCCCTTGCGGGAACAGATGATGTCGCACTGCTGACGCAGGCGATGCCGGTCCTGAAGGTTCGCGCGAAATCGACGCTGGAACTCGCCGATAGTACTGCATTCCTCTTCGCGACGCGCCCCCTCCCCCTCGACGCGGGGGCTGCCGCGCTGCTAACGACGGACGGCATAAAGCTGGTCGGGCAGGTTCATGCTGTCCTGGCCGAATGTGACCAATGGACCGCAACCGCACTCGAAGATGCGGTACGGCGCGTGGCGGAGGATGCAGGACTGGGTCTGGGCAAGATTGCTCAACCGCTGCGCGCTGCGCTCACCGGTCGAACAACCTCTCCGGGAATTTTCGACGTGCTTGTCCTGCTCGGTCGCGAAGAGACGCTTGGGCGTCTTGACGACGCCCTCGCCGGGCGCAATGCGCGTGCCAACTAAGAAGGAATACGCACATGGGTGATACGGCCAAGCTCAGCATCGGCGGCAAGGATTTCGACTATCCGGTTCTTTCGGGCAGCGTCGGCCCCGATGTCATCGATATCCGCAAGCTTTACGGCCAGACCGGCGCGTTCACCTATGACCCCGGCTTCACCAGCACCGCAAGCTGCGAATCGGCGATCACCTATATCGACGGCGATCAGGGCATCCTGCTGCACCGTGGCTATCCGATCGACCAGCTTGCCAACAATTCGAGCTTCATGGAAGTCAGCTATCTGTTGCTGAACGGCGAACTGCCGGACGCCGATACGCTCAACAAGTTCACGACCACGATCACGCGGCACACCATGCTGCATGAGCAGATGGCGACGTTCTTCCGCGGTTTCCGTCGTGACGCGCACCCGATGGCGATCATGTGCGGTGCCGTCGGCGCGCTCTCGGCGTTTTATCACGACTCGACCGACATCACCGACCCGACACAGCGGATGATCGCGTCGCATCGGCTGATCGCCAAGATGCCGACGATCGCGGCCATGGCATATCAGTACAGCGTCGGTCGCCCGTTCCTCTATCCGCAGAACGACCTGTCCTACACGGGCAATTTCCTGCGCATGACGTTCGGCAATCCGGCCGAGCCCTATGAAGTGAATCCGATCGTCGAAAAGGCGATGGACAAGATCTTCATCCTCCACGCCGACCACGAACAGAACGCCTCGACCTCGACCGTGCGCCTCGCCGGATCGTCGGGCGCAAACCCATTCGCGTGCATCGCGGCGGGCATAGCCTGCCTTTGGGGTCCGGCGCATGGTGGCGCGAACGAAGCGGCGCTGGAAATGCTCCGCGAGATCGGCACCGTCGACCGCATTCCGGAATATATCGCCCGCGCCAAGAACAAGGACGATCCATTCCGTCTGATGGGTTTCGGCCATCGCGTTTACAAGAATTTCGACCCGCGCGCGAAGGTGATGAAGGCGACGGCGGACGCGGTGCTGAAGGAATTGGGCGTCACAGACCCGATCTTCGACGTCGCGCGCGAACTGGAGCAGATAGCGCTCAGCGACCCCTATTTCGTCGAGAAGAAGCTGTACCCGAACGTCGATTTCTATTCGGGTGTCATCCTGTCGGCGATCGGTTTCCCGACGACGATGTTCACCGTGCTGTTCGCGCTCGCCCGCACCGTGGGCTGGGTCGCGCAGTGGAACGAGATGATCAGCGATCCGGAGCAGAAGATCGGTCGCCCGCGCCAGCTCTACACCGGCCCGACACAGCGCGATTACGTGCCGGTCGCTAAGCGCTGATCGGCAGTGTCAGCGCGAACCGGGCGCCCTGGCCCGGCGCGCTGTCGAGCGTGATGTCCCCGCCCATCGCGCGCGCCAGCCGCCGCGAGATGTAGAGGCCGAGGCCGCTGCCCCCCGGCTCCGACGGATCGACGCGCGCGAATTTCTGGAAGACGCGCTCGTGGTCGTCGGCGGCGATGCCGCGGCCCTGATCGGCGATGATCACCACGGCATTGCTGTCGTCGCTCTCGGTGCGCAGCCAGACCATCGCACCCGGCGGCGAATAGCGGATCGCATTGGTCAGCAGGTTGACCAGAATCTGGAGGACGCGGTGGAAATCGCCCTGCGCCATCAGTTCCTCGTCGAGCGCGGGACCGTCGATCCGCACCGTCGAATCGGCGGCGCGCACTGCCAAGAGGCCCGCCGCACGCCGCGCGGCATCGGCCAGATCGACCAGCTCCGGCGCAACCGTGAATCCGGGCTGCTCGACAGCGTCCAGATCGGCAAGATCATCGACCAAGGCGAGCAGATGCCGTCCCGCGCTGGCAATGTCGCCCGCATAATCGGCATAGTCGCGGCGCAGCGGCCCGTCCGCCTGCGCACCGATGGTGTCGGCGCGCGAGACGATCCGGTCGAGCGGCCCACGCAACGCAACGCCCAGCCGCTGTGCGAAATCGCTGTCGGCGACAAAATCTTCAGGGGCAACGTCCGGCGTTCGCGGCAGATAGGTCGCGGTGCCCGAAAATCCCAGAAATGCATCGGTTTCGGACAGCCTCGGCGACCCCGAGAGGATGAATTCGCTGTCGGGAATGTCGCGGCGCACCGCGCGCTGGCCGGTGAAGCCCGACTTTTCCGCAAGCGACGCGAGGATCGGCAGGTCGCCCTCCTCGTCCTCGACCAGTCGCACCAGCCGCGTCAGGGGACGACCGATGAGGTCGAGCGGGCGCAATTCGCTCGCGTCGGACGGCGCAAACGACACTTCGGTCAGGACAAGGCGCGCGTCGGTCGCCCAGGTCCATTCTTCGACCGGCATATCGGTCGCCGGGGGCGCAGGCTGCGCCACGAGCCAGGACTTGCGTGGAACCCGCGATGTCCAGCCGGCAACAGACAGGGAAACCCCGTCCTCGGCGGGCTTGGCCTGCACGTAAAGTTCGACATCGTCGTCGCCGTCGGCCGCAAAGACCGTACGCGATACCGGAATGCGCAACGTCCGTGCCAGCCGCGCCAGAGTCGCGAGTTGCGGCACCGCCAGCACCGCGCCAACCTGCCCGCCGGCACGTGTATTGAGCGCGCCAAGCCGCTCGCTCGCCGAAACGAGCTTGTCCGCACCATCGGTACGGGCGTGTTCGGGCGCGGTTTGCGCGGTCACGCGGAGGATTCACGGCATTGCGGCACGATTGCCGCTTAGCGCGCTTGGGTTAAGACCCCGCTAAGCCTGTTCTGAAGCCGGGCGAGGCCAATCACCGCATGGGTCAGCGCCACGACCAGCCCGATCGACAGACCTGTCGCCCCGAAAACCGAGGCGATACCGATGATGAGCGCATATCCCGGCACATCACCCAGCCAGGCGGGGTCGTCGCGCACGTGGCGCAACCGGTCGGAAAGTCCGGTAACGACAACGAGCATGACGGCGAGCACCAGCGGCGCCCGGTCGACCGAGGGCGGCAAAATCAGCCCGGCGAGCGCGGCCACGGCGACGCCATTCAATATCCAGCCTCGCCATTCCCGGAACTTCGGCCCCTGCCCCGTTGCACGCTCGACGAGCGCCCCGAACGCATCGAGGAAAAAGCCCAGGAACAGCAAGGCGGCCGCAAGCACGGGCCATTTGCACCACGCAAGCGCAGCGCTCGCCGCCAAGGGTGCAATCGCGAGCAACGGAGAGAACGGCGCCACAACGGCAAGCCGGTCGGCCACAGCAAGGCTCGCCAAGCGCGCAAGCGGCTTCACGATGCCGCGCGACGCCCAGCCACCGCCCTCGTCCGACGAACCGGCGATAATCCGCCGCGCGGCGAGCGCCCTGTCCTCGTCGCGCTCCATCCGCCAAAGCACGTCGGTCTCGCCCAGCATCTGCCGCCTGGCTTTTGCTGCCACCGCCTGCCGCAACAGGGTGGAGCCGAGATCCCAGTCGCCGACCATCGCGGCGGTCGAGCGCACCTGCGCACCGTCGAGCCGCGCCAGCCCAGTCCACCGTGCCCGTGCGTCGATCAATTCCCACCCCGAATCGACATCCGCCCCGACACAGACGAGCGTGGGGCGGTCGGCCGACATCAGCCCCGCCATCATCGTGTCATCGACAATCGCCGGGCCGCTGAGCAGCAGGACCGCTTCCTCGGGGTGGAACAGGTCGGCAATTTCCATGGCGGTGCGTGCGAGCGCCGCCGACACCCCCGCCGCCCGTGCGCGGTCGATGGCAGTCACGATCTGCGGCGTGATCCGCCCGGCGACGACGACGATATGCATCGCCCCCGCCCGCATCGCACTGCGGATGCGAAACTCCGGCCACGGGACGCCAAGAACGGACACCAGCGGATCATCGTCGTCGAATAGGATTAACGCAGCGCGCACAATCGGCCTTATCCCCCGCCCCAGGGAGCGCGCGATACGCAATCGGTACGCCGACTGCAAAGGGCGATGGGTCGAGCGCTAAAGGTTGACTGTCAGCGACGCGAGCGAACGGTCGATGCGTGTCAGGGCTTTCCGGTCGTGCAAGGGCGCGTCCTGTGCCTCTTTCGCCGCATCGATCACGCGATACGCGCCAAAACTCGCCGCCAGACTGCGCAGGCGCACTGCGGCTGCCTGCCATGCCTCGACCGTATCGGCAGCGCGCATCGCCGCAACATGCGCTGTCGCGCTGTCGAAAAACGCGACGCGCAGATCGTCCATCAAGTCGGGTGCCGAGCCGGCGACGGCGGCCAGTGCGGCCTCAAGGGCTCCGGGATCATATGCCATGACCCCGCGTACGACCGGCATCTTAAAACTGCGTTTCGACGGACTTTCACATTCGTCGATAGTCATGGTAAACAAGGTCCATGAACGGGGCACCTCAGGTCGCCGACCACTGGTCGGACGCAGCAGACGAGCATCACGCGCAGTCTTCGTATCAAATTATGGACATGGAGGCGGACGATGATGACGCCTTTACGCCCGCCGATCCCTGGCCCCGCGTCGCGGCCGTTCTCGCGGTCCTTGTCGCGATCGGCTGGCTCGTTCTGGTGGGGATGACCGCCGCAACCACTTTTCGTGACGGTGTTCAGCTGGCCGATGTGACCGCGATCATTCGCGACGCCAGTCCGCCGCTGATCCTGATCACCCTTGTCTATCTGCTCGCGGTGCGTACCGGTCGCAGCGAAGCCGCACGGATGCTGCGCGTTTCAGAGGAGTTGCGCGCCGAACAATCGCGGCTCGACGCCACCCTGATCAGCGTCAGCACACGGATCGACGACGAGCGCCTGGGACTGGCCGAACAGACCGACCGCCTGATGACGATCGGCGAGGATGCCGCCGGTCGGCTGCGCGCGATTGCCGAGAAGCTGAAGGGCGATATCGACCATGCCGCGCGCGATGCAGAGGCATTGCGCGGGTCGTCGCAGGCAGCGCGCAGCGACATGACCGCGCTGCTAGCCGACCTGCCCCGTGCGCGTGCGCAAACCGTGGAGATGATCGCCGAACTCAACTCCGCCGGTATGACCGCGCACGAACGCGCCGGTGCGCTCGACGCGCAGATTTCGACGTTGGTCGCGCGCGGCCGCGAGGCCGACGAGGTTGCAGGGGGCGCCGCACAGAAGCTCGCCGCGCACCTCGCACGTGTCGAGGGCGTCAGCGAGACGGCGGGCGCGCATCTGGTCGGCGCTGCCGAGGCGATGACGTCGGCGATCGACGCCGCACTGGACAGGGCGGCGCAGGCCAGCGATGCGGCGCGTCAGGGCATGGAAGCACAGGGTGCCGCGATGCGCGCGCTGGTCGATCAGAGCGAGGCCGCCCTTTCCCGCACCGGTGCAGACGCGAGCGAAGCGATCGCCCGGCGTATCGAGGAAGTCACCGACCGGCTCGAAGGGCTGGGTGCGATGCTCGTCGATCATGAAGCGACCAGCACCCGGCTGGTGTCCGATATCGCCACGGGCATCGACAGGATCGATGACCGCTTTGCGACAATAGATGCCGGTGCCGATGCCCGCAATGATAGGCTATCGACCGCGCTTGGCAGCCTAGCGACGCATGCCGACACGCTTGCTGCTGCACTCGACCGTGGTGGCACCTCCGCCGACACGATGATCGCAAAGACCGAAACGCTGATGACCGCGCTCGACGCGACCGTGCGCGAAATCGACGAAACGCTCCCCGCTGCCTTCGTCCGGCTCGACGGAGCGGTCGATCGGAGCAGTGCGAAGATCGCAGCCGTCGCGCCCGAAATCGCCGGCATCGAGCGCGAAGCCAGCGCTGCGCTCGACCGTTTGCTCGCCGCCGAAAAACTGTTGTCGGATCAGCGCGCCGCGCTCGACAGCCTCGGAACGGCGCTCGACGCCCGTCTCACGCAGGCAAAGAGCGCGGCAAAAGACCTCGTCATGACCGTCGAAGGCGCGGACAACCGTGCGCGCGAACTGGCCGATGGCGCCGGGACGTCGTTGGTCGATGCAATGGTCCGCGTGCGCGAAAGCGCGATGGCCGCAACCGAACGGGCGCGCGAGGCGCTGGCGTCGATCGTGCCCGACAGTGCCGAGCGCCTGTCGACCGCCGTCAGGGAAGCTTTTGGCAACGCGGTCACCGAGCAGATCGGCACGCAGATTTCGCAACTTGCGGCGACCGCCGAACAATCGGTCGCGGCGGCCAACACTGCGTCGGATCGCCTGATGCGACAGATGCTGACGATTGCCGAAACGAGTGCTCAGGTGGAAACGCGCATCCTGGAAGCGCATGCCGAGATTGAGGAAGCCGATCGCGAGAATTTCACGCGCCGCGTCGCGCTGCTGATCGAATCGCTGAATTCGACCGCGATCGACGTCACCAAGCTTTTGTCGAACGACGTGACGGACAGCGCGTGGAACGCCTATCTGAAAGGCGACCGTGGTGTCTTCACCCGTCGTGCAGTGCGCCTGCTCGACGCGGGTGAAGCGCGCGAGATCTTGCGGCACTATAACAGCGACCCCGAGTTCGGCGATCAGGTCAATCGCTATGTCCATGATTTCGAAGGGATGCTCCGCAACGTGCTATCGACGCGCGCGGGCTCGGCGCTGGGCGTGACGCTGCTGTCGTCCGACATGGGCAAGCTTTACGTCGCGCTGGCGCAGGCGATCGAACGGCTTCGGACCTGATCCGTCCGTCCCCCTATTTACCGTCATTGCGAGCGCAGCGAAGCAATCCAGCGCCGTTGCGACGAATGGATTGCTTCGCTACGCTCGCAATGACGGGCCTTAGTTCAGCTTTTCACGCAATTCCTTGGGCGTGAACACGTCGAGCTTGGCGGGTGTGACCCAGCCATAGGTCCAGTTGAGCAGGAACAACCCGAAGAGAATCGTCGCCACGACGGTCGTCCAGCCGGCGATCCGCCGGGGCCGGAAATTATAGGGGGCGCTGTCCGCCTGTCCCGGAATTTTCGGGGCGCCCGCCTCGTCGTGCGTCCGGACGCCGAACGGCATGACGACGAACGCGCTCATCACCCAGAAGAGCGCGTAGATCGCGATGGCCGACTGCCACTTCATGCACGCGCCCTCATGCGCGGATGATGAGCACGTCGACGATGGGCTTCTTGCCCGTCCAGTCGGTGGCGACACGGCGCACGGCGAGGCGAACCTTTTCGCGCAGCTTGTCGAGATTGCGTTCGTTGCCGACTGCACCCGCGGCGGCGTCGCGCAGTTCGATGACGAAATCGTCGCGGTCGTCTTCGACCGGCACACCCTGCATACGAACCTCGGGTTCGCCGATCAGATTTGCGCCCTTGTCGATGGCGATCGCGATCGACATCTGGCCGTGCTGCGAAATCCGGCGGCGTTCCTGAATCGTCGCACCATCGGCGGGCATGATGACATCGCCGTCGAGGATCAGCCGCCCGGTCCGTTCGTGGCCGATGATCGACGGCCCCTTGGGCGCCAGTCGCACGACATCGCCGTTCGACTGGACGATCGCGCGCGGAATGCCTTCGGATAGGCCGAAGCGCGCCTGTTCGGCCATGTGACGGCGCTCGCCATGGACGGGAACCAGGATTTCGGGCCGGATCCAGTCGTACATCGTGGCCAATTCGGGGCGACCGGGATGGCCGGAAACGTGGACGTGCGCCTGTTTTTCGGTGACCATGATGACGTTCTGCCGCGCCAGCGCGTTCTGGATGCGGCCGATGGCGACTTCGTTGCCGGGGATCTGCTTCGACGAGAAGATGATCGTATCGCCCTCGCTCACCTTGATCTGGTGCTGACCCGACGCGATCCGTGCGAGTGCCGCACGGTCCTCACCCTGCCCGCCGGTCGCGATGACGAGGCATTTGTTCGCGGGCAGCGCCATCGCCGCTTCGAAATCGACGGTCGGTGGAAAGCCCTTGAGATAGCCGTTGGCGCGCGCCGCAGTCAGGATGCGGTCGAGCGAGCGTCCGGCCACGCACACGGTGCGCCCGGTCTGCTGCGCGACCCAGCCCAGCGTCGACAGCCGCGCGGCGTTCGATGCAAAGCTGGTGACGACGACGCGGCCCCTGGCCTTGCGTACGGCTTCCAGCAGGCCGTCACGGACACTGCCTTCGGTGCCCGAGGCTTCGGCATTGAAAGCATTGGTGGAATCGCAGACCAGCGCGAGGATGCCGCTGTCACCGATTGCGCGCATCTGCGCCGACGTCGCGCTCTCGCCGAGCACCTGATCGTCGTCGAGCTTCCAGTCGCCGGTGTGAAACACGCGGCCATAGGGCGTGTCGATCAGCGCCGCGTCCATATCGGGGATCGAATGCGCGAGGCGCACCAGTTCGACGCCGAATGGTCCGAGCTGAAGCTTCTGCCCCGGCTTCACGACGTTGAGCTTCACGTCCTTGGCAATGCCCTCTTCCTCCAGTTTGCCGCGGATCAGCGTTGCCGTGAACGGATTGGCATAGAGCGGAATGCCGAGATCGGCCGCGAGATAGGGAATCGCGCCGATATGATCCTCATGACCATGGGTCAGGACGATACCAACAAGATCTTTTGCCCGCTTTTCAATGAATTCGAGGTCTGGCAGCACCAGATCGACGCCGGGATAGTCCGCACCTGCAAACGTGAGACCCAGGTCGACCATCAGCCACTTCCCGTCGCATCCATAGAGGTTGACGTTCATGCCAATCTCGTCGGACCCGCCAAGTGCAAGAAAAATCAGCTCTTTTTTTGGGGTAGTCAAAATATTTCCAATAATGTCGCCCCGAAAACCGTCGGAGCCATGTGTAGACTCGCCCTGTTCTTCAGGGCTCACGTCAATCGCGTGTCCGCTCCCACATGAGGGCGAGACCCCGCAAGGTCAAATCCGGGTCGACCGCATCGAACAAATGACTGTGCTGCTGGAACAGTGTCGCAAGGCCGCCGGTGGCCACAACCGTGACAGGTCGGCCGATCTCCGCCTTCATCCGCGCCAACAGTCCTTCGATCATTGCGACATAGCCCCAATAGATACCGATCAGCATCTGGCTCTCCGTCGTCCGCCCCACGACCGTCGTCCCCGAGGGTGCCTCGATCGCGATGCGCGGCAGCTTTGCTGCTGCGGCCACCAGTGCGTCCAAGGACAGATTGAGACCCGGTGCGATCAGCCCGCCCTTATAGGCACCGGTATAATCGATATGGTCTATCGTCGTCGCAGTGCCGAAGCTGATGGTGATCAGGTCGCCTGTGTGACCGGCATGCGCAGCGATTGCATTGACGGCACGGTCGGCACCCACCGAAGCAGGCTCCTCCACATCGAGCGCGATCCCCCATTCGAGCGGTGCCCGCCCGGCGATCAGCGCTTCGACCCCGAAATATTTGTCCGAGAGCAGCTGAAGATTGTGAAGCGCACGCGGTACGACAGTCGAAATCACGACATCGGTCACGTCGCTGCGTGCAAACCCTTCGATCTCCAGGAGTTGGACAAGCCAAACCGCATATTGATCGGCTGTGCGCCGGGCATCGGTTGCAATCCGCCAGCGGGTACGGATGTCCGATCCTTCGCAAAGCGCGAATTTTATGTTCGTATTCCCGACGTCGATCGCAAGCAGCATAGATGGACTTTCAGATCAGGAAGACATCGCCCGCGTGAATGACACGCGTACTGCCATCCGCCAAGCGCAGGATGAGGGCGCAGTCGTCCGTCAGGCCGTCGAATGTACCTTCGATACGCGACCCGTCGGGTAGAGCTGCATAGAGGAGCGTCCCACTTGGATGAGCTCGGTCGAGCCAGGCGGTGCGGATTGGCGCAAGTCCATAGGCTCGCCAGATGTCGAGCCATCGGGCAGAGTCGACCGCCAGTTTTGCGATCGCAGTGTCCGCGCCGAGGACGATACCGAGTTCGGTGAGGCTCGCGGTCCTGCGATCAGGAAGGTCTGGGCGGTAGGTCAAGTTTACGCCTACCCCTATGACGACCGAGGCATCGTGCCTTTCCAATAGAATGCCGGCGACCTTGGCCTCGATGGCCATCACGTCATTGGGCCATTTGAGCGACAGGGCGCTGCTGCCGATCATTTCGCTAACGGCGATACCGGCTACGAGGGCAAGTGTTGAGGCCGGAGGGTCTCCTACACGCAAGGTTACGAGACCGGTAGCGTACAGATTTCCTGTAGGGGAATCCCACTGGCGACCGCTGCGTCCCCGTCCGGCGGTCTGGCGTTCGGCGACCAGCCAGTCGCCGTCATGTGCTTCGCCCCGCGCGGCCATGGCGAGCATCTCGGCGTTGGTCGATCCGGTCTCGCCGACGCGGAAAATCGTCAGAACAGCGCCTTTGCGGCCGTGCCGGTGACCGCATCGAGCCACGGGATCAGCGGGTAGCCAAGTGCGATGACGGCGGCGGATACCGCGATCAGGCCATTCTCGACGATGCTGGGTGCGCGGGCATAAGCTGGTGCCGGATCATCGAAATACATCGTCTTGATGATCTTCAGATAATAGAACGCGCCGATCACGGAAGCCGCGATACCGATGACCGCGAGCACGATCAGGTTCGCATCGACTGCCGCCGAGAACACCGCGAACTTGGCCCAGAAGCCGAACAGCGGCGGGATGCCAGCAAGCGAGAACATGAAGATCGCCATTGCCGCCGCGAGCCAGCCATTGGTGCGCGACAGGCCAGAGAGCGACGCAATGCTTTCGACTTGCTGCCCGTCGGCATCGCGCATCTGCAACACGCACAGCAAACTGCCGAGCGTCATGACGATGTAGATCGCCATATAGGTCAGCACCGATGCCGCCCCTGCCTCCGTGCCCGCCGCAAGGCCGATCAGCGCGAAACCGATGTTGTTGATCGACGAATAGGCGAGCAGACGCTTGATGTTGGTCTGGCCGATGGCGCCAGCGGCACCCAGCACGATCGAGGCGAGCGCAGCGAAGATCACGATCTGGCGCCAGGCGTCCGTCGCCGAACCCATGGCCTCCATCGCGATACGCATGAGCAAGGCCGTGGCGGCAACCTTCTGTGCGGTCGCAAACAATGTGGTGACCGGTGTCGGCGCGCCTTCGTAAACATCGGGCGTCCACATATGGAACGGCACCGCCGCGATCTTGAACGCAAGGCCCGCAAATACGAACACGAGGCCGAACAGCTGCCCGGTCGTCAGGCCCGCTTCGAACGCCTTTGCAATGCCCGCATAACCGGTCGTGCCGGTGAAACCGTATGTCAGCGACATGCCGTAGAGCAGGATGCCACTCGCGAGCGCACCAAGAACAAAGTACTTCAGGCCAGCTTCCGCCGAGCGCGTGTCGCGGCGCATAAAGCTGGCGAGCACGTAGCTCGCCAGCGATTGCAACTCTAGCCCGATATACAGCGTGATCAGGTCACTTGCCGACACCATCATCCCTGCACCGACCGTCGCGAGCAGGATAAGGACGGGATATTCGGGCTTCAGCTTATCGGCGGCAAAAAAGCGCGGTGCGATGATGAGACAGACCGCGGTCGCGAGATAGATCAGCAGTTTGGCAAACGCTGAGAAAGCGTCCGCGCGGTACAGCCCATCGAAACCGATGCCATATCCACCCGGTGGACAGATAATGACTGCGGCGGCTGCACCGACCAGTGCGACAGCGACGACCGAGATGAAACGCGTCGCGTGCTCACCTGTCCAGGCGGCAACGAGCATGAGGGCAATCGCGCCGAGGCTCAGGATAAGTTCGGGAAGAGTGAGAAGAAGCGAGGCGGTCATCAGTGCTGTCCCTCGCCATGCGCTTCGGCAGCCGGAACCGGTGCACCCATCACAAGCTTTGCATCGCCGCCGGGGTTTGCCCGTTCGATACGGGCAAGGATCGCACCCACGTCCTGCCGCATCGGCGCGAGGAAGCTTTCGGGATAGATGCCCATCCAGAAGACGGCAGCAACGATCGGCGCCAGCAGCGCGACTTCCCGCACCGACAGGTCGGGCATCGCCGCGACATCCTCCTTGTCGAGCTTGCCGAAGATGATGCGGCGATAAAGGTAAAGCATATACGCGGCGCCAAGGATGATGCCGGTCGTCATCACGAAGGCGACCCAGCTGTTGGCGCGGTAGGATCCGGCCAGCGACAGAAACTCGCCGACGAAGCCGCTGGTGCCCGGCAGGCCGACCGACGCCATGGTGAAGACCATGAAAAACAAGGCATATTTCGGCATGTTCTCGGCCAGACCACCGTAGCGGGCGATTTCACGTGTGTGCAGCCGGTCGTAGATGATGCCGACGCACAGGAACAGCGCACCCGACACCAGCCCGTGGCTGAGCATCACCAGCATCGATCCCTCGATCCCCTGCCGGTTGAATGCCATCAGGCCGATGGTGACAAAGGCCATGTGCGCGACCGAGGAATAGGCGATCAGCTTCTTCATGTCGGTCTGCACGAGTGCGACGAGGCTGGTGTAGACCACCGCGATCATCGACAGCCCCATGACGAGCCAGAACCAGTGTGCGGTTCCTTCGGGAAACATCGGCAGCAGGAAGCGGATGAAGCCGTAGCCGCCCATCTTGAGCAACACGCCCGCGAGGATCACCGAACCCGCGGTCGGTGCCTGCACGTGCGCGTCGGGAAGCCAGGTGTGGACGGGCCACATCGGCATCTTCACCGCGAACGACGCGAAGAACGCGAGCCATAGCCAGGTCTGTGCCTCTGGGCTGAAATCATACTGCATCAGCACCGGAATGCTGGTCGTGCCCGCTTCATGCGCCATCCACAGCATCGCGATGAGCATCACGACCGACCCGAGCAGCGTGTAGAGGAAGAATTTATAGGACGCGTAGATGCGGTCCGCCCCGCCCCAGATGCCGATGATCAGGTACATCGGGATCAGGCCGGCTTCGAAGAAAATGTAGAACAGG
>JBDUBD010000038.1:0-22917 GCA_040004295.1 Sphingomonadales bacterium | reverse complement strand
AATGCGGCTTGCCCTGCTCCAGCCGCTCCCAGCTGCTGGTGATCGGCACGACGTGAAACAGCGCATAATCTCGTGTTATCGCGAAGTCGTGCATCATGCAGTAATAGGGGTTTTCGAACCAGATTTCGCGCTTCAGTTCGCCCTGCGGGCTCACTTCATAATAGGTCATGTCTTTGGTGAGCACGCCTTTCGCGGCGTAGCCGAAGGCGATCATATCGCCCGTCTCGGGGTCGATTTTGGGATGCGCGGTGAAGGTCTGGCCGGTCATGCCACCGAAATCGGTATAGCCGATCGTCTCAAGCGTCACAGGGTCCATCACCAGCGCGGGACTGTCTTCCTTCAACGCGTAGAGCTTGCCACCGTAGATGAAGGCGTTGGTGTTGGCCGTGCCGCGGATCTTGCCCGCGACTTCGGGGTCGTCGGTCAACGGATTGCGGTAGCTGCCGAACAGCGCCTTGCTGGCCGCATGCTCAAGCTTCCACTTATCGGTATGTGCCCAGCGCTGGCGAAAATTCACACGGCCGTTTTCGAATCGGAACATCGTAATCATGCCGTCGCCGTTAAAGGCGATATCGTCGCCCAAAAGCGGCGGAAACTGCGGATCGGGCTGGACGCGGTAGAAGGCACCATCGAGCACAGCGGGGATCGTCCCCTCGACCTCCAGATCGACAATATCCGCCTCGATCCGCGACGGTGTGTTGAAGCCGGTGAAGGACGGTGAATTGGGAAACTCGCTCACGTCGCTCTCCGTTGTCTCGTTATATTGTACGCAAGGCCAACGATATTCCGACCCATCTTTAGGGATGGTCGTCTCGTCGCCTTAGCCGCTGCTCCATAGCACCGCAGGCGCAATTCCTCAAATGAGATATTGATAAATCATCAATCTTGCCGCAGAACCGGTTAAAGGAAATAGCGCCGCATGATCGGCGAAAATCGGGAGGATCGGGCCTTGCGCGACGAAGACGAGCGCCTGCTGTCAGCAGGTTACAAGCGGACGTTCATCGGCATGTCGTTTCTGGTCGCAGTCTTCAATTTCGCGGATCGCTCGGTGCTTGCGGTTCTCGCCCAGCCGATCAAGCACGATCTGGAACTGAGCGATTTCCAGCTCGGCATCCTGCAAGGTGTAGCTTTCGCCTTTCTCTATGCGATCCTGGGCTTGCCGATCGGGCGGCTGGCCGAACGCTATTCGCGCGTGAAGATCATCTCCGCTGCGATCATATTCTGGTCCGCGATGACCGCGGCCTGCGGAATGGTGGGCAGCTTCGCGCAATTGCTGCTGTGCCGCGTCGGCGTCGGCATGGGCGAAGCGGGCTCGCAGCCAGCGACGTCTTCGCTGGTCAGCGATCATTTTCCGCGCGAGCGCCGCGCTTCGGCAATGTCGCTGATTTTCCTCGGAACGCCAGTCGGCACATTTATCGGCGCCGTGGTCGGCGGCTGGGTCGCGGCACATTGGGGATGGCGCGCGGCCTTCTTCGCGCTCGGCATCCCGGGCGTGTTCGTCGGCCTGACAATCCTGCTGGTGCTGCGCGAGCCGCGCCGGGGCTTGGCCGACAATTCCCCAAAAGAGCCCACTCCGCTTCCCAATTTCGGCGCCTTCCTGCGTGTCGTCGCACGCAAGCGGGGGCTGTTCTTCGTGATACTGGGCGGCGCGCTCGCCGGGTTCGGGATGACCGCGATCTCGCAGTTTCTGGCGGTGTACCTGGCCAGGGTGTACCAGCTCCCGGTCGCGCAGGCGGGCGCGCTTTACGGCACGATTTCGGCGATCGCGCTGGCGATCGGGTTGCTCGCGGGCTCGTTCGGTACCGACTGGCTATCGCGGCGCGGCGACCGGCGCTGGCCAGCATGGGGCGCCGCGATCGGGCTTGCGATCGCGCCGCTGCTCTACTGGATCGCGTTCAATATCACCTCCCCCGTCTGGGGATCGGTGATGCTGTGCATTTCTGGCGCCACGATGCTGGTCTATTACGGGCCGACGCTGGCGATGATCCAGAACCTGCTCGAGCCGCGTATGCGCGCCACGGGGGCTGCGTTGTTCGCAATCCTCTACACGATCTTCGGCTCGGGATTCGGCCCCGCTACGGTCGGCTGGCTAAGCGACCATTTCGCGCAATCGGTGTTCGCCGGCGGTGACTATCTGGCACAATGCCGGGGCGGCAAGGCCGCCATTCTCGCCGCGAAAAGCTTGGGCGATCCCTGCGCCATTGCGGCGACCCACGGAATCAAGACCGCTCTCATGTGCGCGGTCTGTATCCTGTTCGTCGGATCGATCTGTTTTTTGATCGCCTCGCGAACCCTGCGGGACGACTTCTACGTGGTCGGCGAAGAAAAGGCGTGACGCCAGAGGCACGCTTTCGCGCTTATCTTGGCGCCTTCAATCTGAGTGACTGGGAGGCCCTGCGTCAATTTTACGCACCGGACATCAGTCTGATAATTGGCAACGGCACCGAGTTGGCCGGGCGCGAGGCCATCATCGAATTCTACAGCAAAGTGAAGAAACAGACCCGGCGGACAATCGAGATCATTCAATGCTTCGCTAACCGCAATGTACTCGCGGCAGAGATTGAATCTGAATTCCTGGCGCTGGAAGATGCACCAGATTTCGCGGTGCGCCCGATGGCTTGCGGCGACCGTTACTACCTCAACAGCTTCGTATTTTACGACTTTAAGGGCGATCAATATACGCGTATCCGCGCCGCTGTATTTCGTCGCGAATTTCGACCACTCGCTGCGGGTTGAGCACTGCACCTTGCCATCCGCGACGGTACAGCAGGGATAAAGGATCGTGATGGCTAAAAGCCAAGCAACTGCAGTAGAACGCGCCCTAGAGTCGCTGGAGGAGCGCTGGGCAAATGTTGCGCCGCAGAACTTGCCCTATCATATCCTGCTGCTCGCCAAACTGCTCGATCGCATCACCGCCCAGCACGTTCGCGAGACTGCGGATCTTTCGCTCGCGGAATGGCGAACGATGGCGCACCTCGATTATCTCGGCACATGCAGCGCCAGTGAGGTCGCCAATCTCGCCTTTGTGGATCGCGCCGAAGTCAGCCGCTCGATCCACGCACTGGAGGCTCGGGGATTGGTTCGGCGGGAGCCCCATCCCAGCAAGCGCAATAGCCGCCACGTGTCGCTGACCGATGCCGGCAAAAAGATCCACGTTGCAATCAGGGGTGAGCGCGGGAAGTTCTTCAACGACTGGGTGGCTGATCTGAATGACGAAGATCAAAAGCAGCTCGATTCCGGCCTGCGCCAGATTATCCGGCGCATCGTCACGATCGCTCCGCATATTGTCGAAGGCGTCGGCGGCTGAGAACCGGCTTCAGCCCATGCGGTCAACGAAGAAGGCGAATTCCTCGGCGGTTTCGCGCAGGGATTCGAAGCGGCCCGATTTGCCGCCGTGCCCTGCGCCCATGTTCGTTTTGAGCAGTAGCGGACTGTCGCCCGTCGCGGTCGCGCGCAATTTCGCAGTCCACTTTGCCGGTTCCCAATAGGTCACACGGGGGTCGGTCAAACCGGCTGTGATCATCAGCGGCGGATAATCCTGCGCCTTTACATTCTGATACGGGCAATAGCTGCGGATCAAGTCGAATGCGGTCTTGTCCTCGATGGGGTTGCCCCATTCCGGCCATTCGCCCGGTGTCAGCGGCAGCGTGGCATCGAGCATCGTGTTGAGGACGTCCACGAACGGCACATGCGCCGCAATCGCGCCCCAGATGTCGGGATCTGTGTTGACGACGACGCCCATCAACTCGCCGCCGGCCGACCCGCCCGCTGCACATATGCGACCTGCAGAGGTGAAGCCCTCGGCAATCAGGCCTTTCGCCACATCGACGAAATCGGTGAACGCGTTCCAGCGCTTCCCGAGCTTTCCGTCGAGCTGCCACTGCTGGCCGAGATCGTCACCGCCGCGAATATGCGCAATGGCAAAGGCGAAGCCGCGATCGACGAGGCTTAACCGCGAGGTCGAGAAGCCCGGCGGGATCGCGATGCCATAGGCACCATAGCCATAGAGATAGAGCGGGCGGCTGCCGTCCTTGGGGAAATCCTTGGCATAGACCACCGACACAGGGATCGACGTGCCATCACGCGCCTCGACCATCAGGCGTTCGGTGGCATAACGGCTCGCATCATAGCCGCTGGGGATAACCTGCTCCTTGAGTACCGTCTGAGTGCCAGTCTCCAGATCGTGGTCGATCACGCGGTCGGGCGTGACCATCGATTCATAGGACAGTCGTAACTTGGTGACAGCGAACTCGGGGTTTTCGTCGAGCCCGGCGACGTAGCTGCCTTCCGCAAATGCAATGCGCTTGGCCATACCACTCGTGTAATCATGGACCTCGACCTGATCGAGACCGTTTTCGCGTCCCTCGACCACGAAGAAATCGGCAAAACAGGTGACGTCGGTAAGGTAGAAATCGTCGCGCGCAGCAATCCGCTCTGTCCATTCGCCAGGCGCCGTAACAGGAGCGGTGACCAGGCGGAATTGCGGGCTGACGTCATTGGTGACGATGTAGAGGACGCCGCCACGCTCCTCGACATCATATTCAACGCCCGAGGTACGCGCGCGAACCACGAGCGGCGTCGCGAACGGATCGGCAGCCGGCACGAGCCGCACCTCACTGGTCGCGTTGTCACCGGTCGCCAGCACGATCCACTTGCGGCTGTGCGTTTGGCCTACGCCGCACTGAAAACCGATATCCTCTTCGTGATAGAGTACGACATCGTCAGCGACCGGGGTGCCGATGCGATGGGCAAACAAGGTGTCGATGCGCCAGTGTTCGTTGACCCGACCGTAAAGCAGCACCGAAGCGTCGTCGCTCCACACCAGCGCACCCATCGTCTCGGGAATGACGTCGGCCAGATTATCGCCCGTTGTCAGGTCACGCACACGCGCCGTGAAACGCTCCGACCCGTCGTCATCCGTCGCATAGGCAAGGAAGCGACCATCCTCGCTGACTGAAATCGCGCCAAGTCGGAAATAATCCTTGCCCGCCGCGAGCGCCGGTTCGTCGAGAATGAGCTCGTCCGGACCGCCAGCGACCGGTCGCCGCCACCATTTGCGATATTGCCCGCCGGTTTCGAACGCGCGCCAGTATATCCAGTCACCGTTCCTGGCGGGGGCGCTCGAATCATCCTCCTTGATGCGCCCCTTCATCTCGGTGAATATGGTGTCCACCAGCGGCTGCAGCGGCGTCATATACGCCTCGAAATGCGTGTTCTCCGCCTTCAGATAATCCAGCACTTCCGCGTCATCGACATCGGGATATTTGGGATCGCGCAGCCATGCATAATCGTCGGTCAGGGTTACGCCGTGGACGGTTGTGATGATGGCTTTGGTCGGTGCGACAGGAACGGTGGAAATGGCGGCTCTCCGGAAGTGCTGCGTCCGGATACCGACCTGCCTCCAAACAACAAGGGCCGACGCATCGCGCCGACCCTAATTTTAGTTACTTCGGTTTAGCGACAGGTGACGTTGCCCCGGTCGATCGAGCTGCCGAGTGCGGCGCCAGCACCGGCACCCAGCAGGGTCGCCAACACACTTGAGTCACCACGACCCAGCGAGTTGCCGATCAGGCCACCGACTGCTGCGCCGACGATCAGGCCGGTCGTGCCATCCGAGCGACGGCAATAGTAGCGACCGTCATTGCCGCGATAGATCCGGTCGTTCCGCCACAACCGGACTGGCTGGTAGTAGCGACCGTCACGGTAATAGTTCTCGGCATAGTAACGCCGCTGGCCCTGCTGCGGGCGATTATAGTCGTAGCGGCGATAGTCGCGCCAAGCGTCCTTGCGCGCTTCGCGGCGGTCCTCGCGATAATCGCGATCACGACGGCCATTGGCCTGTGCCCAGGCAGGCGGGTCGGCAAGTACCGGCGTCGATACGGTCATCATCGTCGCACCGAGCGTTGCAGCCAAAATAAGTTTCTTCATCGGTTATCTCCTCGTCTTACCGCGTAATAACCCGCGCCCGCACACAGGAGTTGCATGAACTGCAAACTACATTCCGTTCATCCCGGGTATCGCTTGATCAGGTGATTTCGAACAGTCCTGCCGCACCCATGCCGCCGCCGACGCACATCGTAACGACCGCCAGCTTGGCGCCGCGCCGCTTGCCCTCGATCAGCGCGTGGCCGGTCAGCCGCGATCCGCTCATGCCAAAGGGATGACCGATCGCGATCGCCCCACCATCGACATTGAGGCGATCCGGGTCGATGCCCAGGCGGTCGCGGCAATAGAGCACTTGAACCGCGAACGCTTCGTTCAGCTCCCACAGGTCGATATCGCCCACCGACAGGCCGTGCCGGGCAAGCAGCTTGGGAATTGCGAACACCGGGCCGATCCCCATCTCGTCGGGTTCGCAGCCCGCAACCGCGAATCCGCGAAAGACGCCCATCGGCGCAAGACCACGCCGCGCGGCTTCCGAGGTCGACATCACGACGCACACGCTGGCGCCATCGGATAACTGGCTGGCGTTTCCCGCCGTGACGGTTCCGCCCTCCATGACTGTCCTGAGACCGGCCAACCCCTCGGCCGTGGTTCCGGCCCGCATGCCCTCATCGCGGTCAACCGTCACCTGTTCCTCGCCGGCGACGTTGCCCTCCTTGTCGCGCAACATCCGCGTGACGGTGATCGGCACAATCTCTTCCGTCAGGCGTCCCGCTTCCCATGCCGCAACGACACGCTGCTGCGACTGCGCGCCGTAGGCGTCCTGTGCCTCACGCCCGATGCCATAGCGGGAAGCGATATTTTCCGCCGTCGGGATCATCGGCAGCATCAGGTCGGGCCGGTTCGCCTGTACCCATGGCGAATGATAATGCTTCAAATTCTTGTTGGGCAGAACCAGCGACACGCAATCGAGCCCACCGGCGACATAAATGCCCTCTTCACCGGCTCGAATGCGCTGTGCTGCAAGCGCAATCGTCTGTAGCCCCGACGAGCATTTCCGGTCGAGTGTCATGCCCGAGACGGTCACCGGACAGCCTGCCTCTATGGCCGCAACTCGGGCGACATTGTTTCCGGTTGCCCCTTCCGGATGTGCGGAGCCGAGCAACACATCCTCGATCTCGTCGAGCGCAACACCTGCGCGCCCTGCGGCCGCACGGATGACATGCGCGGCGAGAGTCGATCCGTTCGCGTCGATGAAAGAGCCCTTATACGCCTTGCCAATGGGTGTGCGGGCGGTGGAGACGATGACAGCTTCCGACACGATTCAGACCTTTACAATGCCCAGGTCGATCAGGCTGTTCGCGCAATCCACAAGCGAGTCTTCTTCGTTGCGTGTTTCCCAGCCGAGGATCGCCTTGGCGTGGCTGGCGTCCATATGGCGCGTCCGCCCGAGTTCGGGCAGGACCGACCGCACCATTGGATCCCACAGGGCCGCGATCCGGACGAGGAAATCGGGTAGCCGCCGCGCCGGAACCTTGCGTGCCCGCACGCCCAACCGCGCTTTGAACAATCGCGCGATCTCGATCAGCTTGAACGTTCGCCCCGAAGCGATGAAGCGCTCGTTCGCCATGTCCGGCGCGGTCAGTACGCTGATGTGCAGATCGACCAGGTCGCGGACATCGACAACGGCGAACCCGAGGTCGGGACAGCCTGGCAGCGCGCCCGACAACATCTTGTCGATCACCTCGATCGATGTCGATACATCCGCATCCATGACGGGGCCGACCACCAGCGAGGGGTTGATCGAAGCGAACTCCATTTCCCCACCCTCTGCCGCTATCCAGTCACGCGCGACACGCTCGGCAATGGTCTTGGACTGGGCATAGGGGGACGTGTCGGGGCTGGTTGTGTCGCTCCAATCGGCCTCGGTGAACATGGTTTTGGCGTGCGGATGGCCATAGCCGATGGCCGCTACGGACGATGTCAGGACGAACCTGCGAACACCCGCATCGCGTGCGAACCTCAGCGCGCGCAGGGCACCGTCACGAGCGGGCACGATCAGCTCGTTTGCGTCCTTGACGTGCTCGGCAGGAAACGGCGACGCAACGTGCGCAACGTGGGTACAGCCGGCCATCGCATCCGCCCATCCCGCATCGCGCGTCAGATCGGCTGCGAAGAAGTGCAGCCGGTCGTTGTCGGTCGCCAGGCGCGCGCGAACCCGCCGCTCGCCCTCCAGATTGCGGATCGTCGTGTGAACGGTCCAGCCCTCACGGATGAGCTGGCGGATCAGGAAACCCGCAATATAGCCGCTGCCGCCCGACACGAGCACGGTTCCCGCCATCATCGCTTTCCCTCGGTTGGCCGAGCAACACTCAGATACCGATCAGTGCGCATGAAGCCCTTCGTCGTCTAGCATCGACGAATAACCCTGCCGCATACCGTCGTCGCGCGATGCAGTGATCGTACCCGTATTCTTCGGGTCGGGTGCCGTCACCTTGGGTGCCGCCGCGAAAGGCTTGATGCCGAAGCGCGGATAAATTTCCTCCGGAAAATAGAAGACGCCGTCCTTGGCGACCATTGCAATCGACTTGATCGCCTTCAGATCCTTGGTCGGATCGCCCGGTACCAGGAAGAAGTCGGCGAGTTTGCCGCGCGTGATCGATCCGCTGCGTTGGTCGCTGCCAAGGTATTTCGCCATGTCGCCCGTCGCACGCGCAAGCACCTGACCCGGTGTCATGCCCAATTGCGTGTAGAGTTCGAGTTCGCGGTGATAGGTGAACGACCCGCCGGTATCTGTGCCCGGCACGATGAAAATGCCCTTCGCATTGGCACGTTTCAGGATATCGACCAGCTTGGCGTAAGCCGCCCTGGCATTCGCATCGCCACCGAAGGTATCGGGGTTGCTCCATGCCTGTTTCAGGTCGCGCTGCACACCGATCGGCATGTGCGTGATGTAATCGACAGCACCCGGCGCGACCACGCCGTCGCGGTTGAGCAGCAGGTTTTCGTGGATGCCCAGCGTTGCGTCGAGTGCGATCCCCTTGGCCTTCATCGTGTCGAGCGTCGATTGCACCGGAGCCGAGTTCAGGTCGAGGTTCGGCAAGCGTCCGAGCGCAGTCAGGCGGAACAACGTACGCGTGTCCTCACCCGGCTTGATAATCCAGCCGAGGGACAGCTGGTTGATGTGTGTCAGTTCGTCATATCCCGCCGCGATCATCGCATCGGCGTTGGTGAAGGCGGGAACATGGCCCGATACGCGCAGTCCCAGCCTATGGGCCTCTGCGACCATTGCGGGTACCCACTTGGGGTCGATGCTGTTGTAGATCTTGATCTGCCAATAACCGCGCGATGCATACCAGCGAACGGCTTCGACGGCCTTTGCCTCGCTATCGACGACGAAGCCGTTGGTGGAATTGAATGGCGACTTGCCCTCGATGAAGCCGCTGCGCACGATCCGCGGCCCCGCGACCTCACCACTTTCTATCCGCTTGTCGAGCGCGTCGAGGACCGGATTGCTGTTCCCCATGTCGCGCACCGTGGTGATGCCCGCGAGCAGATTCAGCAGCGCGCCATCGGCCGAAAGGTGCGCGTGCATTTCAGTCATGCCGGGGACCAGCGTGCCCCCTGCCCCGTCGATGACCGTTTCGCCCGGGGTCACCGGACTGTCCGTCGGCTGGACGCCCGCGATGGTATTGCCGTTCACAACCACCGAGACGGGGCCGGTCAGCTTTGCGGTCGCGGGATCGAACAGGCGGACGTTGGTAATGCGCACCGGACCCGGATAATGCTTTGCCGTTTCGCGCTGGATGCTTGCAAGGCGCTCACCCTGCCACTTCGCGGCAAGGTCGCGCAGGCGCGGGTTATCTCCCTCGAAACCCGCCCGTGTCAGGCCGCCGCCCGCCGAGGGAAGCGCGATCAGCCGATTGGCGTCGTCAAGCAGCAGTGTCGTCGGCGTGAGGTCGAGCCCGGCCAGTTCGTAGCGCGTGACATTCACGTCGCCCGATGGCCCATTGAGCGTCATCGTATCGCGCTTCGTCATGGTCAGCGTGCCGCCCGGAAGTACGTCGAGCTTGCCGCCCGCCTTCAGAATCGCACGCGCGAAAATCTGGAGCGCATAGGGGCTGCCGCTCTGCGTAACATACAGTTTTGGCGCGCCCTTCGCGCTGCCTGGACCTGCGGAATCCCTCCAGATCGAGACATTACCCTTGCGTTCGAAACTCTCGTCGATCTTGCCACCGAAGGTCTGTGTGCCGGTGATTTTCCAACTCGTTGGCAAGCCCCCCGCGTCAAGGGTCAGCACCTCGGCGACCGTCGGGCCGCGGCCATTATCCTTGATGTCGAATTCGATCTTGGCAGTGTCGCCGCTCGTATCGACGACGACGCGTCCGATGGTGGTGTCTTTTCGAAACACCGAGAATTTTTCGACTTCGGCCAAGGCGGTGGTGCTGGCGGATACGAGCAGAAGCGACAAAAGAACGTGAATGCGGCGCATGAATCTCTCCCTGTTGCCATCTGCTTACGCATCTGGCGAAGGGTCGCAAGGGGAGTGCCCCACCGTTATTTCAGTAGCACCAATTCCTCGGCCATCGACGGGTGCAGCGCGACGGTCGCGTCGAAATCCGCCTTGGTCAGCTTTGCCTTTACAGCAACCGCCGCCGCCTGAAGGATTTCGGGCGCGTCGGGGCCGATCATGTGAAGGCCGACCACGACGTCGGTCGAGGCATCGACGATCATTTTGTACAGCGACCGCTCGTTGCGCCCCGCCAGAACATTCTTCATCGGCCGGAAGTCGGAGGTGTAGGTGCGAATGGTCCCGAGCTTATTCTTCGCCTGCGCCTCCGTCATGCCGACACCCGCCATCGGCGGATGGCTGAACACGGCGCTTGGTACGTTGTCGTAATCGACCCGCGTCGGCTTGTTGCCGAACACCGTGTCGGCAAACGCCTGTCCCTCGCGGATCGCGACCGGCGTCAACTGGATGCGGTCGGTCACGTCGCCGACGGCGTAGATGCTGCCGACTGACGTCTTGTTGTCCTCATCGACCTTGATCGCGCCCTTATCGTTCAGCTCGACGCCAGCAACATCCAGCCCCAAACCGCCAACGTTCGGCGCGCGCCCTGTGGCGAACAGGACGATGTCGGCGTCGATCGCATCGCAGCCCTTCATCCTGACGTGAAGAGTGCCATCCTCGTTCCTGGTGATTTCCTCGAAAGGCGCGTTGAAACGGAATTCGATGCCCTTGGTCATCGAAATCTGCAGCAAACGGTCGCGAATCTGTTCGTCGTAGCCGCGCAAAATCTGGTCACCGCGATTGACGATGGTTACATGCGACCCGAATCCGTGGAAAATCCCGGCGAACTCGTTGGCGATGTAACCGCCGCCCGCGATAACAACCCGCTTGGGCAGGCTTTCTAGGTGGAACACCTCGTTCGACGTGATGCCGAATTCGCTGCCCGGAAACTCCGGGCGGACGGGCCAGCCGCCGGTCGCGATCAGGATCGTCTTCGCGCGGATTTCGCGACCACCAGCGAGCTTCACCGACTGCGGTCCGGTCAGGACAGCGCGTTCCTTGATCACTTCGACATGATGATTGCCAAGCGTCTCCCCATAGACCGCTTCCAGCCGCGTCACTTCAGCGAGCACATTGTCGCGCAGCGTCGGCCAGTCGAATTTCGTCTCCGCGACCTCCCAGCCAAACCGGCGCGCATCGCTCAAGTCCTCTGCGAAGTGTGCGCCATAGACGAGCAGCTTCTTGGGTACGCAGCCGCGAATGACGCAGGTGCCGCCGACACGGTACTCCTCGGCAATACCGACCTTGGCCCCATGGCCCGCCGCGATCCGCGCCGCACGGACGCCGCCCGAACCTGCACCGATGACGAAAAGATCGTAGTCGAAATTGTCGGTCATAAATTACGCCCCAAACAAAACCGCTTCCCTGAGCCTGTCGAAGGGTTGTCCTTCTTTGCGAACAAGAAGGGCAGGCCTTCGACAGGCTCAGGCAGTCGGTGATTGTGTTCAGATAAGCGTGATTGCGAGAAACTAAACCCCCGCGCGATCGATCAAGGCACGGGTCGAGCTATCGAACTTTGCACGCTCGGTTGCGTCATCGACACTTTTCGCCATCTGCTTGCCAAGTTCGACGCCGAACTGGTCGAACGGATTGATGCCGAGCAGCACCGCATTCACGAACGTGCGGTGCTCGTAGAACGCGATAAGAGCCCCGAGCGTACGTGCATCGAGCCGGTCGAGCAGGATTGTCGACGACGGGCGGTCGCCCGGATAGTTTCGTGCGAGATCATCGTTCGCGCGTCCGGTCATCAGCGCGGCGCCCTGCGCAAACGCATTGACCAGCAGCAACCGGTGATGCTCGGGGTCAAGGCCATCGCCCGCCTCAATACAGGCGACAAATTCGATTGGCACGACATGTGTACCCTGATGCAACAGTTGGAAGACCGCATGTTGTGCGTCGCTGCCGACGCCGCCCCAGGTGATCGGCGCGCTGGGACGGCCAAGCGGCTTGCCATTCACCGTCACCGACTTGCCGTTCGATTCCATTTCAAGCTGCTGGAGGTAGCTCGGCAACAGCCGTAGCCGCTCGTCATAAGCGAATGTCGCCCGCGTCTCGTAACCACGCCCCTGCGCGTAAAGCAGGTCAGCGAATGCCGCGAGGACGGGCACATTGCTGTCGGTCGCGGTCAGACGAAAATGGCGGTCCATCTCCGCCGCGCCCTCGAGCAATTCCTCGAAACAATCCCAGCCGAGCGCCAGCGCCGCCGGAAAGCCGATCGACGACCACAGCGAGTACCGCCCGCCAACGCTTTCCGAAAACGGCAGGATACGCGTCTCGTCCACGCCCCATTCGATCGCCTTTTCGGGCGATGCCGTCAGCGCGATGACCCGCCCCAGTGGATCATCGACGCCGTGTTCCTCCATCCACGACACGGCACTTGCAGCGTTCAGCATGGTTTCGGTCGTCGTGAATGTCTTCGACGCGACCACGATCAAAGTCGCCGCCGGGTCGAAATCGGCCACCGCATTCTCGAGCGCGCAACCGTCGATGTTCGAAACGATGGCCACATCATAGCGCAACCGGTCGCTCGACAGCGCATCGACGATCAGGTCCGGCCCGAGCGCCGACCCGCCGATGCCGATATGGACGATGTGCCGCACCGGCCCCAGCGCTTCGCTTTCGATCGCATCGATCAACGCGCGCATCCGCGCATGCAGCGCCGCAGCGCGCGCCACGCTTTCGGCAGAGCCTTCGCCCCGCTCCGCTGTATGTTCGGCGGCACGTCCTTCGGTCGTGTTGACGGCCTCGCCCGCAAACAGCGCGGCCCGCTTTCCGGTCAGGTCGGACGCCTTCGCCAGTTTTCCGAAGGCCGCCAGCGCTTCTGCGGACAGATGCGTCTTCGCGAAATCGAAGCGCATGCCGCATACATCATGGGCAAGCAGCGCCAGACGGTTCGTGTCGTTCGCGAACAGATCGGTCAGGGTCGTGCGAGGCAATGCCTCAATGGCAGTCCAGTCGGTCATCTAGGTCTTTCTTGGCGGTTCTATTCGGGACGCACATAACGCGTCCGGCTTGTATTGGCACCTCATATGCTTGACGCGACCCTAACCGCGTCCCATGCCGCCGACCCCATGAACGCCAGCGACACAGTGTCGGCCACGCCCGCCAAGCCAAAGAAATCCGAAACCATGGATTTCATCCAGTTCCTCGTGAAACTGGTGATCGT
This sequence comes from Sphingomonadales bacterium, assembly GCA_040004295.1. Classification (GTDB taxonomy): domain Bacteria; phylum Pseudomonadota; class Alphaproteobacteria; order Sphingomonadales; family Sphingomonadaceae; genus Sphingomonas_O. The sequence continues at coordinate 9,298 of JBDUBD010000038.1, read as the reverse complement.
CGTCGTCATCATCCGCAGCTTTTTCGTCGCGACCTTTTCCATCCCCAGCGAGTCGATGATGCCGCGTCTGTTGGTCGGCGATTACCTGTTCGTCCAGAAATGGCCCTATGGCTATTCGCGGTACAGCTTCCCCTTTTCTCCGCCGATCGGCGAGAGCCGCGTTCTGTCGAGATTGCCCCAACGCGGCGACGTGGTGGTGTTTAAGGCACCGCCCTCGGCGAAAACCGATTACATCAAACGCGTCATCGGCCTGCCCGGCGACACGGTGCAGATGCGCGACGGAATTCTCGTCATCAACGGTCGCCCGATACCCAAGACCCGCGTCGATGATCTCGTCCTGGCGCTCAGCCCGAACAGCCCGTGCTTTGCGCCCGAATTCGCCGAAGCCGCATCCGACGGCACCACCCGTTGCCGTTACCCGCGCTACCGCGAGACCCTTCCTAACGGAAAGTCGTACGAGATTCTCGATATCGGCGATACCGAGGCCGACCATACCCGCGTGTTTACCGTACCCGCAGGCCATTTGTTCATGATGGGTGACGACCGCGACAAGAGCGCCGACAGCCGCTTCCCGGCAGTCGATGGCGGGGGTATCGGATTTGTGCCGGTACAGAACCTCGTCGGCAAGGCATGGGTCGGCGTATTCTCGACCGATGGTTCGGCCAAGCTGCTCCAGCCCTGGACATGGTTCACCGCCGCCCGCCCCAATCGCATCGGTATGGGATTCTGACCATGCTCGCCGACTGGCTAGCAGAGGCATTGGGCGCCGCACCCAGGCTGCTGGCACTCTATGAGCGCGCGCTGACGCATGGCAGCCATGGCGCGCCAAGCTACCAGCGCCTCGAATTCCTTGGTGACCGTGTGCTGGGGTTGGTCGTCGCCGAATGGCTTTACACGGCCTATCCGGAAGCACCCGAAGGCGATCTGTCACGCCGTTTCAACACGCTCGTTACCGGCACGGTCTGCGCCGATGTCGCCCGCGAAATCGGTCTCGGCCCGAACCTTCGCCTCGGCAAACAGGCACGCGACGACGGAGGTGCCGACAGCGACAACATATTGGGCGACGTGTGTGAGGCTCTGATCGGCGCACTCTACCTCGACCACGGCCACACTGCCGCCGAGGCCTTCATCCGCAGCCACTGGCAGGCACGGGTCGAGGGGCATGCAAAAACGCCCAGTCATCCCAAGTCCGCGCTTCAGGAATGGGCCGCCGCCCATAATCGCCGCGCCCCGCAATACACATTGGTTGATCGATCAGGCCCGCACCACGCCCCGCGCTTCACCGTGTCCGTCAGCCTTGGCGGATCGCACGAAGCCACCGCGACCGGCTCCTCCAAACAGGAAGCCGAAACTGCCGCCGCCGCCGCATTATTGGCGACACTCCCTCACTAATCCGATTAGCCTGAGCTTGTCGAAGGCCTGCCCTTCTCCTACCCCTCGGCATCATGGCTTTCTGGGTGTATATGCTGCACTGCAATGGTAGTCGTTTATACGTCGGGCACACAGACAATCTCGAGCGCAGGGTCTGGGAGCATGAAAATGGTATCATCCCTGGTTTCACTGCGGACTATCGTCCGGTGAAATTGATCTGGTCGGATGATTGCGAAACACGTGAGGCAGCAAAAGCTTTCGAACTAAAGTTGAAAGGCTGGAGCCGGGCAAAGAAGCTCGCGCTCGTGCGCGGCGATTGGGACGAGATTTCCCGGTTGGCGAAAAAGAAGAATGAAGAAGGACAGGCCTTCGACAAGCTCAGGCAAGCGGATGAATAATTTGACTGAAGTACGTTCTCAACACTGCGGCATGGTCGCCATCGTCGGCGCGCCGAACGCGGGCAAGTCCACGCTGGTGAATGCCCTCGTCGGCCAGAAGGTCGCGATCGTCAGTCCGAAGGCTCAGACGACGCGGACCCGGCTGATGGGCATCGCGATGGCGGGCGAGACACAGATCGTGCTGGTCGACACGCCCGGCATTTTCGAGGGGAAGCGGCGCTTCGATCGCGCGATGGTGCAGGCCGCATGGGGCGGCGCTGCGGATGCCGATCTGATCGCACTCGTCGTCGATGCCAAGGGCGGCGTGGGTACGCGGCTCGACACGATCCTGAACGGCCTTGCCGCCCGCCCCGAGCCCAAGTTGCTGATCCTTAACAAGGTCGATGTCGCCGACAAGGAGAAGCTGCTTCGCCACGCCGCAACACTCAACGAACGGCTGTCGTTCACCGATACACTGATGATCAGTGCGACCACCGGCGACGGCATTGCCGACGTGAAGGCGCGACTGGCGGCGGCGATGCCGGAGGGGCCGTGGCACTTCCCCGCCGAACAGGTCAGCGACGCCACCGACCGCGTGATGGCCGCCGAAGTCACGCGCGAGCAGATCTTCCTGCAACTCTATCAGGAACTGCCACAGGCCTGCGCCGTCGAGACCGAGAAATACAGCGAGCGCCCCGACGGATCGGTCGAAATCCACCAGCAAATCCTCGTCGCCCGCGACAGCCAGCGCGCCATCGTGCTCGGCAAGGGCGGTGCCCGGCTGAAGGAAATCGGCAGCAAGGCGCGCGCGGAACTGGCGACACTGCTCGGCGTGGCCGTACACCTTTACCTGCACGTCAAGGTCTCGCCCAAATGGGACGAAGACCGGGGTGTCTATCGCGATATCGGGCTGGACTGGGTGGATTAAGCGCCGCGTGAAACCTCCGATTGCCTGAGCTTGTCGAAGGCCTGTCCTTTCCCTTCGCTCAACCGAGAAGAAGGGCAATGCTTCGACAAGCTCAGCAAATCGGATGATTAATTCCAGCGTTCTTCCGGATCAGCAGCCCAAAACCTCATCCACCCAACCCGGAACCAGCACGCCCGCAGCCCCCAACCGCGTCTCATCGAAATACACGCTCCCCGATGAGGGCTCCAGGTTGAGCTCCAGCGTCCGCGCGCCCACGTACCGCGCGGTCTGGACAAACCCTGCGGCCGGATAGACCGCGCCCGAAGTCCCGATCGACACGAACAGGTCGCAGTTTCGCACCGCCGCGTCGATCTCGTCCATACGGTACGGCATCTCGCCGAAGAACACGATGTCGGGGCGCAGCGCGAGAGCATCGCAGGCACCGCACGCCGTTCCGGGCGGCAACCGCCCTTCCCAAACACCACGGCCGCCACACGCTGCGCACAGCGCGCTCAACAGTTCGCCATGTATGTGAATCAGCCGCTTCGCCCCTGCCCGCTCGTGCAGATCATCGACATTCTGCGTGACGATCAATAGCTCGCCCGGCCATTCGGCGTCCAGTCGCGCCAGTGCCTTGTGCGCTGCGTTCGGTTCCACCGTCGTGAGCGCGGCACGGCGATCGTCATAGAAGCGGTGCACCAACTCGGGATCGGCAGCCAGCGCCTCCGGCGTGCAGACATCTTCGACCCGATGCCCTTCCCACAACCCTCCCGGTCCTCGGAACGTGGCAAGACCGCTTTCGGCGGAAATGCCCGCACCGGTCAGAACCACGATGTTGTGGATGTCATGCACACCGCCGCTATAGTGTGCCCATGACCAAGGGCACAATTCGCGTCGGTATCGGCGGGTGGGATTTCGATCCGTGGCGCGGCACTTTTTACCCGGACGGCCTCGCCAAGACGAAGCAGTTGGCCTTCGCCGCCGAACGGCTGACCAGCATCGAGATCAACTCCACCTATTACGGCAGCCAGAAGCCCGCGACCTTTGCTAATTGGGCCAAGTCGGCACCCGATGGATTCCAGTTCGCGGTCAAGGCATCACGCTTCGCAACCAATCGCAAGATACTGGCTGAAAGCACAGAATCAGTTCAAAAATTCTTGACACTGGGCATCGTCGAGCTCGGCGACCGGCTGGGACCGATCTTGTGGCAGTTCATGTCGACCAAGAAATTCGATGCGGACGATTTCGCCGGATTCCTGAAACTTCTCCCGGACAAGCAGGACGGGGTGCCGCTGCGCCATGCGATCGAAGCACGGCACGAAAGCTTTCGCGACCCAGCCTTTTACAAACTCGCCAAGGCGGCCAACGCGGCCATTGTCTTTGCCGATGACGACGAGTTTCCCTGCATCGACCAGGACACAGCCGACTTCCGCTATGCGCGCCTGCAACGCGCAGTCGAGGACTGCCCGACGGGCTATGACGACCAGGCGCTGGATAGATGGACCGAAAAGGCCAGGGATTGGTCCAAGGTCGGCGACGTGTTCACCTATTTCATCAGCGGCGCAAAGGTCCGCAACCCTGCAGCAGCTCAGGCGATGATTGCGAAGTTGACGGCGTAAGAAAAGCAGACGGCAGACCGCAAAAAATTGCTGTCCTATTTCCTTTGGACATGGCTAGGTTCAAATCATGCTCCACTCCTTCCTCTCTCTGCCAGTCGCCTCGGGAAATACGGTACCTCTTGGCTCTGGAAAAAGGCATTTGGACCGTGTCAACTTCGGCTTGCGCACGAGCGGCAGGGCATGACGCGGATCGGGATTTTGGGCAGCCGGGGACGGATGGGTGCGGCGATCGCGGCAGTCATCCCGTCGCTCGGCGCGACGTTGGCTGGCGGCACAGATGTCGATGGAGACGCGACGGCGCTTGCCCGTAGCAGCGATGTTCTGGTCGACTTCTCGTCGCCAATCGCGCTTGCCGGTAATCTGAATGCCGCGCGCCTTGGCCGGACACCCATTCTGATCGGGACGACCGGCCTGGATGGTACGCATCATTCCATGATCGACGATGCGGCACGCGAGATTCCCGTGCTGCAGGCGGCGAATACCTCTTTAGGTGTGAACTTGCTGTCAGCTTTGGTCGAGCAGGCCGCGGCCCGGCTCGGGGCAGACTGGGATATCGAGGTGCTTGAAATGCACCACCGGCACAAGGTCGATGCGCCGTCGGGCACGGCGCTGCTGCTGGCACAGGCCGCCGCAAAGGGTCGGGGCAAGAGCCTGCCCGAACTCAGCCGTTTCGACCGATTCGACTCGACCGACCCGCGCGAGGCAGGGACGATCGGCTTTGCGTCGCTACGCGGGGGGTCTGTTGCTGGCGATCACATGGTGATCCTGGCCGCAGAGGGCGAACGACTGGAATTCGGCCACCGCGCCGAGAGCCGCGACATCTTCGCGCGCGGCGCGGTGAAAGCGGCACTGTGGCTCACGGAACAAGAGCCCGGGCGCTACGCAATGACAGATGTTCTGGGACTTTAGGGGGAGAGCGCAAATGTCGGCTGAAAATGTGGCCCTTATCAACGGCATCTATGACGCGTTCTCGGTTGGCGATGTGCCTAATATTCTCGGGGCGATGAGTCCGGAAATGGTCTGGAACGAAGCCGACGATTTTCCCTATGCCGACGGCAATCCTTATGTCGGACCAGAGGCGATCGCGAACGGCGTGTTCATGCGATGCGCAACGGAATGGGACGGGTTCGGGGTTGAGATCGGCGAAATCCTTGATGCGGGCGACACCGTCATCGCGCTCGGCCATTATGTCGGCACCTATAAGGCTACGGGCAAAACCCAGCGGACCCAGCTTGTGCATATATGGCGGGTCGAAAACGGCAGGGCCGTCGCGTTTCAGCAATACGCCAACACACTGCACGTGGCGCACGTAACGGGGCTCGGCCTCTGAAAAAGGCTGACATATTCGAATTCTACCGGCGCCTGGCCGAGGCCAATCCAGCGCCCGAAACTGAACTCGATTACGGCAATATCTATCAGTTGCTCGTCGCGGTCGTCCTGTCGGCGCAGGCGACCGATGCAGGAGTGAATAAGGCAACGCGCGCGCTGTTCGCGGACGTACGGGATCCACGGGCGATGGTCGAACTGGGCGAGGCGGCGCTGAAGCAGCACATCCGCACGATCGGCCTGTTCAATACCAAGGCCAAGAACGTCATCGCGCTGTCGCAGATGCTGATCGACCTGCACGGCGGCGAGGTGCCAACGGACCGCGATCAGCTTCAGGCGCTGCCCGGCGTCGGTCGAAAGACCGCCAATGTCGTGCTGAACGTGGCACTCGGCGCGGAGACATTCCCGGTCGACACCCACGTCTTCCGCATCTGCAACCGAACCGGCCTCGCCAAGGGCAAGACGCCCCAGGCCGTCGAGGCGATCCTCGAACGCCAAACCCCTGCCCCGTTTCGCGTTCAGGCGCATCACTGGCTGATCCTGCATGGCCGCTACACCTGCAAGGCACGTACGCCCGAATGCTGGCGGTGCGTCGTGCGCGATCTCTGCGCGTTCAGGCCCAAGACATCGCCGCCCAAGCATATTCAGGACAATCGAGTCGAAGGAGAGGCAGCATGAAAAGGTTCATCGTCGCATCGACAATCATCGCTATGGGCGTAGCTACGGCATCGGCCGCGCCGCGTGACCGGCAGACACCGCCACCGGCAACACCCGATGGCAAGCCCGTCAGCTGCGTCCAGACGACCAATATCCGCAACACAAGCGTGCACGGTGACGGCGTCATCGATTTCCACATGAACAACGGCAAGGTCTATCGGAACACGCTGCCGATGAGTTGCCCGAGCTTGGGGTTCGAAGAGCGGTTCATGTACAAGACCTCGATCAGCCAGTTGTGCAGCGTCGATACCATCACGGTGCTGCAGTCCCCCGGACTCTCGCAAGGTGCGACGTGCGGCCTCGGCCAGTTCCAGCCGGTCAAGATCGTAAAGGTCTCAAAACCTGCGGGTTAAGAGGACTGGCGAACCGGTTTACGGGCTGCTAGGGCGCACGTCGGTACGCACCGGTAGCTCAGCTGGATAGAGCACTGCCCTCCGAAGGCAGGGGTCGGGGGTTCGAATCCCTTCCGGTGCGCCAAATACCGCCGTCTGCCGCCACGTCCTACCCAAGGGCCGCCCGGCTACGCTACCATTGGGAGCCCGTGTGGCGCACTGCTACACATAACTGTTCCACAGGCACTCAGCCGTGAGCGGGCCCCGTCCAGTTCATTTACACCGACGAGGCGCAGTGTATGCGGTCCGGTTTCGGATACCGCTCGACCTGTGTGTAAGCCTCGGCGTCGTTGAGCTTCGCCGGTCGCTTCAGACTGCTGACTTCGATGAAGCGAGAAGACGGTGCCTTAAGGCCACGATATGGTTTCGTGCAACGATGGACAAACTGAGGGCGAACCTGACCGCAAGCCGGGCCGATCTTGAGTATGCCGCGCAGGTTTTCTTCGCCCAGCTGACCGATGCGAGGCTGCGCCCTCTGCATATCCCCGAGAGCGCGGTGCATGAAGTCGGTTGACAGGTTGAGGTCAGGCATCGGGTTGGCGCTACTGCCGTGTTACCTCGGGGACGGCGAAGCAGGCCTGACAAGGGCATTGCCGAAGCCCATCGCGGAATTGGAGGGCGAACTCTGAATCGTCACTCATGCTGACCTTAAGGCGACGGCGCGCGTGAGAGCCTTCTTTGATCTCGTCGGTGAGGGTTTGATGCGGGAGCGAGAGCTGATTGAGGGCATGGCCAGATCGTAGCCATCGCCGAGCAGAATGAGGTGTGATCAGGATAGCGCATGTTTGCGGACCGTCGCGCGGAACGAACCGCTCGGCTGGGCTAGCGATCTCCCGAAGTTTCGTCGACCGACGACCGACGACCGAGATCATTGCAGCGCCTACGCGATGTCACCGTAATTCCGGGTTTTGCTTGGAGCCCAGGGCGGAACTCATCAGCGAGCCGGCGGCCTGCCGGTGAAGACCGCCAGTTGATCGTTGAAAGCACGCTTGTAGGCGGGCCGCGCTTCGCCGCGGGCCACATAGGCGGAGAGGTTCGGATAATCCTCTAATATGCCCGATCCGTCCAACCTGCGCAGAACCATCACCATCATCAAGTCACCGGCGCTGAACGCACCATCGAGCCAGTCCGCACCGCCAAGACGTTTGGAAAGGTTGGCAAGCCGTACACGAGCGATCATCGAGGACGGGCAGGCGCTCCTCGTACCAGGGCTTGTCCCGATCCACGTACGGGGCCTGTTCGCGCTCGACAATCGGCGGCTCCACCGTGTTGAGCGCGGCAAACATCCATGTGATCGCCCGCGCCCGTCCGTTCGCGTCGTCGGGCAGCAGGCCCGCATTGCGCTGGGCGATATGGAATATGATCGCACCCGTCTCGAATAGGACGAGATCGCCTTCTTCGTAGGTCGGAATCTGTCCGAATGGATGAAGCGCAAGATGCGCGGGCTCCTTCATCTCTCTGAATGAGACAAGCCGAACACCGTAAGGCTGCCTCACTTCCTCTAGCGCCCAGCGAACGCGCATGTCGCGTGCAAGTCCCCGGCCTTCATCGGGTGAGCTTTCAAAGGCGGTGATGGTGGGGGTCACTGAAAGGCTCCCACCGCGACAGGTTCGAGAAATGCCCGATAGATTTTGTCGAGCCTGGATGCGATTACACGGTGTAGTCGGACTGTACCTATCATGATCTATCCTCTTGGCTTGGTCTTACCTGGGGTCTCGATCCGCTTCGGTCCAAACAACAGCTTCAGGTACCGGATTAGGTGATCCACACTGTCGGCTGCGATCTCCGGGCCGCCCTTCGCCTTAGCGAGGATGAAGGCGCCTTGGAGAACGGCCTGGGTGTGGAGCGCGAGCGACTTGGCGGTCCAATCCGGCGACATTCCCCGATCCCGAACCGCTGCGTCGATATCGGCTTCAAGCGTCTCGGCATGGCCGCTGATGCTGCGGTCACAGGCGTCGCGGATGGCGGGAGCGGTCTGGTATGTCTCCTGCACCATGGTGCCGACGAGGCAGGTGAACTCGGGCACGCCGCCTTGCAGCAGTGCCTTGCGAAAAGCGACATAGCCGAGGACGCGTCCGAGTGGATCGGGATGACCGTGATACGGAGCGTCCGAGAACAGCGCACCGGTTTTCTCCGACCAATGCTCCGCGGCGGCGACGCCGAGCGCGTCCTTGCTCTTGAAGTGATGGAAGAACGCGCCCTTGGTGACGCCGGCGGCCGCGCAGAGCTCGTCAACCGTGGTGGCGGAATAGCCTTTGGCGCGGATCACCGACAGCGCGGCATCGAGCAGCTTCAATCTGGCGTCGGGTTTTGGAGATTGGCTAAACATTTCACCTTCCTCGCGGAACGCGCCAGATACCGACTGGTTGGTATGTCGTCAAGCGATCGTGAGATCTGGGTGGCTTGTTGGATGAACGGGGTTGGTCGTGGAGTAACAGCAGGCAAGGCGCGTCCGGATGCTCCACCCATCAGACAGAGCAGCTGTTTGAACAGGCTACCCGCCATCCCGGGTCATCGGTTCCTATGGTGAATCTATCGCGCTGGGTGACGAGCGTAGAACCCAAAGCCAGCAATAACGACATAGCAGAT
>JBDUBD010000037.1:0-23065 GCA_040004295.1 Sphingomonadales bacterium | reverse complement strand
CGCTCCTTCTCCGCCGCTGGTCCATTGCGCGGATCGATCACCGTTCCGGGCGATAAATCGATATCGCACCGCGCGCTGATGTTCGCGAGTCTCGCCGTCGGCGAGTCGGTGATCGAGGGGCTGCTGGAGGGTGAGGATGTCCTCGCGACCGCCGCCGCCATGCGTGCCATGGGTGCGACGATCGAGAAGCGCGGGGAACGCTGGCACGTTCACGGTGTGGGTGTCGGCGGGCTGCTGCAGCCGCAGACCGCGCTCGACATGGGCAATTCTGGAACCTCGACGCGCTTGCTGATGGGGTTAGTCGCGACCCACCCGATCACATGCACCTTTGTGGGCGATGCATCGCTCAGCAAGCGTCCGATGGGCCGCGTTATCGACCCGCTGTCGATGATGGGGGCAGACATAACCGCGAGTCCGGGCGGTCGCCTGCCGCTGATGGTGCGCGGGATGTGCCCTGCCGTGCCAATCGAATACCGATTGCCGGTCGCTTCGGCACAGGTGAAGTCGGCGGTACTGCTCGCGGGTCTCAACACACCCGGCATTACGCGCGTGATCGAACCGGTGCGGACGCGCGACCACAGCGAGCGGATGTTGGCCGGATTCGGCGCCGACCTGACCGTGGAAACCGACGGTGACGGCAAGCGGACGATCTCCATTCGGGGCGAAGTCGATCTTAAGCCGCAGAATATCGTGGTACCGGGCGATCCTTCGTCAGCTGCCTTCGCCACCGTCGCGGCGCTGATCGTGCCGGGGTCGTCGGTCGTCATCGGCAACGTTGGACTGAACGAGACGCGCAGCGGGCTTTATACAGTGCTGAAGGCCATGGGTGCCGACATCGCATTCGGTCAGCAACGCATCGTCGGCGGAGAGCCGGTCGCCGATCTGACCGTTACCCATAGCGCACTGACCGGCATCGACGTGCCGGTCGAGATCGCGCCGACGATGATCGACGAATACCCCATCCTGTTCGTCGCTGCCGCGCTCGCCAAGGGGCGCACGGTCATGCGCGGGATCGAGGAAATGCGCGTCAAGGAATCGGATCGGATCGCGACGATGGCGACTGCCTTGGCGGCGTGCGGCGTACGCGTCGAAGAACTCGCCGACGGATTGATCGTAGAGGGAACGGGCGGCGAATTGCTGGCGGGTGGCGCGACAGTCGCCACACACCTCGATCATCGGATCGCGATGAGCATGGCCGTGGCGGGATTGGCCAGCCGTGCGCCGGTCACGATCGACGACATGCATCCTGTCGCCACCAGCTATCTCTCGTTCGAAGCGGACATGGCGGGGCTGATCTCCGGATGAACCCGCTGCTTGCCGACATCGTCGGGATTTGCGGCAGCGTGATCTTCATCGGCGCGTTTGCCTATGCGAATATTTCGCCGGCGATGAACAAGATTTTGTTCAACGCGTTGAACCTGATTGGCGCGATCCTGTTACTGATTTCGCTGTCAGTGAATTTCAATCTTGCGGCGACCGTGCTGGAGGTGGCCTGGGGTTTTATTGCGCTGATCGGGCTGGTCAGCGCGCTGAGAATGCGGGGCAAAACGCCATGATCATTGCCGTCGATGGACCTGCCGCGTCAGGCAAGGGCACGATCGCACGGGCGCTTGCCGAGCATTACGGCCTGCCCCACCTCGACACCGGCCTGCTCTATCGCGCGACCGGCCTCGCCGTGCTGCGTCATGGCGGAAACCCGGAGAACGAAGCGGATGGATTGGCCGCAACGGAATTCAGCGACGCGATGCTTCACGATCCCGAGATCCGTTGCGAGGCGGCATCGCGCGCCGCATCGGTCGTGTCGGTGCATCCTGTGGTGAGACAAGCGCTCCTCGACCGGCAACTGAAATTCGCGAACCAGCCCGGGGGCGCCGTGCTGGACGGGCGCGACATCGGCACCGTGATCGCGCCCGATGCCGACGCGAAGCTGTTCGTGACCGCGACCGCCGTCATCCGCGCCAAGCGACGCTTCGCCCAGCTCGTCGGCGAAGGCAGCCGCGTCGATTACGAACACGTCCTGACCGACATTTTGGATCGTGACGCGCGCGATTCCGAACGCGCAGAAGCGCCACTACGCCAAGCCGAGGACGCCGACTTGCTCGATACGAGCAATCTGGCTATAGGCCCCGCCGTCACCCGCGCGATTGCGCTGGTCGAGGCTAAAACGAGAGCCTGAGCGCGAAGGCACCTGCCTCTCGCGCTTTTTGCTTTAGGCCTTGCCCACCCCTCATTCGGATGACACCGCAACTGGCATGGGGCCACTGCGGTATTCTGGTCAAAGACCGCCGGATCCAACCGGCTGGCCGGAAAAAACAACGTAGGAATTTTAGTTTATGGCGACAGCCGCAATGCCGACCCGCGACGATTTCGCGGCCCTCCTTGAAGAAACCCTGGGTGTCGACGGCACTTTCGAAGGGAAAGTCGTCAAGGGTATCGTTACCGCAATCGAAAACGACCTCGCGGTCATCGACGTTGGCCTGAAGTCAGAAGGCCGCGTCCGGTTGAGCGAATTCGCCGCTCCCGGCATGAAAGCAGATCTCAAGGTCGGTGACGAAGTCGAAGTGTTCGTCGACCGCGTCGAGAACCATTCCGGCGAAGCGATGCTGTCGCGCGACCGCGCACGACGCGAAGCCGCATGGGACAAGCTCGAAAAGGAATTCACGAAGTCTGCACGTGTCGAAGGCGTGATCTTCGGTCGCGTGAAGGGCGGCTTCACCGTCGATCTCGATGGCGCCGTGGCTTTCCTTCCCGGTTCGCAGGTCGACATCCGCCCCGTCCGTGACGTGCAGCCGCTGATGGACATCAGCCAGCCGTTCCAGATCCTGAAGATGGACCGCAAGCGCGGCAACATCGTCGTGTCGCGTCGTGCGATCCTCGAGGAAACCCGTGCGGAAGCCCGCACCGGCCTGATCTCGACGCTCAGCGAAGGCCAGATCATCGACGGCATCGTCAAGAACATCACCGATTACGGTGCGTTCGTCGACCTCGGCGGCATCGACGGCCTGCTCCATGTCACCGACATGAGTTACAAGCGCGTCAACCACCCGTCGGAGGTCATCAATATCGGTGACACCGTGAAGGTACAGATCGTCCGCATCAACAAGGACACGCAGCGCATTTCGCTGGGCATGAAGCAGCTCGAGAGCGATCCGTGGGAAGGCGCAGAAGCCAAGTACCCGATCGGCGCGAAGCTGTCGGGCCGTGTGACCAACATCACCGAATATGGCGCGTTCGTCGAACTGGAACCGGGCATCGAAGGCCTGGTCCATGTCAGCGAAATGAGCTGGACCAAAAAGAACGTCCACCCCGGCAAGATCGTTTCGACCAGCCAGGAAGTCGATGTCATCGTCCTCGAAGTTGACAGCGAGAAGCGTCGCGTGTCGCTGGGCCTCAAGCAGGCTGTGTCGAACCCGTGGGAGGCTTTCGCAGAAGCGCATCCTGTTGGCTCGACCGTCGAAGGCGAAGTCAAGAACTCGACCGAATTCGGCCTGTTCATTGGCCTCGACGGCGACGTCGACGGCATGGTTCACATGTCGGACATCGCATGGGGCATTTCGGGCGAAGACGCCCTCAACCTGCACCGCAAGGGCGAGACCGTTCAGGCGATCGTTCTGGCCGTCGAAGCCGACAAGGAGCGTATCTCGCTCGGCATGAAGCAGCTCGAAAAGGGCGCACCCGCAATCGGCAGCAGCTCCGCAGAATCGTCGGGCGTTGCCAAGAACTCGATCGTTACCGTCACGATCCTCGAAGTTCGTGATGGCGGCCTCGAAGTTCAGGTCGGCGACGATGGTGCCACCGGCTTCATCAAGCGCAGCGACCTAGGCCGCGACCGCGACGAGCAGCGCGCAGAGCGCTTCCAGGTGGGTCAGAAGCTCGACGCAATGGTCACTGGCTTCGATCGTTCGAAGAAACCAACCTTCTCGATCAAGGCAATGCAACTCAGCGAAGAAAAGCAGGCCGTGGCGCAATATGGTTCGTCCGACTCGGGTGCATCGCTGGGTGACATTCTCGGCGAAGCGCTGAAAGCTCGCGATACCAAAAAATAAGCCGCTGAATCGGTTCGAGAACGTAACAAAGTGACTCTACTGGTCGCACCAAGCTTGCGCTTGGTGCGACCAGCGCTAAAATGACCTCCGCGACGACACCGGGTATCTGGGCTTAAATTATGTCGCGTACCCGGCGCTATTTCCGGCGCGGGTAAGCGGGGAAGAGCCTTGATTCGATCCGAACTTGTTTCCGTCCTTGCCGAGGAAAACCCGGGCCTCACGCTGCGCGATGTCGAAAACATCGTCGAGTGCTTCTTCAACGATATCGTGGAACAGCTGGCAAGCGGTGGCCGCGTCGAGCTTCGTGGCTTCGGCACATTCTCGACTCGGGCGCGTGAAGGCCGCACGGGTCGCAATCCGCGCACCGGCACGCCTGTCGAAATCGATGCGAAGCGCGTCCCCTATTTCAAGCCCGGCAAGGAAATGCGCGACCGCCTGAACGTCTGATCGTTCGATCGCGGGTTGACGACGCCCTGCTCCCACGCTTGGTGATTTCCGTGCGGACGTGGCGAAACCGGTAGACGCAGCGGACTTAAAATCCGCTTCCCGTAGGGAGTATGGGTTCGAGTCCCATCGTCCGCACCATAATGCATCGCTTGCCGTAAGGGCGCGGCTTTCGCATAGGCTGTTGCCATGCCCCGCGCACATCTTGCTGCTGCAGCCATTGCGCTCCTGCTGACGCTGGGGTCATGCGGCACGAGCGCAGACGAAGGCGAAATCGACGTCAGCGTCATCGGCGAGCGGTTCCGACTGCCCGATCCGGACCGGGTGCCCCTTTCGCGCGCGGACAAGGTGTTGGCGAGCGCCACCGCCGAGGGCCTTGTGTCGTTCGACGGTAATGGCCAGGTGCAACCCGGCCTTGCCGAAAGCTGGATCGTTACGAGCGACGGTCTCAGCACCATCTTTCGCGTCCGTGCCACCAAATGGCGCAACGGCGACGACATCAGCGGCGAGGATGTGGCGCGCAGCCTGTCCCGATCGTTTGGGCATGACAGCCGCAATCCCTATGCCCCGCTGTTCAAGTCGGTCGACGCCGTCATCGGCATGACCGGTCGCGTTGTCGAGATCCGGCTTCACTCGCCACGGCCCAATCTGTTGCAACTCCTCGCCCAGCCCGAACTCGGCATACGGCAGGATGGCTCGGGCACCGGCGCCTTTCGCGCGACCGCCATGACGCCCGCGCGGACCCGCCTGATGCCTGTCCAGAACGAGGATGATCCCGTCGCGGTCGGATATGATCCCGTGCTGCTGCGCACGGAACGTGGTGCACTCGCCATCGCGCGCTTTGTCGCAGGGCGCAGCGACCTCGTTCTCGGCGGAACCTTTGCCGAATGGCCGACTGTGCGGACGGCGGAATTGCGACCGGGCCGGTTGCGTTTCGACCCCGTCCAGGGGCTGTTCGGGCTGGCCTTTGTCGGTAAAGGCAGCTTCACCGCGACCAGCGATGTCCGCGCCGCGCTGGCGATGGCGGTCGATCGGCTTGCGATGGCGGACGCGTTCGATCTGCCCGGATGGACAACGACCGAACGCAACCTGCCGGCACAGCTCGACAGCGCGCAACTTCCGGCGATCCCCGACTGGTCAGGCAATACCTTTGCCCAGCGACGGGCGGATGCGGCGCAGCGCATCGCATCATGGCGGGTCGGCATGCGCGCAACACCTGTGCTGCGCGTCGCACTGCCCCGCGGCCCCGGCATGCGCATCCTGTTTGCGCGGCTGGCGGCAGACTGGGCTGCAATCGGGGTACGCGCGGTTGCCGTCGCCCATGATGCGCCAGACGCCGACCTGCGACTGATTGATGCGGTCGCGCCCAACGCCAGCGCCAACTGGTATCTGACGACGCTGTCGTGCGCCGCCGGACTGGTCTGCGATGCCAAGGGCGATATGGCCCTCGAAAGCTCTCGCATAGCGGATACGCTGGCCGCGCGCGGGGCACTTATCGCGACTGCCGATGCTGCGCTCGCCTCCCGGGCCAGCTTCATCGCGCTCGGTGTGCCGTTGCGCTGGTCGCTGGTCGATCCCCAGCTGAGCGGGTGGAAGGAGAACGTCATGGGCATCCACCCGCTGTCCGAACTCCGCCCCGCGCGTATCCGGCAGGACTAGGGCGCAAACCCTGGCCACTAACAATCGCCGTACAGCTTCCCATATCGGTTTCGAAAGGACTGCTATGGTCGATGCACGTAACTTCGAGACGATGGCCCGCAACTTGAAGCTGGGCACCGATGCCGCTTCGGTCCGCCAGCGGATCGAAGGCATGGAGCGCCTGCTCGAGGGGTTGTTCACCCTGCCCGGCACCAATCGCAAGGTCGGCCTCGACGTCCTGCTCGACATCATCCCGGTCGGCGGCAGCGTGATCGGCGCGATCATGGGCAGCTACCTTGCCTGGGAGGCCCGCAACCTGGGCATGCCCAAGCACGCGATCGTGCGCATGGCGGGCAACATCGGCATCGACGCGCTGTTCGGCGCCATTCCCTTTGTCGGCGCCATCCCCGACTTCTTCTTCCGGTCGAACACTCGCAATCTGAAGATCGTCAAGAAGCACCTCGACAAGCATCACCCGAGTACCGCGATCATCGAGGGTTAACGTCGAAACCTAGCGCTCATCCCGCCAGATTTTCAGGCGTGTGTTCGGCTTCGCACCGCCCGTATTCGCCTTGCACTGGCGATAACGATATTTGAGATCGAGGCAGAGCCAGATCTCGTCGAGCCAGCCGCCGCGCGTCGTCGTCACCCGCATCATTCCCGGTGCAATCCCCGGATTGGCGCGCGCAATTGCGGCGGCGAGCATCCCGACCGTCAGCCCGCTGCGCCGCGACAGCGCGTTCATGTCGGGAAAGCGCAGCCGCCCGTAAAGGCCGGTCGAGCGGCGGAAATAATCGTCCGCCGTCCCCGTCATGCAACTGGCATGCTTGGCGTATTCATGCTGCAGCAATTGCGGCGACGGCGTCGCGCACAAATTGGCGCGGATCGTCGCGTCCGAAATCAGTTCGACTGGCTTGCAATATTGCGGCCAGTCGCGCCCCGCCCCGTCCGGCCACAACCCGTGCAGCGTGAACCCGAAGCGGTTGCCGCTGCCGCACTGAAACGCATTGGCCTCCCCGCCCTTGCAGAATTGCGGGCTCCAGGTGATCGCCAGCGTATAGCTGGCGGTCGGCAACACGCGACGCGGCGTTTTCGCATCGGGACCGTCGTAATGTGGGCGCTCGATCTGCGCAGGAACGGCGCATGAGAGCGCCTGAGCCGACAGCGGCGACGCGAGCGCGAGTGCCGCGAGTGCAACAATCCGCATCAATTGCGCTCCCCGAACCAGGTCCGCGTATCGGGTCGGAACAGCATGAACACGGCAATGGCCTGAAGCAGCAAGGTCACCACGCTGACCAGGTTTAATGTCGGTGGTATCAGTCCCATTGCCAGGACATAAGCCATGCTGAGTGCACCGATGCCGAACAGGATCGTCACGATCCATTTCGCCACGACCGACCCCTTTTGCGCGACAAAAAACCAGAGCAATATGTTTATGCCAAGCCCGATCGTGAGCGTGGCATAGGAAAACCACGAGGGGAGCAGCCCGGCATTGGGCGCTGCAGAAACCTGTGCCTGAACGGCGGGCCAGTTGATTGCGGTGTTCATCAGGCCAAGCATGACCCCGCCCAGATAGCATCGTTCAAACCAGACGATCGATTGCGGACGTTCCATGTGTATTCCCCCTGTTTATGTACCAATGCTGCGCTCAAGCTAACGCGAAATCCAGGCCGATGTCCGCGGCGGGCGCGCTCTGCGTCAGGCGACCGACGGAGATATAGGTGACGCCGGTTTCGGCCTTGGCGCGGATCGTTTCCAGCGTGACGCCGCCCGATGCCTCGGTCGGTATGCGCCCCGCCACGATCGCCAGGGCCGCTCGCAGCATTACGGCATCCATATTGTCGAGCAGCAGGTGCGTGGCCCCTGCCCCGATGGCGTCCTCGATCTGGTCGATACGGTCGACCTCGACGATGATCGAGGCGATACCGGCGTCACGCGCGCGCCGCGTTGCCTCCGCAACCGACCCCGCGACCGCGACGTGGTTGTCCTTGATCATTGCCGCATCCCACAGACCCATCCGGTGGTTGGTCGCGCCGCCCATGCGGGTCGCGTATTTCTCCAATATGCGCAGACCGGGGATCGTCTTGCGCGTGTCGAGCAGTGTGCAGCCGGTGCCCGAGATGGCATCGACATAAGCGCGGGTCATCGTCGCGATGCCGCTCAAATGCTGCACGGTATTCAACGCCGAACGCTCCGCCGTCAGCAACGCGCGCGCCTTGCCGGACAGGCGCATGAGGTCGGTTCCGGGTGCAGCATTTTCACCCTCTCCCACCAGGATTTCGACCGTCGCACTGGGGTCGAGATGGTGGAAGAACGCCGCAGCAATCGGCAGGCCCGCAACGACAATAGCGTCGCGGCTGTCCATCACGCCAGTGAACACCGCGTCGGCCGGAATGACCGATTCCGAGGTCACATCACGCGGCGGCGTACCAAGATCCTCCGCCAGCGTTGTAGCGACGAAGGCTGGAAGATCGAACGAATCGAGCGAGAACATCACGCAATAAAATTCCAAAGGTCACGAAGGTGTGCCGTGTGGATAAAAAGTTGGCGTCCGTGTTCGGCATCCTGGGACGCCGAATTTTGAGAAAAGGTCGCACTCCGCATGTCGCGAGCCTAGCCACAAGCGGCATGTGTAGGACAGCGGATTTTAAGACGGGTCGTTAAAAAGTTAGCGCTCCAACTGCGTCGACAACTATGTTCTCCGTCATGCTGAACTTGTTTCAGCATCCACCCATCCCCCGCTGAGATTTCACAGGTGGAGAAGTGGATCCTGAAACAAGTTCAGGGTGACGAGGGTTGCAGCGGTGGTGTCCCACAAGAAGCGCGCGCACAAGGCGGTGATCCGGCATGTGCTGCGGACGCTGGCACCGGACGAAGTGGCGAAGACGGTGGCCGCGCCTGATGACGAAATGCTGTTCGTGTTCGAGAAGAAGGCGCTGAAGGATGGGCGGTTGGAGGCGTGAGCAACCTTATTTTGCGCTTAATATCCACTTAACGGACGCCGCGCCACCCACGCAAAACAAGGTGCCCAACAAACCAATCAAGAGCTTTTTCAAGATACCAAAAATATCTACAGCACCCTTCTCGAGAGAAACTCTTTGTCGACCATCAAGTATTCCCAGTTTCGTTGGGGGTGAACTCATAATCGATTCGTGTTCAAACTGATCATCTGATGAACAGTCACGCCAAGCGCTATTGATCGTTTTATCCGATTTGTACTCATATTGAACGTCGCGACATTGATCTGGAAGATTTTGTGTCGATGTAACTGCGAAGACCAAACTGACAATGATGCCCACGGCAGCAACAACCGTGTAAAGCCGTTCCCATTTATCAAGAGCCTGAAGCTTGGTTGCTAGTTCTGCCTTCATCAATCCCCCGACACCTTCGGCGCCGCCCCCAAATCCCCCTGCCCGACCGTGCTTCCGGCCAGCTCCAGCATCCGGTCGAGGCTCTTCTTCGCGCGCAGGCGCAACCCTTCCTCGATCTCAATGCGCGGCTGAAGGTCGCGGAGCGCCACGTAGAGTTTCTCCATCGTGTTGAGCGCCATGTAGGGACAGATATTGCAATTGCAGTTCCCGTCCGCGCCCGGCGCGCCGATGAAGAGCTTTTCGGGTAGCGCCTTTTCCATCTGGTGCATGATGTGCGGTTCGGTCGCGACGATCAGCGTGTCACCGGGAAACGACTTGGCGAACGCCAGGATGCCGCTGGTCGATCCGACGTAATCGGCATGGTCGATGATGTGCGCGGGGCATTCGGGGTGCGCGGCAACAGGCGCGCCGGGATGCTGCGCCTTCAGCTTCACCAGTTCGGTCTCGCTGAACGCCTCATGCACGATGCACACGCCCGGCCACAGCAGCATGTCGCGCCCGGTCTTTCGCGCGAGATACCCACCCAAATGCTTGTCGGGGCCGAAGATGATCTTCTGATCGAGCGGGATCTGCGACAGAATCTTGTCCGCCGATGAGCTGGTGACGATGATATCGCTAAGCGCCTTCACCTCGGTCGAACAGTTGATGTAGGTCAGCGCGATATGGTCGGGGTGCGCCGCGCGGAACGCCGCGAACTTGTCGGGCGGGCATGAGTCTTCGAGGGAGCATCCCGCGTCGAGATCGGGCAACACGACAATCTTGTCGGGCGACAGTATCTTTGCGGTATCGGCCATGAACTTGACCCCGCAGAACGCGATGACCTCCGCATCGGTCGCCGCGGCCTTGCGCGACAAATCGAGGCTGTCGCCGACGAAATCGGCAATGTCCTGAATCTCGGGCTTCTGGTAATAATGCGCGAGGATAACGGCGTTGCGCTCCTTGCGCAGCCGGTCGATCTCTTCGCGCAGGTCGACGCCCTTCAGGCTGCCACCGATACCACCGCGTGCGTCCATGATTTCATCGTCCCTCGTTGTTGAAGGATCAGATGGACGCGGGTGGCCCCGTCCGCAAGGGAGTGAGTGGCGACGGTGGAAATTCGAGCGGCGCGATCGAAGCACCCGGCGTGCCGGCGGTCGCTGCGCGGTAGAGTGCATTGCCGACGGGGCTGAACGTGATCGCCTCGATCACGACGAAGGTGGCAAGCAGCGTCCCGATCCCCCAACGCCAGGCAGGGTGCGCGGCGCCGGTGCGACGAATATCGGCAACGACACCGATCACCGGAAACACCATGCATGCAGCAAAGACCGCTTCAAAGGCAAAAGGAATGAGGAACGGCACCGGCAGCAAACGACCGAGTGCCGGTCCCACCAGCAACGTCATCGCACAATAATGGAGCCGCCGGTGCCAGTCCGTCTGGCGCCGCAGGGTCACGGCCGCTGCCGTCAGTCCCGCAAAGGCGAACAAGGTCATGGGATCGAAGACCAGAAACTGTAGCGGCGTGAAAAAGAACGGGACATCCCCGTGTTGGACCAAGGCCAGCGTCACGGTGCAGCCAAGCGCCACCATGGCAACGACCCACATTGTCGCCAGCCAGCCGAGGCGGCGGTGCCAGGCGGACAGGCCCTTCGCCGCAAAGACATTCTGGAGCAGGTTGATCACCACCCACCCCATGAAAACGATCGCATGGGCATGGACGTACCAAGGTCGCGCGAAGGTCGCGCGGCCCATGGCAAGATGGAACGAAAATCCGAAAAACACGATCGCCGTCATCACGTACGCCATCGTCAGGAAAAACCTGTCGTCGCGCCGTGCCGGTACAGATTCTGCAAGTGTCGCCATGGTCGTCCCCCGAACCAGAACTCGGGCGCGATTTACCGGAGCAACACGCCCGAGTCTATGGCTTGGCTCCGTAGGCATCGCCAACCGTGCGGCTCTCATCCCAACGCACCGGCACGCCCGCGCCGATCCCTTCCCACGGATAGCGCACGACGACCTTCACCTCGCCCAGCCCCGCCTGCGCCAGCGGTGGCGCGATCAGGCCAGACACGGCCTCGCGCGCGCTTTGACGGGCACGGTCGAGGTGTTCGGGCTTGCGTGAGGACACTTCAGCGCGCAGCGCGGCGCGCCCCGCAACCTGGACACCCAACCGCTGTGCGGCGCCGCGCGACATGAACATGCCGCTCGTCCCGACATAGCTTGCGCGCGCAGCATCGACGTTTGGCTTTCCGGGCGCGACGTCGGGTAGACGCACGGTCATGGTCTTCGTCGCGGCATCCCACAGCCATGCAGTGCGATCGAGCGCGGACAGGTCGACGAGATAGTCGACGCTATAGGGATATTTGACCGTCTGGCCCGAGGGCAACAGGCCCAGATAGCCGGGATCGCTCGCCGTCGCGATCACTTCGCCAGACAGCGTCGCGACCTTCAGGCTGCGCGCCTTGGCGAAGGTTTCGGAGAGCGTCCTTGCCGCGTCGAGGCCAAGCGCACGTTCGGCCCGGTCAGCACGGGCCTTCATACACCAGATGCCACCGGCAGCAACGATCAGAAGCAGCGCCGCCAGCGCGAGTTTCAGGCGGCGGCTTGCCACTGCCCCTCGCTTTCGGTCACCAGCTTGCGGTCAAGCAGGTCGATCAGGTGCGCAAGCACCGACCTTCCTGCCGCCGGGTACAGCCGTTCGTCGATACCCTTGTACATGCGCGGCACCATCTCGCCGATGTCGCCGACACCCTCGCCGACCAGCTTCAAGATTTGCCGCTCGCGCTGCTTGCGGTGCCCGCCGAGGCCACGCACGAACTGCTGCGGGTTGGTGACCGGCTCGCCATGCGCGGGGTAGTAGACGACGTCCTTGCGGTCCTGCAGCTTGGTCAGGCTCGCCATATATGCCGCCATGTCGCCATCGGGGGGGGACACGACGGTTGTCGACCAGCCCATGACATGGTCGCCCGTAAACAGCGCGTTGTCCTCGACCAGATGGTAGCACAGATGGTTCGACGTGTGTCCCGGTGTAGAGACCGCCTCCAGCGTCCAGTCGGGACCGGTCAGGCGCTGCCCGTCCTCCAGCACCCGGTCGGGCGCATAGCTCGAATCGAACGAGGCATCGGCACGCGGGCCATCGTCCCGAATAACAAGCGGCGCGCAGCCGACGATCTCGGCCCCCGTTGCTTCCGCCAGGGGAGCGGCGGCGGGGCTGTGGTCGCGGTGGGTGTGGGTGCAGACGATCGCGACGATCCGCTCCCCCTCGGTCGCGCGCAATATGCCCGCGATATGCTCCGGCTCGGCAGGGCCGGGATCGATCACCGCGACCTCACCCGTCCCCACGATGTACGTTTGCGTGCCGGTAAAGGTGAAATGCGACGGATTGTTGGCCAACACGCGCCGCACGCGCGGGCTCAGGGTCTGGGGGAGGTCGGCGTGCTGCATTTCCATAGCCTTCATGTGGCGTCACGCCGTTGCGCGCGCAATCTTTGTCGAAAAATCTTACAACTCACAGGGTCGGTAAGGTTTTGATAACCAGCGTGACCCTAGGAAATGCGTCGAAGTCGGGATTTGGCACGTGGAGTGCATCACATGTCGTGTCCCAACGGCGGATGTCCCCCCGCCTGAGCGGTGGGTCGGTGCAGCTCCTTACCTGGTCTCGCGCACCGACCCACCCTCGCCCGCTTCCAGATAACTAGCCTGCCGCCTCAAGCGTTTCGCTTGCCGCGATCCATGTGGCCTCTGCGGCTTCCAGCTTTTCCGCGTTGCTGGCGCGCAGTTTCATCAGGTCGGTCATCGTCAGCTTCGCGTGTTCGGGCAACGCTGTCGAGGGATCGAACATCGCGCGTTCGATGGCGCTGCGCAGCGTCGTCAGCTTCGTCATTTCCGCCTCGGCGGTCTTGACCGCAGTACGAAGCGCCTGCCCCTTTTCACGCGCGGCAGCGGCGGCCTTGCGGTCGTCCTTCTTGTTGATCTTCTCGCCTTTGGGCGCCTTGCCCAGGATCATGTCGGTATAATCGTCGAGCGTACCCGAATATTCGCGCGCGGTGCCGTCATCGACCAGCACCAGCCGGTCGGCGGTCAGCTCCAGCATGTGACGGTCATGGCTGACCAGCACGACGGCACCTTCATAGGCGTTCAGCGCCTGGACCAGCGCCTCGCGCGCATCGACGTCCAGATGGTTCGTCGGTTCGTCCAGGATCAGCATGTGTGGTGCCTCGCGCGTGATCAGCGCCAGCGCCAGCCGCGCCTTTTCTCCACCCGACAGCTTGCCGACCTGCGTCGTTGCCTTAGCGCCCGAAAAGCCGAAACGGCCGAGCTGACCGCGCACCGCGCCCGGCGTCTCGCCGCGCATCATCCGCGTCATGTGCTCGAGCGGCGTGTCGGCACCGTCAAGTTCTTCGACCTGATACTGAGTGAAATATCCGACGCGCATCTTGCCCGCCGCGTTCATCGCGCCCTCCATCGGCGCGAGCTGCGCCGCAAGCAGGCGCGCCAATGTCGTCTTGCCGTTGCCGTTGCGGCCAAGCAGTGCGACCCGGTCGTCGGGGTCGAGCCGCAGGTTCAACCGCTGCAGGATCGGCTTGTTCTCGGTGTACCCCACCGCCGCCATGTCGAGCGTCACCAGTGGCGGACGCAGCTCGTCGGGGCTGGGGAAATCGAACGCCAGCGTGGGGTCGGTCGCCATTTCTGCAATCGGCTGCATCTTCGCCAGCGCCTTCTGCCGCGACTGCGCCTGTTTGGCGGTCGAGGCACGCGCAGAGTTGCGGGCGATATAGTCCTGCAGCTTCTCGCGCTGTTTTTCCTGCGCCGCCCGCGCGCTCGCAAGCTGCGCCATTCGCTCGGCGCGCTGGCGCTCGAACGCGTCATAGCCGCCGACGTAGAGCGTGGTCTTGCCACCCTCCAGGTGCAGGATGTGGTCGACGACATTGTTCAGCAGGTCGCGCTCGTGGCTTATCACTACCATCGTCGCACGATAGCTTTTCAGGAAGTTCTCGAGCCACAGCGTCGCTTCGAGGTCGAGGTGGTTCGACGGTTCGTCGAGCAGCAGCAAGTCCGGCTCGCTGAACAGCAACGCCGCAAGCGCAACGCGCATCTTCCAGCCGCCCGAATAGCTGTCGAGCGGGCGGTGCTGCATGTCTTCGTCGAACCCGAGACCGACCAGGATGCGCGCTGCCCGCGCCGGCGCGGCATGGGCGTCGATCGCGATCAGGCGCTCGTGGATCTCGGCGATCCGGTGATGATCCTCGGTATGCGTTTCCTCGTCGAGCAAGGCGGCGCGTTCGGTATCGGCGGCCAGCACCGTTTCGAACGGCGTCGTCGTGCCCGAGGGCGCCTCCTGCGCGATATAGCCGATGCGCGACTTGCGCGGGATTTCGGTGCCGCCCTCGTCCGGATCGTAATGGCCGGTGATGACCTTCATCAAGGTGGTCTTGCCGGCGCCATTGCGTCCGATCAGGCCAACGCGCGCGCCCGTAGGCAGCGCGGCTGTCGCGCGGTCGAGGATCGTGCGGCCGCCGAGGCGCACGGTGATGCCGTTCAGGTTGAGCATAGGCGCCGCCGATAGCGGATTTGCTGCGATGCGGCAATGGAGAGGGTGCCTTGCGTTTAGCGCGAGCAAGCCTCACATTACCTCCATGGCAACGAATCCTGGCACAGCAACGAAAGCAAGGCCCAAGACGGTTGTTCTTGGTCGTAGCGCTGCAACCGGTCGGTTCGTGCTGGCTCCTGTCATCACAAGGAAAGGCAGCGTTTCCGAGTACCGCATTGCAGAGGCAGTAAAAACTGCTCTTAAGAAGCCACGGTAATTTGAATGGCGACTAAGGCGTCGACCAATGACGTCTTCATTAACTGCCCATTCGACACGCAGTTTGCGCCGACGTTCCATGCTCTCATCTTCGCGATCATGGCGTGCGGGTTTCGGCCGAGATCAGCACGCGAACTGGATGATGGCGGGCAGACGAGAATCGATAAGATTTACGATCTGATCGAAGCGTGCCGTTTCGGTATCCATGACCTTTCACGCACGGAATTGGACGAGGTCAGCAACCTTCCCCGCTTCAATATGCCACTGGAGCTTGGCTTGTTCCTTGGTGCCAAGCGCTATGGCACCAAGCCCCAAAAGGCCAAACGCGTACTCATCCTCGATACTGAGCAGCACCGATATCAGCGCTTCATCTCGGATTTGTCCGGAATGGATATCCACGGGCACGGCGGGAACCCGATACAAGCTCTGCGTGAAACCCGCGATTGGCTTGCCAATGTTTCGCGCAGAGAATTGCCCAGCGCAGATCGCGTAGAACGCATCTATGCGGCATTTCTGGAATCGCTAACCGAAATTGCCGCCACTCTGGAATTCGATCCGGAGAGAATTCCGTACGTGGATTACGAGCGCATTGTCGCAAAATGGCTCGTGGAAGCGCCTGCCGCCGTCGCTCAGTAAGTTAGACGCTCGCAACCACACCCTTGTCGCGCATCAGTTCCGCGAGTTCGCCCGCTTCGTACATTTCCATCATGATGTCGCTGCCGCCGACGAATTCGCCCTTCACGTAGAGCTGGGGGATCGTCGGCCAGTCGCTGAATTCCTTGATGCCCTGGCGGACGCCCATGTCCTGCAACACATCGACGCTGCCGAATTCGACACCGATATGTTCGAGGATCGACACCGCCTTCGACGAGAATCCGCACTGCGGGAACAGCGGAGTTCCCTTCATGAACAGCAGGACGTCGTTCTTCGAGACGAGGTCGGCAATGCGGGCTTGGGCTTCGTCGGTCATGGCAGGTTCCTTGAATACCAAGTCAATCTGGGGTCGCGGTCGTCAGTTGCAAGGCGTGGAGTTCGCCGCCCATGCGGCCGCCAAGCGCCGCGTAGATCGCCTTGGTGCGCGCGATCCGCGACTGGCCGAGAAAACTCGCGGCAGTCACCTTGGCCGCATAATGGTCGCCGTCGCCGGCAAGGTCGGTGATCTCGACGGTCGCATCGGGGATGCCCGCCACGATCAGCGCCTCGATATCGGCGGCGGCCATCGGCATTACTGAGATTCCATCAGCTGGCGACGTGCCTCGACGGTCTTGTCGGCGAGCGCCTGGCGGATCGCGGCGTCATCGACATCGACGTTCGCTGCGGTCAGGTCACCGATCAGCTTGCGGATGACGTCCTCGTCGCCCGCTTCCTCGAAATCGGCCTGGACGACCGACGTCGCATAAGCCGTCGTTTCCTCGGGCGTCAGGCCCATCAGGCCGGCAGCCCATTGGCCGACAAGCTTGTTGCGGCGCGCGGTGACGCGAAACTGCATGTCCTCATCACGGGCGAATTTGGTTTCGAACGCGCGTTCGCGGTCGTCAAAGCTGGTCATGCGGCCTCCGGGTCATTGGTCCCGGACGACATAGGGTCAGCCGACGGTGACGACAACCTTGCCGATGGCATTCCGGCTGCCGAGATGCGCGATTGCATCGCCGCCCTGTTCCAGCGGGAACGTCCTGGTCACGCGCGGGGCGATCTTGCCCTCGGCCCACAGGCGAAACAGGTGCGCGACATGCGCGGCATTCGCCTCGGGATCGCGCGCCGCGAATGCGCCCCAGAACACGCCGCAAACGTCACAGCTTTTGAGCAACGTGAGATTGAGCGGCAATTTCGGAATGCCCGACGGGAAGCCGACGACAAGGTAACGCCCTTCCCAACCGATCGACCGCACGGCGGGTTCGGCATAATCGCCGCCCACGGCATCGTAGATCACATCGTAACCGCCGGGACATGCGGCCTTGAACGCGTCGGCCAACGCCTTCGACTGGTCACGGTCGAACGGGGCGCGGTCGTAGATGATGACATCGGACGCACCCGCCGCGCGCACCGCCGTCGCCTTTTCCTCGCTCGACACCGCACCAATCACGCGCGCGCCGAATGCAACGCCCAGTTCGACGGCGGCAAGGCCAACGCCTCCTGCCGCACCCAGCACGAGCAATGTCTGCCCCGCCTTGATATGCCCGCGGTCGAGCAGCGCATGGATCGACGTCGCATAGGTCAGCAACAATGCCGCGCCATCCTCGAAACTGCGCGCCTCCGGTAATTTATAAGCCGAAGCCGCAGCGATCGCGACTTTTTCGACCAGCCCGCCATGCCCCGTGACAGCGATCACCCGGTCGCCCGGCGCAAAGCCGGTGACGCCCTCACCCACGGCCTCGACCACACCCGCAATCTCTCCACCCGGCGCGAAGGGGCGTGCAGGCTTGAACTGGTATTTGTCCTCGATGATCAGCACGTCGGGATAGTTGATCGCGCAGGCCTTGACCGCGACCAGCAACTGCCCCGCGCCTGCAACTGGTTCGGGTGTATCGGTCAGAACCAGCGTCTCAGGACCGCCCACTGCGGTGGAAAAAAGGGCTTTCACGCGGCCATCTCCGGTTTCAGCCACGGTCGCGCCGCTGCTGTTCTGGCTTCGTAATTCCCGATCGCATTATCGCTGGCAAGCGTCAGACCAATCTCGTCGGTGCCGTTCAGCAGGCAGGACTTGCGGAACGGGTCGATAGCGAATTCGAACCGGTCCTGGAACTGCGTCGTGACACTCTGCGCCTCAAGATCGATATGGATCGGGTCGCCTTCCTGCGCGACGGCCATCAACCGGTCGATCGCGGCCTGTGGCAGGACGACGGTCAGAACGCCGTTTTTGAACGCATTGCCCGAGAAGATATCGGAGAAGCTTGGCGCGATCACCGCCTTTACGCCCATATCGTCGAGCGCCCAGGCCGCATGTTCGCGACTCGATCCGCACCCGAAATTGTCGCCCGCGATCAGGACGGGAGCACCCGCGTAATCGGGATCGTCGAACACATTACCAGGTTCCGCGCGCACCGTTTCGAACGCCCCCTTACCCAGCCCTTCACGCGTGATGGTCTTCAGCCAATGCGCCGGGATAATGACGTCGGTATCGACGTTCTTGCGCCCGAATGGATAGGCTTTGCCCTCGATGGTGGAGACCGGGGTCATGCCGTTGCTCCCATCAACTCGCGCACATCCGTCAGCCGCCCCGTCACCGCCGCAGCCGCCGCCATCGCGGGGCTGACCAAATGCGTCCGCGCGCCCGGCCCTTGCCGCCCGACGAAATTACGGTTGGATGTAGAGGCGCAGCGTTCGCCGCTCGGCACCTTGTCGGGGTTCATGCCAAGACATGCCGAACAGCCCGGTTCGCGCCATTCGAGACCCGCGTCGGTGAAGATGCGGTCGAGCCCCTCGGCTTCGGCCTGCGCCTTCACCAGGCCAGACCCTGGGACCACGATTGCCCATTTGACGCCAGCGGCCTTCTTGCGGCCCTTCAGCACGGCGGCGGCGGCGCGCAGGTCTTCGATGCGGCTGTTGGTGCAGCTGCCGATGAAGATGTTTTCGACCGGCACATCGGCCATGCGCATACCCGGCGTAAGGCCCATATACGCGAGCGACTTTGCCGCCGCCTCTTGCTTGCCGGGGTCGGCAAAGCTCGACGGATCGGGAACGACACCGGTGATCGACACGACGTCCTCTGGGCTGGTGCCCCAGGTGACGTTGGGGCCGATATCAGCGGCATCGAGAATGATCGTCCTGTCGTAGGTCGCCCCCGCATCGGTCGGCAGCGTACGCCAATACGCGACTGCAGCATCCCAATCGGCCCCCTGGGGACTCATCGGGCGGCCCTGCAAATACGCGAAGGTTTTTTCGTCGGGCGCGATCAGGCCGGAACGTGCGCCGCCTTCGATCGCCATGTTGCTGACGGTCAGGCGTCCCTCGATACTCAGGTCGCGGATGACAGATCCGGTGAATTCGATAACATAGCCATTGCCGCCCGCGGCACCCAGCTTGCCGACGATTGCGAGGACGACGTCCTTCGCGCTGACGCCAAAGCCCAAGGCGCCATCAACGCGCACTTCCATCGTTTTCGATGGTGCCAGCTGCAGCGTTTGCGTCGCGAGGACATGCTCGACTTCGCTGGTGCCGATCCCGAAGGCGAGCGCGCCCAACGCCCCGTGCGCTGCGGTATGGCTGTCACCACACACAAGCGTCGTGCCCGGCAGGGTGAAGCCCTGCTCCGGCCCCACGACATGGACGATGCCCTGCGCCGCCGCTGTCGCGCCGATATAGGGCACACCGAACTCCGCGACATTCGCCTCCAGCGCCGCCAGTTGCCGCGCACTTTCGCGGTCGGCGATCGGCAGACGGTTGCCCGCCGCATCGACCCGCGGTGTCGTCGGCAGATTATGATCGGGTACGGCAAGCGTCAGGTCAGGCCGGCGCACAATGCGCCCCTCGCGGCGCAGCCCCTCGAACGCCTGCGGACTCGTCACCTCATGCACGAGGTGCCGGTCGATGTAGATCAGGCAGGTGCCGTCGGAACGGCGTTCGACGACATGGTCGTCCCATATCTTTTCGTAAAGTGTGCGGGGTCGGCTGGCCATAATGGTCGCCGTTAGCGCGATGTGTTCTCCCGTGCAAAGGAGGTTAGGTCAGCCTTTCTGAACAGGGGAAGCGCATCACGATCGATTTCGGCGCGCAGCCGCAAATTATCTATCTCATCATATTTGACGACATCGGCAAAAATGCTGAGATCGCTCTCCTCCAACGCCAGTCGGATATAGGCAGGAGAAGCACTGCCATAGAAGACCAGGTCGACATCAGACCCGCGACGCGCCGAGCCGGTCGCACGCGATCCATAGACGGCAACTGAGTCCACTTCGTCAGCAAAAGGTGCCAACGCCCGGCCAAGCGCGGTGCGTTGCATACCAGTCAACTCAATTTCCACGCTCTGCCTCACGCCCCAAACGGGATTCGAGTGTCACCAGCATGGGAAGATAAAAACTGTCGATGGCGGCAAAAACGCGCGCCGCAGCGGCTTCATCATATTCATGAGAGGTACGATTCCGGTCCTGCATCGCACGAAACCAGATATCCCCGTCATCGATCAAATCGACTTGAAACGCGGCGCGGATGACGTTGGCGGGCGTTGGCGTTTCGACGGGAATGCCCGTCGCCCACAAATAGTCCCGCATCGTTTTCCAGGCGAGTTCCCATGCGCCCTCAAATCGTTGGATCGCTCCTGCGCGTTCCAGATCACTGAGCGCAGAACCCTTGGCCATGGCGTCCGAAAGACGCGCAAGCGCCGCGCGATAGCCTTCAAAACGTAGATGCCAGCGCGGCGTGTTCATATGGACGCTATGCCATGCCATCGCACGACAGGAAAGCAAGCATGCCGACAACACACGGCCTAGTCCTCGGGCGTTACTGTCGCCGAAACATTTTGCACCTTGGGCGACTTGTCGATGCCGACCCAGTCACGCCGCTGCATGCTGTAGAGACGGTCGAGCAGTTCGAGCTGGAGCGCCACCGGGCGGCTCGACTGTGAATTCCACAGCATCGCGATGCCCGATTTGCGCTGCGGATCGAACAACACCGTTGCGCGATACCCCATGACCGCGCCCTGATGGCCGATCAGCCGGTGACCGATGTAGTTATAGTCGCGCCAGCCGAGTGCATATTGCGACGCGCCCATCGTCTGGTTGAAGATACCGCGATGCCGGTCGGTAAAGATGCGCGGCGCGTGAATGGTGTCGAGGACGCGATCGGGCACCACTTCGGGCGCTTCGCCCATCTGTGCCTGCATCCAGCGCGCAAGATCGAGGATCGATGAGTTCACGCCGCCCGCTGCGGGCACGCGATAGTAATTGTCATTGACCGTCACGGTGCGGCGACCGACGTGCGGTTTGGCCCAGCTGCGCGATGCGACGAGACCCGCGCGGCTGACACTGGCGTCGATCATGCCGAGCGGTTGAAACAGGCGCTGCTGCACTTCGAACTGGTATGATTTGCCCGTCATGTTCTGGACGATTTCGCTCGCCGCATCGAACGCCACGTTCTGGTAGGTGTGACAGGCACCCGGCGCGCAGAAGACCGGCAAAGACGCCAGCTGCGGGCGCAGCACACGCGGGTCCATGCCCGCCTCCAACTTGTTGTCGAGCGCGTTCCGTACGATGCCCAGACGGTGCGACAGCAGATCGTCGACCGTCGCACGCGTTTCGCCACCCGCAGGCAGGCGCAACGTCGTTGCATAGCTGGAAATCGGCGCGTCCAGCGAAACCTTGCCGTCGGCGACGAGCTCCCCGACCATCGTGGCGGCAACGCCCTTCGACAGCGAGGCCCAGCGGAATACGGTGCGCGCATCGACCGGCTGTCCACCGACCGCCTGCGTGGTCCCGAAACCCTTGGCATAGGTTATGCGACCGTTCTCGACGATCGCGACTGCAAGGCCGACCATCGAGGGATCGGGCATGATACCGGCAACACGGCTGTCGAACTCACGGTAATCGATGCGCCCGGATCGGCTGTCCACGGCGGGCGGCAACATGACCGTCGCCGATTGGCCCCAGGTCCGCCACGCATTGCCCGCCCCGGGAACCGATGCATGCCCCCATGCCGCGACAAGGCTGCCCAGCCCCGCGACACCGGCAAGCACAACCACCCGCATGAATCGAGTCTTCGTCATATCGTTAACTTACCCGCCCATTCCTTAACCACAAGAGAATCAGCGATTTCAATGATACGCAAGCGAAATGTGACAAATTGCCACAGAATTGCCCACCAAATGATCCACAGGCATCACGTCCGGCGGTAGTCGGCGATAACGTCCCCGCATGTTGCAAGTTCCGCCTCGTGGTCGGCCTCGCGATACGTCTCGGCGAGCGCAGCATGTTCCCATTGCTGCATCGCCGGAGACGCAATGACATGATCGACCCAGGCCTGCCCCGCCCCGATATCGAGCCCATAGGTCTGAATGCGCCACGCCACCGGCGCGAAGAATGCGTCTACGGCGGAGAATTCGGTGCCCGCGAGCCATGGGCCGCCGAAACGGCTCAGGCCGTCCTCGAAAATCTCGCGTATCCGCGCGACGTCGCGCAGCAAGGCGGGCGACATCGGCTTCGGACGAACCCGTACGCCCACATTCATCGTGCAATCGTTGCGTAGCGCGCCGAAGCCACCATGCATTTCCGCCGTCACGCTTTGCGCCCATGCGCGGGCACCGGCATCGCTGGGCCAGACGCCGTCGTGCCGGTCGGCGAGATACATCACGATGCCGAGCGAATCATGGATCGTCCTGTCCCCGTCGATCAGGACAGGGACGGTGCCCGACGGCGAGAACTTGCGGAATGCCGCGCGGTTATCCTGCGCAGCAAAGGGTTCGAACCGGTCGATGAATTCCACGCCCAGCATGCGCAGAAGCAACCACGGACGCAGGCTCCAGCTCGAATAATTCCGGTTCGCCGTGATCAGCGTGTAGGTCACGCCAGATAATGCGCCGTCGTCTTGGCCGCGATCTCGTCGGCGGTGACGCCGGGCGCCATTTCGATCAGCTTGAACGGCGAATTGTGGTCGGGCCGCTGAAACACCGCAAGATCGGTTATGATCATATCGACGACGTTCCTGCCGGTCAGCGGCAGGGTGCACGCCGGGATAAACTTCGCGCCGCCGTCCTTCGAATTATGCTCCATCACGACGATGATGCGCTTCACGCCCGCAACCAGGTCCATCGCGCCGCCCATGCCCTTGATCATCTTGCCCGGGATCATCCAGTT
>JBDUBD010000124.1:0-6975 GCA_040004295.1 Sphingomonadales bacterium | reverse complement strand
CGGTACTCGAACTTGTCGACCGCCTTCATCAGGCCGATGTTGCCCTCCTGGATGAGGTCGAGGAACTGCAGGCCGCGGTTGGTGTATTTCTTGGCGATCGAGATGACGAGGCGCAGGTTCGCCTCGACCATTTCCTTCTTGGCGATGCGGGCTTCGCGTTCGGCCTTTTGCACCATGTTGACGATGCGGCGGAACTCGCTGAGCGACATGCCGGTCGCCTGGCTGATTTCGCTGATCTCGTTGCGGATGCGCTCGACCGCTTCGGCCTCGTTGGTGACGAAGGCGGCCCATTTCTTGTCGGTCGTCTTGACGCTGTCGAGCCAGGTTTCGTCGAGCTCATGGCCCATATAGCTGTCGAGGAACGCCTTGCGCGGCACTTTGTGACGCTCGGCGAGGCGGAGCATCTGGCCACCCAGCGCGGTCAGGCGACGGTTGAAGCTGTAGAGCTGATCGACGAGATATTCGATCTTGGCGTTGTGGAACTGCACGCTTTCGACCTGCGCGGTCAGGTCTTCGCGCAGCTTGTGGTACTTTTTTTCCTCGGCGGCGGGGAAATCATTGCCGAGGCCGAGCGCGTCGATGCGCGCCTGCTGAACCTTCGAGAACTTCTTGTAGAGCTGCGTGATCGTCGCGAACTTTTCGAGCGCAGACGGCTTCAGCAATTCTTCCATCGCGGCGAGCGACAGGGTGTTGTCCTCATCGTCGTCCTCGGCCTGCGGCTGGGTGCGGCGTTCGGTGAGCGAATCCTCGTCGTGCTCGTCTTCGCTCGCCACGACCTCGTCGGGCGTGTCCTCTTCTTCCTTGAAGCTGGGACCGGCGTTCTTTTCCGAAATCTCGCCGTCTTCGCCCTCATCGTCGTCAGTGAGATTTTCGGGCGCGGGATCCTTCGACAGCATCGCGTCGAGATCGAGGATCTCACGCAGCTGCATCGTGCCGGCGTTCAGCGCATCCGACCAGCCGATGATGGCGTGGAACGTGATGGGCGATTCGCACAGCCCCAGAATCATCGTGTCGCGGCCGGCCTCGATCCGCTTGGCGATGGCG
Organism: Sphingomonadales bacterium; assembly: GCA_040004295.1. Classification (GTDB taxonomy): domain Bacteria; phylum Pseudomonadota; class Alphaproteobacteria; order Sphingomonadales; family Sphingomonadaceae; genus Sphingomonas_O. Next base: position 5,931 of record JBDUBD010000124.1, on the reverse strand, counting down.
ATTTCGCCTTCGCGGCTGAGCAGTTCGACCGCGCCCATTTCGCGCAGATACATGCGCACCGGGTCGTCGGTGCGGTCGGTGATCTTGGTGACCTTTTCGGCAACGTGACCCGAATCGGACCCATCGACGGCCTCGACCTCGTCATCGTCCGCCTGCTGCTCGTCGCCGTCCTCGCCGGCTTCGTCGTTCTCGACAACGTTGACGCCCATTTCGTTGAGCGCCGACATCACGTCTTCGATCTGCTCGGACGTCATCTGATCCTGCGGCAGGGCAGAATTCAGAGCATCATAAGTGATATATCCGCGCTTCTTCGCACGCGCGATGAGCTTTTTCAGCTCGGCATCGTTCAGGTCGATCAGCGGCGCATCGCCGGCTTCCTGGGCTGCCTCGGGCGCTTCAGCAACGTTCGTTTTCGCCATCTAGAACTCAATCCCTGTCATTCGTCTTGGTCCACCGTCAACGCCGCAATGGCCTGATCGGCTTGCGCTAGTGCCATTCGCAGGCGCTGCTGTTCCGCATATCCATCCGCATCGGCCCCCATCATCTGGCGTACCGTCACAGCCTCCAGCGCGGCATCGAGTTCGGGCCGCGATGCGAGCGCCTCGATTGCCATAGCCAGATCCCTGCGCGCGACCAGCGGGTCCGCTTCGCCGCGTGTGAACGAAAAGGCAAGCCCGTTCGAACGCCGGAGGTCGGCGACGAGCACACTTAGCCCAACTTCTGCGGATATGGTGTCGATCCGTTCCGAATCAACGACCGGCCCCTCAAAAACCGCTTCGAGCATCGCCGTGCGCAGCCGGTCGATCGCGGGATCGTCGATCGCGAGCATCGACAGCGCCTCTGCGCATGTCGAAATCATCGCGGGGTGGCGGATAAGGCCCACCATGATGGCGCGGGTATAGACGCTGCCGACGCCACCGCCGCCGATCGACCGGACACGCTCGCCAGGAGGGGCAATCGGAGGCGCGAACGTAAATTTCTTGCCGGCTATGCGACGCGTCGATTGGGCGCGCTGTGTGCGTGGTGCAAAGAAGGCTGCGTCGTAACGCTGGCGGAACTCGGCCCGATAATGATCGCGCACATCTGCGTCGACGATCGTCGAAACGCGCTCGTCGATGCGACGTTTGAACCCTGCGCGCGCTTCGGGTGTGCGCAGGGGAATGGCGGCCATCTCGTGCGACCACAGCAGGTCTACCAGCGGCTGCGCCTCGTCCATCACGCGCTCGAAAGCCGCGCTGCCACCGCTCTTCACGAGATCGTCGGGATCCTGTCCCTGCGGCAACATCGCGATCGACAGCGAGCGTCCCGGGGCGATGAGCGGCAGCGACCGTTCGACAGCGCGCACGGCAGCCTTGCGACCCGCACTGTCGCCATCGAAACACAGCACCGGCACATCGACCACGCGCCACAGCCGTTCGAGCTGCGCCTCGGTCAACGCGGTGCCGAGCGGCGCCACGGCCTCACCGATCCCCGCCTGTGCCAGCGCGATGACGTCGAGATAGCCTTCGACCACGACCAGCCGCCCGGTCTTGCGCGCGGCGGGGGCCGCACGGTCGAGATTATAGAGTGTGCGCCCCTTGTCGAAGAGCGGCGTATCCGGCGAGTTGAGATATTTGGGCTCGCCGGTCCCCAGAATGCGCCCGCCGAACGCGATCACGCGTCCGCGCGGATCGCGGATCGGGATCATCAGGCGCCCGCGGAAACGATCATACGGCGTTTTTTCTTCGACCGAGATCAGCAGTCCCGCCTCGATGAGCTCGGCATCGCCGAAACGGGCCAGTGCCGCCTTTATCCCGTCGCGCCGGTCGGGGGCGAAGCCCATTCCGAAGGCGTCGATGGTCGATGGCTTGATGCCACGTCCGGCAAGATAGGTCCGCGCTTCCGAACCCACATCGGCGTGAAGCTGCGCGGTAAACCACTCGGCCGCAGCCGCCATAACGTCATGTTGCTTCGATGCGCGTGCCTCGCGCTCCGACGATTGCGGATCGGGCGCGGGAAGGGGGATGCCCGCCGTGTCCGCGAGTTCCTTGACCGCATCGACGAAGGCAAGTCCACGCGCGTCGGTCATCCAGCGGATGACGTCGCCATGGGCTGAACAGCCGAAGCAGTTTCCCGTCAGGATATTGTCGTCGAGCGTAAAGGCGTGTTCGCCGGGAACTACGGCGCAATAGACAGTCTCGAAACGGTCGGTTGGTGCGACCGACTTCACAACCCATCGTAGCCGATCGAACCGTTTGCCGTGGTTATTGAATCGATCCCGCGCCTTTTTCAGCAGGAATATTTCACCGGACAAAGTCGAGGGAACAAAATGAATGCGGTGAAGTGCGCTAACCCCTGCACCATAGCCTTTGCGCAACAATGTTGTTCGCCCATAGGTGGCAAGGCCCAGACGCGTCGCAATGTCGCGGATAGCTTCCAATGTATCTGCGTTCGCGGAGTTGAGCATGACCGTGCCATCTTTGGCGACATGACCATCGGCGGCCAGATAGCCGGCCAGAAATCCCAGAAGATAGCCATCCGATACCGTATCGGCGGGCAAAGCTTTCATGTGCGAGAAGGTACGCCCTCCATAAATCCTCAGATAGAGCGCGCCATTCGTGCGTTCATGGACATGATGCTGCTGCCCGGGGAACCAGTGGCGAAGTTCCGCATCCTTATCGCCGTGAAGGTTCAGTGTACCATAAATACCTTTGTACATCGTACCGTCACCAAACATAATCCCGTGGCGAACACCTTCCGGATCGAGCGTCCAATCCTTGCAAGGTTCGGGGAGGCATGATTGCAATGCGTGTCCCGGTTTCAAGTCAGTCGTCAGATACTCCGACCGGCGATCATTGACGAACCATCGATGGCCCGATGTGGCATGGATTTCCTTGGCGATGCCATTCCGGCTCAGCGTGATCTTCCACAGCTTTTGTTCGCCGAACTCGTCGAAGCGTGAGGTGATCCACTGGCCGTTACGGCTGAGTATCTCGACGTGCTTTCCGGCCAAAACAGCGATCGGTTTGCGGCCGTCACGCGTGACGACCACTGTTTCGCCGGCCATGCAATGATAGAACCCCTTGTCGTCGTTGACGTAAAAGCTAGGCGATTTTTCGTGGTGAAAGGGGCAGCATGCCTTCCACTCACGCCCCGCGCGCGTCAGCTTTACCGTCTGCCCGACAAGGGCAGACAGCGACGTGCGCGCGCGCAATTCGTCCATGAACTGAGGGGAGAAACGACTCACCTCCGCATGTTAGCGTGTACCGGGCTTAACGCACCCCTTTCGTCACCCCGACATACCCTGTGCCGCGATAGCGATCGGCCATGACGTACACCCACCACCCTGCCGCTCGCGCTCCATCGTCTATGCCTGGGAAAAGCGTGGCCCGGGTCAAGCCCCGGGGTGACGGTGATCGGACGGTCGGCTACCGATCCAGTCGCGGACTTCCAGACCAACGCTAGCCCGAAGGTTGCTGGACTGCTCGGGCGATCAGCTCAAGATGGTCATCCCAAGTCCCGCAGCAGCCTCCCCAGACCGACACGTGGGGCATGCTCCTCGCAAGTTGCCCCATTTCCTGCCCCAACTCGACCGGATCGCCACGTTCCAGATGGCCGATCTGGCAGAGTTCGACCTTGTCCTTGGCCGAAGCATTTGGGCGGAGAAGGCCTATGCGGTTCAGCCAGTCGCCGTCAGGCGCAAGTAAAGGCCCGAACTCTTTGGGATGCGAACAGTTGATACCGTAGAACAGCGCATAAGCGTCGGTTTCCGCATCGACTTGCTCGATGGTTTCGCGAAAGCTCGTGTACCCCTCTCCCGATTTTGCCCCGTCGAGCATAAACGACACCACAACGGGAAGTTCGCGAGCCCGTGCGGCGCGGATTAAGCCGATGGCTTCGTCGGCGCTGGTCAACGTCATCGCCTGCACAAGATCGACGCCGGACAGGGCCAGATTTTCGATCTGGGTTGCGTGATAGGCCTCGGCCGACGCTTGGGTGACAGCCTGATTGCGTTGATAGGCGTCGCCCTGCGGGCCAACCGCACCGCTGATCAGAATGTGCGGCAATCGGCTTCGGTAGGGTTTGGCGACATCCCTGAGGAATGCAATCGACCGATGCTGATAATCAGCCAGCTCGGCAGGGCCGAAACCCAGCCGCCCGGCCCAGTCGGGACTTGCGCGGTAATCCAGCCCACCCAGGAAAATGCCCATCCGGTGGCGAACTGCGACATCGAGAACCGCCTGGTACATCAAGGTGAGGCGGGCCACCGCGGCCGGGTTGTCGAGCAGCGGAAAGAGCGCGAATTCGGGCAGATCGAAACCGTACCCATACATAAGCTCAGTCTCCTGACCCCCCTCCGCGAGGTAACGCAATCCGGGCAGAAACGGTGTTTGCATGTTCAATCTCCACGCTTGCTGGCTACCCTAACCAATGTTCGCTTTACCAGTAAGAGACGGAAGCCAACCCGCTGCCGGTTAGGAGCCATATCTCCGCCTTCGCGGGATGACGATTGAACGCCTCAGGCTACGAACGGTAAACCCAGTGCGTCCGCAACCGCCTTGTGCCGGATATGCCCGCCCATCACGTTCAGCCCCGCGGCCAGATGCGGATCGGCGGCCATTGCTGCTTCGGCACCCATGTTGGCGAGCTTTAGCGCAAACGGCAGGGTCCCATTGTTGAGCGCGAACGCCGACGTCCGGGCGACCGCGCCGGGCATGTTGGCGACGCAGTAATGGATCACGCCGTCGACCTCGAACACGGGGTCTTCATGCGTCGTCGCATGGCTGGTCTCGAAACACCCGCCCTGGTCGATGGAAACATCCACCAGCACCGACCCGCGCTTCATCGTCTTGACCATCTCGCGTGTGACCAGTTTCGGTGCAGCTGCGCCGGGCACGAGCACGGCGCCGATCACCAAGCGCGCATTCTTCACCGCCTGCGCGATTGCGGCCTTCGATGCATATTGCGTCTTACCTTGGCGGCAGAAGAATAAAATTGTTGGATGCGCTCCGGGACACGCGTCATGCGTTGTCTCGATTGCGTGGGGTCATAGGCAGTGATAGGGGCGCGCGTCCGACGCTGGGTCGGCTTCAGGCAGAGAGGCTGGGTCCGCCCATCCATGTCAAGCGAATCTGTGACAACACCAGGTCTGGACGACGGCGAGTCCGAACACGGTCATCACATAGGCGGCAGCCTTCCCAAATTAGCGCTCGGTGCGATCGGGGTGGTTTTCGGTGATATCGGAACATCGCCGCTCTATGCGCTGAAGGAAACCTTTCGCGGTCATCATCCGCTGCCGGTCGACATGCTCCACGTCTTCGGCGTGCTGAGCCTCGTTTTCTGGTCGTTGATGATCATCGTGACATTCAAATACGTCATGCTGGTCACGCGTGCCGACAATAAGGGCGAGGGCGGCAGCATGGCGCTGCTCGCGCTGATCACGCGCAAGACCGGTGGCGGCAAGCGGTCCGGGCTGCTGGTGATGCTGGCGGTTACGGCGACCGCGCTATTCTTCGGCGACGCCATGATCACCCCGGCAATGTCGGTGCTGTCGGCCGTGGAGGGTCTGACCGTCGTCGAGGCGCGGTTCACGCCGCTCGTCCTGCCGATTTCCGTCGGGATTCTAGTCGGATTGTTCATGGTCCAATCGCGCGGGACCGAGACGATCAGCCGCTATTTCGGGCCGATCGTGATGGTCTATTTTGCCACCCTCGCGGTCCTCGGCGTGATCCAGCTGGTTCAGCGACCCGACGTTCTTTACGCATTGTCGCCTTATTATGCGTTCATGTTTTTCGAGAACGACCCGATGCTGGCCTTTCTGGCGCTGGGATCGATCGTCCTCGCCGTGACGGGCGCAGAGGCCCTGTACGCAGACATGGGGCATTTCGGGCGCAAGCCGATCGGCATCGCATGGCTGTGGGTGGTACTCCCGTGTCTGATGTTGAATTATCT
>JBDUBD010000123.1:0-7061 GCA_040004295.1 Sphingomonadales bacterium | reverse complement strand
CCGAACGGTTCACAATCGATCCGATCCATCAAATGCCGGGACTAAACACCTAAACGGCGAGATGGTTTACCTGTGGCGCGCGGTCGATCACGAAGGTGAGATCCTCGAGAGCTTCATTACAAAGACCAGGGATAAGGATGCCGCGCTTACCTTCATGAAGAAGGCACTGAAGCGCCACGGTTCACCAGACGCGATCGTTACCGACGGTCTCAAATCTTACCGTGCGGCGATGACCGACTTGGGTAACGAGCAGAAGCAAGAGGTCGGCCGACACGCCAACAACAGGGCGGAGAACAGTCATCTTCCGTTCCGACGACGGGAGCGGGCGATGCTCAGATTCCGGCGAATGAAGTCGTTGCAAAAGTTCGCCTCGGTCCATGCCAACGTCCCCAACCATTTTGCTTCGGAACGCCACATCGTCGATCGCCAGACCTACAAGGAGCGCCGTTCAGCGGCGCTTGCCGAATGGCGTCAAATCGCCGCCTAACCTCCCAACATCAAAGACCGATCTCCATCGTGGAGAGACGAGTTCGCATCCGACTGACACCACCCCGTCGGGCCATCGTTCAGTCAACGTTACGTGGTTCAGGCGCGCTGGTGGAGCTTCGGATCACGAGAGAATAATCGACATAAGAGGTAAAGGGCCTCACCAGCGCCTGGCTGGTGGGATTGCCGAGCATCTCGATCACCGATTCGACGGCGATCGCGGTCATATCGACAATCGGCTGCCGGATCGTCGTGAGGGCGGGCCAGATCTTCCGGGAAATCGGACTGTCGTCGAAGCCCGCGACGGAAAGCTGGTCGGGCACACGAATATCCCGACGATGGGCGACCGAGACCACCGCCGCGGCCATGTCGTCGTTGCTCGCGAAGATCGCGGTCGGCGGTCGCTGCAGCGCCAGAAGCTGCTCCGTCGCTACCAGACCCGAATCGAAAGTGAGATCGCCGTCCACGACAAGGTCGGGATCGAGCTCCAGGTCATGTTCGAGCAGTGCGAGACGATAGCCCTCGAAGCGTGTCCTGCTGATGATATGATTTTGCGCCCCGCGCACGAAGCCGATGCGGCGATGGCCAAGGCCGATCAGATAATTGGTCATCTCGCGGGCGGCGGCAATGTCATCGACGCGGATCGAGGACATATCGGACAATTCACTGCCCGAGCACAGCGCGATCAGCGGCACTTTCAGCCGTTCGACCAGGCCGGTTCCGCTGGCGGCCTCGCAATAGGGGGCCGGCAGGATAAGGGCGTTCGCGCCGCCCGCGACCATGTCGAACAGGATGTCGGCGAGCGGGCGCTTTTCCTCGAACCTGTGGATCAACAATTGCGCGCCGAAGCGCGTCGCCGCGTCGAGGGCACCCACCAGCAGCGCGCTGACGAACGCGCTTTCGGGGCTGTTGTAGAGCAACCCGATGCGCACCGGCGATGCGCTCGCCAGCGCCCGTGCCGCGGCATTGGGCTTGTAGTCGAGATCGGCGATCGCGCGCAGCACGGCCTCACGGGTGTGCGGCAAAACGCGACGGCCGTTGATCACATTGGACACCGACATCGGCGAGACGCCGGCATGGGCGGCAACGGCGTGCATGGTCACGGCGCTGCTGGATCGTCTGGATGTCGTGCGGCTGCTCATGGCACACTTTAAAGCGCATTCGAACCTGTAGCGCTACGAAAAACCAGATTGACAGGCTCTGGATCATCTATCATGTAGCGCTACAACCGACACAGATCGGAGGTATTGGGGAGGATCAGCGTGTCAAGGCTGCACGCCTTTCCCGAATGTAGCTGCCGCTCGGCCGGCAAGTAGGGAAACGAAAACCATGACCGATCTTCATCCTTTCATTCGCCTGTCCGGCACCGCCAGCACACTGGCGATCGCGCTCGCCCTCGCGACGCCGGCACTCGCGCAACAGGCATCGCCAGCTGCGGGCGGAGCCGCCCCGGCGAGCAAGCCGGTATCGACCAATGCGGCGACGGACGCCCCGGAAGCCCCGCAGACCGGCGATATCATCGTCACCGCCCAGAAGCGCAGCGAGCGCCTGCAGGACGTGCCGCTCGCCGTAACCGCGGTCACCGGCGACGCGTTGGCCAATCGCCAGGTGAGCGACACGAGCACACTGACCCAGGCCATCCCGTCACTCACATTCCAGCAGGGGCCCAACGCGACGAATACAACGCTCAGAATTCGCGGCGTCGGCACCGCCTTGTTCGGGCAGGGTGTGGAATCATCAGTGTCAGTGGTGATTGATGGTGTCGTGCTGGCGCGTCAGGCTCAGGGGTTTGCCGATCTGGCGGATATCGAACGCGTCGAAGTGTTGCGTGGTCCGCAAGGAACCCTGTTCGGCAAGAATGCGAGCGCCGGCGTGATCAGCATCGTGACGGCGCGGCCCTCGCGCGACTTTGAAGGGCGGGTCGAAAGTACGATTGCCGAGCAGGGAGAATATCGCGCGAAGGGAACGATCTCCGGCCCCCTGTCCGATACGCTGCGCGCCCGGCTCACCGGCTTCTACAACGACGTGCCTGGCATCACCTACAACACGACGCTCGGGCGGCGGGTGAACGGGCAGAAGAGTTGGGGCGTGCGCGGCAAGCTGGAATGGGAAGCCACGGACAATCTCAATCTCCTTCTGAGCGCCGAATATCGCAAGACCAATACGGATTGCTGCATATCCTCGTCGATCCGAGTGGACAATCCGGTCGTCGCGCAGCTTGAGGCACCGGTGGTCGCATCGCCAACCAACCGGCTGGTTTCGGAAGACACGCTCACCTACGCCGACAGTGATCAGAAGACCTTTTCGCTTCAGGCGGACTGGGATCTGGGATTTGCGACACTGACATCGATCACGGCCTATCAGGACTATTATCTCAAGGTGAACCAGCCGATCGACAGGATCAATTCGGATCCCGTCCGCTTCGTCGGCACGGGTGCCGCCTACGCTTCTTGGAACTTCAACCAGGGCATTCTCGATCTTTCGCAATTCTCGCAGGAGCTTCGCCTAGGTTCGAAAGGCAATCGTGACCTGACCTATGTTGCCGGGATATTCTACAGCAACGCGGATATAAAACGTCCGTTCTCCCGGCGGCGGGCCTTGTGCGCCACCGGCGTAATCGGTCAGGTCTGCGCTGCCCCGACCTATCAGTCGTCATCGAGTTTCGCCGAGCTGAAGACCAACAGCATCGCGGCATTCGGCCAGGCAGAGTATCGCATCGTCGGCGGGTTGAAGCTGCTGGGCGGTCTGCGTGTTCAGTATGAAGACGGCACAAATTACGGCGTTCAGCTCGGCACGGTGGTCGCAGGCGATACCCTGCTCCCAGGTGTTCCTACCGGCAGCGGTACGCTGTCCGATCACGATACTGCCGTCACCGGCAAGGTCGGACTGCAATACGAGTTCAGCCGCAACCTGCAAACCTATGCCACCTACACGCGCGGCTATAAGGGTCTCGGGTACAACATGGAGGCGGCGACCAATTTCACTACACAGAGCACCCTCCGCCCGGAAAACGTCAATGCCTATGAGCTGGGCTTGAAGGGACGCACTTCGGATGGCACGCTGAGCATGGCGGTCGCCGTGTTCCGTTCGGAATATACGAACTTGCAGGTGCAAGCCAATCGCAGCGACCCGATCAGCGGCGTGACCTCATTCGTTGCCACCAATGCGGGTACGTCGCGATCGCAGGGGGTGGAAGTCGAAGCCACATTGCGCGCGAGCCGTAACTTCACGGTCGATGCATCGTTCACCTATACCGATTCTACGGTGAATATTGATGGCCTGAATTGCCCGTTGCAGCTGCAAGCGGCGGCACCGGTTATGACCGGCACACCGGTAAACATGTGCTACCGCACGGCCGCAGGTGCCACGCCGCAACAGAACCTGCGCGATTCCACCCTGCCGGCTTCGCCCCAGATTCGGATCAGCGTCGCCCCGCGTTGGGAGCAGGAGATCAGCAATACGCTGGCCAGCTTCATCCAGGTGGGCGTCAATTTCCAGGGCAAGCAGCAGTTCGCGATCGAGCAGGATCCCCTGCTGGTCCAGGAAGCCTATACGCTGGTGGATGCCACGATCGGGCTTCGCACCATCGACAAGCGATACACCATGTCACTGTTCGTCAAGAACCTGTTTGACGTGAACTATTACACCAGCGTGAGCCATAATTCGTTGCTGGCGACGGCCGCGCGACCTTTCGACCTGACAGCGACCTACAACAAGGATGCCGATCGGTATTTTGGAGCAACGTTCGGCGTTCGGTTCTAGAATTTTCTGTAACGCTACGGCTGAATCGAGAAAGTGAGATGGTGAAGCGCAGTCTGGCGGCCCTGGCCGCAGGAACGATGATGCTATCCCCGATCGGGGAGGTGCCGGCCCGCGCCGGCACAAATGGGTCATCGCGCCCCGCACCGGCGCAACGCCCCAATATCGTCCTCATCGTGCTGGACGATGTCGGCTTTTCGGATCTCGGAGCGTTTGGTTCCGAGATCCGCACGCCCAACATCGATGCGCTGGCACGTGACGGGCTGCGCTACAACCGTTTCGACAGCAAGGCCGTGTGTACCGCGACACGCGCCGCGCTGCTCACCGGGCGCAACAACCAGACGGTGCGTATGGCCGACCTTCCCGCCGAGCATCCCGATCCGACGAACATGACCAAGAATCGCGACGAGCTGCCCGGAAACGCACAGACCCTCGCACAGGCGCTGCAGAGCGCCGGCTATGCGACACATGCGATCGGCAAATGGCACCTGGCACCGGAATTTGAGGACGGCTCGCCCGGCAAGAACGCCTCATGGCCGCTGCACCGCGGCTTTGACGATTATTACGGCTTCATCGCAGGCTGGACCGACCAATATCATCCGGCGCTGATTCAGGGTAATCAACCGCTGCCAAAGCCGGACAGGCCTGGCTATCATCTTTCCGAGGACCTGATCGACCATGCGATCGAGTCGTTCGGCGATACCACGCGACCGAACTTCGTCTATCTCGCGCTCGGCGCCGCTCATGCGCCGATCCAGGTCCCGACCGCCTGGAGCGACCATTATGCCGGCGTGTACGAAAAGGGCTGGGATGCGATCCGGCTGGAACGGTTCGAGCGACTGAAGGCGAAGGGGCTGATTCCGTCGAACACCGTGCTGCCGCCGGCCAATCCCGGCGACCGTGCCTGGGCGAGCCTGACCGACGACGAGAAGCTCGTCTTCGCCCGTTTCATGGCCGTCTATGCCGGCTTTATCGAACATGCCGATGCGCAGATCGGCCGGCTCGTGGCGGCGCTCAAGCAGCGCGGTCAATATGACAATACGCTGATCGTGCTGCTTTCCGACAATGGCGCGGCCAGTGAAGCCGGACAAACCGGGTCGTTCGAGGGCATGTACAAACCGAACCAGCCGAGCATTGCCCAGATGAAGGCGCGACTGTCGGAACTGGGCACCGACAAGACCCAGGCTGAATATCAGCGGCCCTGGGCGATGGCCGGCGTGAGTCCGTTTCGCCGTTACAAGGTTTGGCCCTATCTCGGTGGCGTGCGCACGCCTCTGATCATTTCCTGGCCTCGGGTGATCCATGACGGCGGTGCGATCCGTCATCAATATGTCGATACGGTCGACATCGCGCCGATGCTGCTGGATGCGGCCGGCACGCGCTTTGCGAAGACGGTTGGGGGAACCAGGCAGATTCCGGTCGCCGGCCGCAGTTTCCGCGCCAGCCTCTCGTCCGGTGCCGCGCGCGAATCACGGACGGTCCAGTTCTTCGAATTGCGCGGCAATCGGGCGATTACCTCGGGCAGCTGGCGCGCCGTCGCGATGCACCGCATCGGCAGCGATTTCGCGACAGACACATGGGAATTGTTCGACCTGTCGAAAGATCCCGCCGAAGCGCATGACCTTTCGCGCGCCTTGCCGGGAAAGCTCGCCGAGATGCAGGCGCTGTGGTGGCGCGAGGCCCGCCGGTTCAGCAATCCACCGCTCGGTGAGGCAGCACCCCGCTTCCAGCGCCGAACGGTACTTCAGGATGTCGTTGCGAAGGACGATCATTGACCCCCGTTCCCGAACATGAGCCGGCCTGGCCCCCCGCGCGCACCGCCTGGTTCGTCGCGATCGTACTGATGCTTGCGAACACGCTGGCGTTCGTCGACCGGCAGGCGCTCGCGCTGCTGGTTCAGCCGATCAAGCACGACCTGCACGCCTCCGATACGGCGATGAGCCTGTTGTACGGATTGAGCTTCACGCTCTTCTATGTTGGCATCGGCATCCCGGTGGCGCGGCTGGCCGATCGGTCCAATCGGCGCAACATCATTGCCGCTTCGGTTTTCGTGTGGAGCCTGGCGACCGCAGCATGCGGTCTCGCCCGATCCTTCGGCACCTTGTTCGTGGCGCGGGTGGGCGTCGGCGCTGGTGAGGCGGGGTTCAGCCCTTCGGCCTATTCGCTGCTGGCCGATTATTTCCCGCGCGAACGCCTCGCCTCGGCGATGGGCGTATATCAGATGGGGGTGTATCTGGGCGGTGCGCTGGCGCTGCTCATCGGCGGACTTGTCGCAGGCATACTCCCACCGGAAAGCCTGATCGCCCTTCCCGTGATCGGGACGATCAAGGGGTGGCATGTGGTTTTCCTGGCGCTCGGCATACCAGGCTTGCTGCTGTCGCTGCTGGTATTGGCGATCCGCGAGCCCGCGCGCCGCGGATTGGTATCGGATACCGGCTCCGTTCCGCTCAAAATCCTGTTCGCGCATGTCCTTTCACGCAAGGCGGCCTATTTCGGGATCGGCCTCGGCTTCGCAATGATGATCCTTGTCGGCAACGGTACGGGCGCGTGGATTCCCGCCTTTTTCGGACGAAAATTCGGCTGGTCGATCGCCGAGATCGGCGCGCGCTATGGGCTGGTCGTGTTCTTCTGCGGGACGACCGGCGCGCTGGCCGGCGGCTTCTGCGCGAGCTGGCTGCACCGGCTCGGTTTCCCGCGCGGCAATCTGCTGGTGGCGCTGGTCGGGTTCGTCGCGCTGGTGCCGCTCACGATCGGCTTTCCACTGGTGCCGACACCGGCACTGGCGCTGGCGATGATCGGGGCGATGAACTTCTTCG
>JBDUBD010000036.1:0-23523 GCA_040004295.1 Sphingomonadales bacterium | reverse complement strand
GCTTTCGCCATGGGTCAAACCGCCAAGCTATTTCAGAACGGCAAGAGCCAAGCCGGAGAGCCTTGCCGCGTTTTTCGCCCTTGCACGAAAACTGAAGGCCGATATTCCCGACGACTTTCTCGGGAACGATGAGCGGCGGACACCGGCGCAGGATCGCGACCCCTTCGAGGGTTAGCCGTCCGAGGATAAGGATGAGGCGTGAGTTCGGCGCAAATAGGGCGCTATTTGCTCGACACCAACGCGGCCAGCGCGATCTTGCGACAGCGCGAGCCAATTTGCGCGCGCGCCGCATCGGTGCCGCTTTCAGCACTAGCAATTTCCCCAGTTACAGCCGGTGAGATGCATTACGGTCTGGCGAAGCGCCCGGAAGCGATGACACTAGCCAAGCTGGTGCGCGAGTTCATGCGTTATGCAGATGTTCTGCCTTGGAGCGATGCCATTGCGCCGCATTACGGAACCCTGCGCGCCGCGCTTGAAGCCAAGGGCGTCACGATCGCCCCGCTCGATCTAATGATTGCGGCCCATGCGCTGGCGCTCGATGCCACGCTTGTCAGCGCCGATCAGGCGCTTTCAATGATTGATATCCTCAAGGTCGAAGACTGGAGCGTTTGATGGCCTCCGCTGACCAGTGCCGCCAACCGGGGCGCGCGGTGCTTGAGTCTCGTTTTGTCAGGTTTCGGCTGCCTTAAGCCCTGAAAAATCGGGGAGCTCGTCGTGACGCCGGGGGGCTCCCGATGCAGCCGACGCAACAGTCCGCACCGAACTCAAATTGCGGGAAGGGAAGGGCTGCGGACAAGCCGAATAGACCAAAACCCAGACGATGAAATCTGGACTACCGTAGCGGCACCGACTAACCTCATTCCAGCAACGTCAGTCGCGCCCAACTATTTGTGGGAAACCCTTACACATGTCTTACACACTTACACAAAACCTTACACAAAAATCCGTTTTTTGATATTTTATCGTTTAATTTCAATTACTTAATGTAGCATCACCCCACTCAAAATCCGGTTGCGCAAGGAGCGTGGGTTCGATTCCCACTGCCTGCACCAGATTTTGTTTTGCGCCTTTGGCGACGGGCAGTAATCTGGATCATGAGCGACCGCATTTTGATCTTTTATGGTTCGTACCGATCGGACCGGCAGGGCATCCGCCTCGCCAACTATCTCGTCAACGCGTTCAAGATGCGTGGTGCCAGTCCCGAACTGATTGACGCGAAAGCTGTCGGCCTTCCGATGCTCGACCGGATGTACAAGGAATATCCCAAGGGGTCCGCTCCGGACGCGCTCGAGACGCTGGCCGAAAAAATCCGGACAGCCGATGCGTTCGTGTTTGTCGCCGGCGAATATAATTGGGGCATACAGCCGGGGCTGAAGAACCTCACCGACCATTTTCTCGAGGAATGGTTCTGGCGACCGGCGGCAATCGCCAGCTACTCGGCCGGGCGGTTCGCCGGTGCGCGATCGGCGGTCGCATGGCATGGTACGCTTTCGGAAATGGGAATGGTTGTCACATCCACGACGATTGCTGTTAGCGGGATCGGCAAGGCGCTCAACGAGGCGTCGGAACCGGTTGGGGACGGGGGCGCGGCACTGGAACACGCCTTTCCGCGCTTTGCCGAGGATCTCGCCTGGTGGACCAATGCAGCGCGTGTCCAGCGCGCATCCGGAGCGCCGCCATATTGATCTACGGGGATGTATTTCGGGTCGCCGCTTCCTAGGTTGTCTTTCCGAAACGAAACCTGCCCTGGAGTTCAGCCATGACCGATACCGCCGACTATGTGCCGCCAAAAGTCTGGACCTGGGACAAGGAAAATGGCGGTCAGTTCGCCAACATCAACCGACCGATCGCCGGGCCGACGCACGACAAGGAACTGCCAGTCGGACGGCATCCCCTTCAGCTTTATTCGCTTGCGACGCCCAACGGCGTGAAGGTGACGGTGATGCTCGAGGAGCTCCTCGCGGCGGGACATGCAGGCGCGGAATATGACGCCTGGCTGATCCGTATCAACGAAGGCGACCAGTTCGGTAGCGGTTTCGTCGAGGTCAATCCGAACTCGAAAATTCCGGCATTGATGGACCGCAGCGGTCCGGAACCCATTCGGGTTTTCGAATCGGGGTCGATCCTGTTCTATCTGGCCGAGAAATTCGGCGCGTTCCTTCCCACCACACAACCGGCGCGTACCGAATGCATGTCATGGCTGATGTGGCAGATGGGGAGTGCGCCCATGTTGGGGGGCGGCTTCGGGCATTTCTACGCCTACGCACCCTATAAGATGGAATACCCGATCAATCGCTACGCGATGGAAGTGAAGCGCCAGCTCGACGTGCTAGACCGCCGTCTGGCCGACAACGAATATATTGGCGGCAACGACTATACGATTGCCGATATGGCGATCTGGCCGTGGTATGGTGCGGTTGCCAAGGGACTGGCGTATGACGCCGCCGAATTCCTGCAGACGCATGAATACAAGAATCTTATGCGCTGGGCCGACCTGATCGGTGATCGGTCTGCGGTAAAGCGCGGTCGCATGGTCAATCGCGCGATGGGCGATCTGTCCAGCCAGTTGCGTGAACGCCACGATGCCGGCGATTTCGAGACGCGGACGCAGGACAAGCTCGAAGCGGCCAGCTAACGCTGATCTCGATGTCGGATACCAACCTGCCCATTTGCGTTGCGGCGCTCTATAACTTCACGCCGTTCGATGACTGCGAAGCGATCAGACACGACCTGGCAATCCTTTGCGATGTACAGGGGGTGAGGGGCACGTTGCTGATCGCGCGCGAGGGGATCAACGGGACAATAGCGGGTAGCGACGCCGCGATCGAACAGGTCCTTGGCCATATTCGCCGGCTTCCGGGCTGTGCGGACCTCGACGTCAAATTGTCCCGCGCGGGTGCCATGCCGTTTCACCGCATGAAAGTGCGCGTGAAGCCCGAGATCGTTACCATGGGGCAACCCGATATCGATCCGCTCACGGACGTCGGGCACTATGTTTCGCCCGAGGACTGGAACGCCTTGATCAGCGAGCCGGGGACGATCCTCATCGACATGCGCAACGACTATGAAGTTGCCGTCGGTACCTTTGAGGGGGCGATCGACCCCAAGACCAAAACCTTTCGCGATTTTCCGGATTGGTTTCGTGCCGAACGCGAACGGCTGCTGGGGACGGGGACACCGCCCAAAGTGGCGATGTTCTGTACCGGCGGCATCCGCTGTGAGAAGTCCACGGCGTTTCTCAAGGCCGAGGGGCTGGATGAGGTGTATCACCTGAAGGGCGGCATCCTGAAATATCTGGAGACGGTTCCGGCAGAGCAAAGCCGCTGGGAAGGCGAATGTTTCGTGTTCGACCAGCGTGTGACGGTGGGACATGGCCTGGTGCAGGGAACGCGTCAGCTGTGCCACGCATGCCGCAGGCCGATCGACGAGGAAGGACTGTCGTCTCCCCGTTACGTTGAAGGTGTAAGCTGCGACGCCTGCTATGATGAACGCACCGACGCTCAACGTGCCAGCTATGCCGAACGCCACAAGCAGGAACAGCTGGCGCGCGAACGCGGCGAAATCCATATCGGAGCCAATTACTCTGGACTCTAGGCCGATCCTCTACAGTTTCCGGCGTTGTCCCTATGCGATGCGTGCGCGACTTTCGCTGCTTTCGAGCCGGACATGTTGCGAAATCCGTGAGGTAAAACTGTCGGCGAAACCGGCGGAGATGATTGCCGCATCTCCCAAGGCCACTGTTCCCGTTCTGGTAGTGGCCGATGGACGTGTCCTCGACGAGAGTCTGGACATCATGCGCTGGGCGCTGGGCAGGAACGATCCCGACAACTGGCTCGACGGCGACAACGCGGAGATGATCGCGGCCAATGATGGTCCGTTCAAGCATCATCTCGACAGCTATAAATATCCGAACCGGCACGGTACCGACGCCGTCGAACATCGTGCCGCAGGGTTGGACTATCTGCGCTCTCTGGACGCGCGCCTCGTCACGCAATCCAATCTTGCGGGCGACGCAATGGGCTTGGCCGATGCGGCGATCATGCCATTCGTTCGCCAGTTTGCCGAAACCCACCGAAACTGGTTCGACGCCCAGCCGCTAGCGAACCTGCACGCCTGGCTGGCACGTCACATGAGCTCGGCACTGTTCCACGATATCATGGTCCGTCTGAAGCCCTGGAAGGCGGGAGATTCGCCGACCTTGTTTGGCGAATGAGGTCCAGCTGTCGTTGGTCGAATGCCCCTTCCAAAGCAGCGGCTTCGCTTGCAGAGACAGCTGCATGATTGCGCCGTGCGCGCGGGAGGAATCGAATGCGAAATCAGGTAACGGGTGTATTGGCGGTTCTGCTGCTTTCGGGTCAGGCATCGGCTCAGGATAAGTCGTCGACGGCGCCTCCGCCGCCCGCGGATCGGGCACAGGCGCCCGAGAACGAAGTGGTCAACCCGGAACAGCGCGCAGCGTCGCTGCTTCCTCCTGCTGCGGCGAAGGCACCCGTTGCTGCTGCTCCCGCGAAACCGCCCAAGTGGAACGTGAACGCCCCGACAGGCATGACAACGCGCCAGGTGCGGATCGCGGTCGATAACGGCACCTGGATGAACGTCGATGTTTCGCGTGACGGCCGCCTGATTGCTTTCGATATTTTGGGTGACATCTACACCATGCCCATCGCGGGCGGCACGCCGACGCGGATTGCGGAGGGGTTGGCCTATGAGCATCAGCCGCGATTTTCGCCCGACGGCAAACGCATTGCCTTTACGTCCGACCGTGGTGGTGGCGACAATATCTGGGTCATGAACGTCGATGGCAGCGACAAGCGACAGGTGACGAAGGAAGACTTCCGCCTGCTCAACCAGCCGAGCTGGAGCCCCGACGGGCGCTTCATCATCGCCAAGAAGCATTTCACGACCGGACGCTCTTTGGGGACCGGCGAAGTCTGGTTATACCATGTTTCGGGTGGCGGCGGCGTCCAGCTGGTCAAGCGTGCCAGCGAACAGCTGCAGAAAGAACTGGGCGAGCCCATCTACGCGCCCGACGGCAAGGGCGTTTATTACACCCGCAACATCACGCCCGGGCCGATCTTCGAATATGCGCAGAACTCGCGGACGGACCTGTTCGACATCGAGCGGTACGACATCGCCACCGGCGAAGTGACGACGGTGGCGTCGGGCGTCGGGGGGTCCGTACGGCCGACGCCGTCACCCGATGGCAAGTCGATTGCGTTCGTCCGGCGCGAACATGGCAAGACGACCCTGTGGGTCAAGGATTTCGCCACGGGTGCACAGCGCAAGATCTACGATGCGCTCGACCGTGACGTGCAGGAAACCTGGGCCGTTACCGGCGTCTACCCCAACATGGCCTGGACACCCGACAGCAAGTCGATGGTGTTCTGGGCGGGCGGCAAGATCCGACGGGCGGGTGTGGATGGCAGTGCCGCGAGCGTCATCCTTTTCCGCATCGATGACACGCGCATCGTGATCGACGCGACACACCCGGTTGTCGAAGTTTCGCCCGACCGTGTCCAGACGAAGATGCCGCGCTGGGCCATGGTTTCCCCCGATGGTCGACAGGTCGTGTTCGAAACGCTCGGCAAACTGTGGATCAAACCGATGGCGGGCGGCGCGGCGCGACGGCTGGTCAAGGGCGACGAGGCCGAGATGGAGCTTTGGCCGAACTGGTCGCGGGACGGGCGCTCGATCGCTTTCGTCGGCTGGACCGATGCCGGGCTGGGCAAGGTCCGGACGGTCGCTGCCGGAGGCGGTTCGGCGCGCGACATCACCGGCACGGGCGGGCATTTCGCAAGCCCTGCGTTCTCGCCCGACGGCCGGACAGTCATTTTCGAAAGCGGGCAGGGCGGTTACCTGACCGCCGCGCGCGGCAGCGATAACCCGGGTATCTACCGCGTCGCCGCAAGCGGTGGTTCGCCGGTACGCGTGGCGAAGGACGGGGCGGAGCCTCAATTCGGTGCCGCCAACGACCGCGTGTTCATGATCGGCAATGACAAGGGTAAGCGCCAGCTGGTCAGTACCGACCTGAATGGAGAGGCGAAGCGCGTTCATGCGACCGGCGAACTGGTCAACGATTACGTGGTCTCTCCGACGGGCGAGTATGTCGCGTTTCGCCAGAATTATCAGGCATTCGTCATGCCGCTTCTGCCCGGCACACAAAGCGTCGATACCGGACCCAAGGGTGGCCCGCTTCCGGCGACGCGTGTCAGCGCGGACGGGGCGGATTTCCTGAACTGGTCCAACGACGGTCGGGCGCTCCACTGGAGTCTGGGGCCAACGGTCTACACCGCCAGTACCGATGCGCTGTTCGCGACCGCACCGACCGACGAGAACACGCCGAAATTCGTGGCACCGCGCACGGGCGTTTCGCTGTCGATGGAGGTCGCGGCAGACAAGCCGACCGGACTGGTTGCACTGACCGGCGCGCGTATCGTGACCATGGCGAACAAGGATGGCGGGATCATCGATGATGCCACCATCCTGATCCGTGGGGACCGCATTGTCGCGGTCGGTCCGCGTGCCGCTGTGCAGATCCCTGCAGGCACTAAGACCGTCGATGTCGTCGGCAAGACCATTATTCCCGGCCTGGTCGATGCCCATGCGCACGGATCCTATGGCGAGGACGACGTGATCCCGCAGCAGAACTGGGAATCGCTCGTCAATCTGGCGATGGGCGCAACGACGATCCACAATCCCTCGTCGCGTTCCTCAGAGGTATTTCCCGCCGCTGAAATGCAGCGCGCGGGCAAGATGGTTTCCCCGCGTATCTTCTCGACCGGGGAAATTATCTACGGTGCCAAGGCAGCAGAAGTGTACGCAGAGATCAATAGTTACGACGACGCGCTTAGCGATGTCCGCCGTCTGAAAGCGCAAGGTGCTTTCAGCGTGAAGAACTACAACCAGCCACGCCGTGAACAGCGGCAGATGGTCGTGGCGGCTGCGCAGGCAGAGGGCATGGAGGTCGTGCCCGAGGGCGGCTCGCTCTACACAATGGACGTGTCGCTCATCCAGGACGGCAATTCGACCGTCGAGCACAACATCCCTGCCGAGCATTTCTACGACGATCTCGTCAGCTTGTGGACGCAGACGAAAACCAACTACACGCCGACGCTGGTCGTGACCTATGGCGGTCCGGCGGGTGACCCTTATTGGCGGGCCCATACCGAGGTATGGAAGCACCCGCTGCTCTCGAAGCATGCACCACCTGCGCTGCTTGAGGCGCAGAATGTCCGCCGCGTCATCGCTCCCGAGGAGGACTATGTCGACGCGGCCAGTGCGCGCGAAGCCAAGAAGCTGGCTGATCGCGGCATCCAAGTGTCGATCGGTGCACATGGCCAGCAGGCGGGGCTGGGTCCGCATTGGGAGCTATGGTCGTTCGTGCGCGGTGACTGGACGCCTATCGAGGCATTGCGCGCGGGAACGATCATGCCCGCGACCTCGCTTGGTTACGCGAAGGACGTGGGATCGCTCGAGGTCGGCAAGCTTGCCGATCTCGTCGTGCTCGATGCCGATCCGACGGTCGATATCCGCAACAGCGACAAGGTGTATCGTGTCATGCTGGGTGGGCGGCTCTACGATCCGACCACTATGAACGAGGTTGTGACGGGTACGCGGACACGAGCCCCATATTGGTGGGAAGGCGCGGGCAGCAATTCGGGGGCAGGCGCGTCTCTCACTGGCAGCCACGGCCACGGTCCCGCCGACGCGGACTGATCTGCGCGACTAGACGAACAGTGCGACGCTCTGGGTCGCGGTGGCGATAGCATCGCCATCGCGGTTCCAGATCGTCATCGATTGGCTCGAGTTGCCATGTCCGGCGTGGAGCGTGTCCGCGCAAAGCAGCCACCAGCCGTCGCGCGTCCTGGGCGCATCGGTGACCAGGTTGATCTGCCATGTCGCAGACGAGATCGGCCCCCAGGTTTTGGCAAGCTGCATAGCAGCGGGGGGAAGGGCGTCGGCGATGGTCAGGAATTCGGTTTCGGCATCCATCCCTGCGCGTTCCCGCAGTCGTGTCCAGCGCAGAAACCCCGCCTCACGCTTTGCGCCACTAGCCAGATCGAAATTTCTCAGGAACCCCTGCGGCAGCGTATCCGGATCGACGGGGTTTGCCTCGGGCGGATCATGCGGCGGCACGTCGAGACCGGCATATGAAATCGCCGAGTCACGCGAGGCCATGAACAGGAACAGTGCGCGCAGGCCGACGCCATCGGAACCGACGACATCGCATCCAACGAACGCGCTGTTCTTGCCCCGGCGCAGCAGCGTCGGACTTATACGGACATCACCCGCAAGGGGGCCGACGAAGGCGATCTGCACTGAACGCAGCGGCGGCAAGTCGGGATAGGCAGCCTTGACCGCCATAAGCGCTGTCGCTGCCGATGCTCCACCATATGCGGTGCGCCCCTGCAGCCATTCGTCGCCGAGTGTTGCGCGATAGCCGTCGCCGGCGAACGCGACAGCGAGCAAGCTCACGTGTCAGCCCCTGCAGTGAGTGCAGCCACGCCCGGCAATTCGCGCCCTTCCATCCATTCGAGGAAGGCGCCGCCGGCCGTCGAGACAAAGGTAAACTCGTCGGCAACTCCCGCTTGGTTGAGCGCGGCCACTGTGTCGCCACCACCGGCCACCGATACGAGACTGCCATCGGTGGTGAGGGCCGCTGCGGTGCGGGCGAGAGCGACTGTGGCCATATCGAACGGCGGCGTTTCGAACGCACCGAGTGGGCCGTTCCAGACGAGCGTACGGCAGTTCTTCAGCACGTCGGCCAGCGCCTCGACGGCCGCGGGGCCGATGTCGAGGATCATTTCGTCGGCTTCGACCTCATGGACGTTGACGGTCCGCGTCGGCGGATTGGCACGGAATTCCTTTGCCACGACGACGTCATAGGGCAGGTGGATTGTGCAGCCCGCCTTGTCCGCCGCGTCAAAGATCGCGTTGACCGTACCGACCAGTTCGTGTTCGCATAGCGACTTGCCGACATCGACGCCGCGCGCCGCAAGAAAGGTATTGGCCATGCCGCCACCAATGATCAGATGGTCGACCTGCTTCACCAGATGTTCGAGAACTGCGAGCTTGGTCGAAACCTTTGCACCGCCAACTACAGCTGCGACAGGATGCTCGGGATTACCCAACGCCTTGTCGAGGGCGGTGAGTTCGGCCTCCATCGCACGACCGGCGAAGGCGGGCAGGGCATGGGCGAGGCCTTCTGTCGAGGCATGGGCACGGTGTGCGGCGGAAAACGCGTCGTTGACGTAGAGATCGCCGAGCGCCGCGAACCGCGCGACGACGGCAGGATCGTTTTTTTCCTCGCCGCCAAAGAAACGGGTGTTTTCGAGAACCGCGATATCGCCCGGCGCAAGCGCCGCGACCGCAGCGCTATCACCCTCCCAGTCGATGTATTTCACCGGTCGGCCAAGCACGACCGAATAGGCATCGGTAATACGCGACAGCGACAAGTCTGCGCTCGGACCCTTGGGACGTCCGAAATGGGCGAGAACCAGCACGATCGCCCCGCGATCGGCGAGTTCGGTAACGGTGGGAATGGTCGCCCGAAAACGTGTGTCGTCGGTGACAACGTCATCGGCCATCGGCACGTTGAGATCCTCGCGGATCAGAACGCGCTTGCCGCGCACGTCGCCAACGACCGAAGAAATGTCGTCAAGTGTCTTGAATACCGAGTTCATCAAATTCCTCTTATTTCTGCGCCATATATGATGGCCCTGCTTAATTCCCGTGGGCGGTGCGTCGAACATGCAGATAACGGCTAAGTGCAGCCCGCAGTGGGGCGTCGTAAAAGCGAACGCAAAGCGTGGCGATGGCGCAAATGATGACCAGATACAGCGGCAGTGCGACATTGTCGGCAACGCCTGTGCGTATCCCGAGGGCGATCAACACAATCGCCAGTGGCGGGTGAATCGCATATATCGCGTACGAGATGTCGCCAAGAAAGCCGAAAGGTTTCTTCAGCCATGCGGATGGCTCGTAGCGCACACCGGCAAGCACGACGATAGGGAAGCCGATCAGCACGACCGCGAATTCATAGACGATTTGAAAGTCGCGTGGTACCGGCGCGAACAAGAGTGCGAAAAGGGTAGCACAGGCCAGTGCTGCAACCGGTGATCGCGTACACGGCTTTCCGCTCATCAGGCGGGACATCAGCATGCCCGTCGGAAAGGCAAACAACGCTCGCAAAAGGCCGCCGGGAAGATTGGTCCATGCCCAGCCCATATCAAAGAAAAACGGCATACCCACGGTGACAAGGAGGCCGACCACGCCAGCCAGCACGACAAGCAACAACGTTGACGAACGCATCCTATAAAGGAGCAGTGCGAACATCAGGTTGATCAAGAGTTCGATGAAGATCGACCATTGCGCGCCATTGAACGGGAATAGCAATGGCGTGGACGTGCTTGGCAACATCAGCGCGTTAGCAAACAGCGGGAGCAACACCACCGCATCGAACGATGCCCCGTTCATCCCGGTCTGGCCGAGGAAAACGATCGCCCCGATGATCAGGCCCAGCAAGTGTAAGGGGTAGAGCCTGATCACCCGCAACGTCACGAAACGATTGATGGTTAGGTCGTTTCCAAGTTTTCCGCCGTAATGATGCGCGAGCACAAAGCCGCTCAACAAGAAAAAGAAATCGACCGCCAGATAGCCTTGTGGGACGAGCTTCCAGGAGTGCTTTTCGCCGAAATGATACATCGCAACGATGAGGGCGGCGATGCCACGCATGCCGTCAAGCGTGAGATAGCGATTGTCCCGTCCAAGTCGTGAATGACCCGCGCTAATCGGTCGGCTCCATGTCCTCGGCGGGATGAATCGCATCTTGTCGAGCGTCTCGAGGAATCATTGAGGTTCCTCGATTTCAACTGTGTCGCCGACGGCAATTGTCCCGCCGCTGACGACAAAAGTACACACGCCGCCGCGCCAGTCGGGGGTTAGTGCCGCGCGAAGGCCGTCCACCAGAGCTTCCATCCGCTCGCACGGGTCGGTTTCGCGCGTGACCTGCAACACAACGTCGTCCCCGATACGCAGCCGCTTGCCGGCGACCTGCGGTAAGTCGATGCCTTCGACCAACAGGTTCGCCCGACGCTCCTCCCACGGGATCGTGTGAGCGACTTCTGCCATGGCCCGATCCCAGTCCTCGCTTTCGAGGACCGTCACCTGACGTTTGTAAGGCCCGCGACGCATGGCGCCCCGGTAGTCGCCGACGATGCCCGCCTCAAGGCTGACGGTCGCCTGTTGCACCGTTTCCAGCGGCCCTTTCGGACGCGCGTGGCGCGCAATGCCGACGAGTATCCCCATGGATCAGATGAGCTTGCCGATCGCCCCTGCGGTGTCGACCATGCGGTTCGAGAAACCCCATTCATTGTCGTACCAGCTTACCACACGAACCAGCTTACCATCGAGAACAGTCGTCTCAAGGCTATCGACGGTCGATGAAGACGCGTTGTGATTGAGATCGATCGAGACCAAAGGCTCATCGGTGTAGGTCAGGATGCCCTTCAGCGGACCGCTTTCCGACGCGGCTTTCAGGATCGCGTTGATCTCGTCCTTTGTCGTATCGCGCTTCGGCGTGAAGGTCAGATCGACAAGGCTGACGTTGGGCGTCGGCACGCGCACAGCGGAGCCATCGAGCTTGCCCTTGAGTTCGGGCAGCACTTCGCCGACGGCGCGGGCGGCACCCGTTGTCGTCGGGATGATCGACATGCCAGCGGCACGCGCGCGGCGCATGTCGGGGTGGATCTGGTCAAGGATCTTCTGGTCGTTGGTGTAGGCATGGATGGTGGTCATCAGGCCGCGCTCGATGCCGACGGTGTCGTTCAGCACCTTGGCGACTGGGGCGAGGCAGTTGGTCGTGCACGACGCGTTCGACACGATGGTGTGCTCGGCGGTCAGCTTGTCGTGGTTCACGCCGAACACCACGGTCAGATCGACCCCTTTGGCCGGGGCAGAGATAAGAACGCGTTTGGCCCCTGCGTCGAGGTGTTTTTGCGCGGATTCACGATCCGTGAAAAAGCCTGTGCATTCAAGGGCAATGTCGATGTTGTTCGCAGCGTGCGGCAGGTTTGCCGGGTCGCGCTCTGCGGTCACATGGATGCGCTTGCCGTCGATGATGATGTCGTTGCCGTCGGCGGTCACGGTGCCGGGATAGGGGCCGTGGACGCTGTCGCGCTTGAACAGCATCGCATTCGACTTGGCGTCGGCCAGATCGTTGATCGCGACGAGTTCGAGCCCACATTCGGGACGCTCGAGGATCGCGCGCGCCACAAGGCGTCCGATGCGGCCGAAGCCGTTGATGGCAACTTTGGTCATTCTACTTCCCTTCGAGTGCAGCCAGGATCTGCGGCGCGATGGCATCCGCTGTCAGGCCAAAATGTGAATAAAGATCGGCAATCGGCGCGGATGCGCCAAAAGTGTCGATACCAAACCGTAGGCCGCCACGACCGACATAGCGTTCCCAGCCGATCGTTGTTCCCGCTTCGATGGACACCAGCAGCGCGCCCTGCGGCAGTACGTCGTCGCGATAGTCGGCAGCCTGAGCATCGAAACGCTCCCAGCTTGGCATCGAAACCACGTCCGCGCCAAAGCCGTGCAGTTCGAGACGGTCCGCGACCGAGATCGCGAGACCGACTTCGGACCCAGTCGCGACCATCACGACCCGTCGCGCGGCATTGGCGGTGCGAAGGCGATAGGCGCCACGCGCGCTCCAGTTTTCCGAGACGTCGGTACGCACCTGCGCCAAATTCTGGCGGCTGAGCGCGAGCAGCGAGGGACCGTCTGCTTTCTTGAGGGCCAGTTCCCAACACTCTGCGGTCTCGACGGCGTCGCAGGGGCGATAGACGTCGAGCTGCGGGATCAGGCGCAACGACATGACGTGCTCGATCGGCTGGTGCGTCGGACCATCTTCGCCCAGCCCGATCGAATCATGCGTCATCACGTACGCGACGCGGGCATGCTGCAGCGCCGACATGCGGATCGCGTTGCGGCAGTAATCGGAGAAGACCAGGAACGTGCCGCCATAGGGGATAACGCCGCCGTGTAGCGCCATGCCGTTCATCGCCGCCGACATTCCGAATTCGCGGATGCCGTAATAGACATAGCGACCGGAATAATCGTCCTTGGTCAGAGGCTTGGTCGACGACGTTTTGGTATTGTTCGAACCGGTAAGATCCGCCGAGCCGCCGATGGTTTCGGGGATCGCGATATTGATCGCCTCGAGCGCCATTTCGGATGACTTGCGCGACGCGACATTGGCAGGCTTCGCGATCAGACCGGCGATGTAACCCTTGATAGCCGCTTCGGCATTGGCGGGCAGATCGCCGTTCATGCGCCGCGAAAACTCCGCACCATCGGTCGATGCCGCCAGCCGTGCCTCCCAAGCAGCGCGCGCGTCGGCACCACGCTTGCCTGTCGCTTCCCATGCGGCGCTGATTTCAGCAGGAATTTCGAACGGCGGGTAGTGCCAGTTGAGCATCTCGCGCGCAGCGGCCACTTCGGCAGCACCTAGTGCGGCACCATGCGTCGCGGATGTGCCCTGCTTGTTGGGTGCGCCCTTGCCGATGATCGTATGACACGCAATCAGGCTGGGGCGTGGATCGGCAAGTGCCGCCTCCATCGCGCGCGACACATCGATCGGGTCATGGCCGTCGCAGCTTTCGACGTGCCAGCCACTGGCCGCGTACCGCCCCAGAATGTCCTCGCACGACGACAACGACACAGCGCCGTCGATCGTGATTCTGTTGTCGTCCCACAGCACGTTGAGGTGGCCGAGGCCCAGATGCCCCGCAAGGCCGACGGCCTCGTGGTTGATGCCCTCCATCAGGCAACCGTCGCCTGCGATCACCCAGGTGCGGTGATTGACGAGATCGTCACCGAAGCCGGCGTTCAGATGCCGTTCGGCAATCGCCATGCCGACCGCCATCGCAAAACCCTGGCCCAGCGGCCCAGTGGTGCATTCGATTCCCGGCATGTCGAAGTTTTCGGGATGCCCTGCGCACGGGCTGCCCAGCTGACGGAAGCGGCGAATGTCTTCCATCGTCGGCTGCGCATAACCGGTCAGGTTCAGCAGCGCATAGAGCAGCATAGAGCCATGACCCGCCGACAGGACAAACCGGTCACGGTCAGGCCATTTCGGAGCTTGCGGGTCGAACTTCAGATATTTCGAGAACAGGACCGTCGCCACATCGGCCATGCCCATCGGCATGCCCGGGTGGCCGGAATTTGCCGCCTCAACCGCATCCATTGCGAGCGCCCGGATGGCATTGGCCATATCCAGCGGCGATGCAGTCATGCGAAATTCCCTTGTGGCGGAGGCGAGTCGCGCGGGTCCGCGACGCGACGCCCCTTTGTCGCGACGGAGCGCAGCCGTCAACTTGGGGACGGCGCAGCGGGGCCTTGCTACCGGCGCTTGCGGTGCTATTTCGATGCACATCTATGAATGAAGAGATTTCCAGCGCCCTGACGCGAATCAACCGTGCCCTATCGCGCATCGAGGTTGCCACGGCGCGGCCGATGGCACCCGCTGTCGATGGTCGCTACGAGCGTTTGCGTGCCCGTACCCAGGCCGCACTCGCGCAACTCGACACCGTGATTGCGCGGACATCGCGAGAGGAGGCGCGCTGATGGCCGAGGTTATGCTCGCCATCGGTGGACGCGAATATAACATCGCCTGCCGCGATGGCGGCGAAGAACACCTCCGTACTCTGGCAAAGCGCGTCGATGCCAAGGTCGAGGAGGCGCGTGGCGCCGTCGGCACTGCGAGCGAGGTTCGCCAGTTGTTGTTTGCGGCGCTTTTGCTGGCCGACGACCTTGCGGAAAGTGCCGGGGCCTCCGCATCGTCTCCGGATCCGGCAACACTCCAGGCGCTGTCGGCGCTGGTGGTCCGCGTCGAATCGATGGCCGACGCTCTTGAGAGCGGCGCACATAACGCCTAGATAGAACACGACGGGTTCTGCCCGGTACGAGCTCATCATATCCCTGAGGCTATTCATCTATCCTTGGGGACTGTCCCTGCCCGGACCCTGGTCCGAAGCACATGGTTCCCACCTGACGTACCATGCGTCAGAGGATATCAGAGCAAACGGCCATGGTGGTCCCGTCACCCGCCTTCAGGTGATATGTTTTGACCAAGGCCGACTTACGCCGGATTGCCAAGCAGTTGCGCGACGACAGCGTGGCCGCAATGTCCACCGCCGAGCGGTGTGCAGCGGCGATCATCCTGGCCGAAAAAATCACGGAACAGCTGCGCGCCGCAAAGACAGTCGCTGTCTACCTGCCTATCGGCAGCGAGATGGACACGCTGCCCCTGATCGACCGGCTCGTCGCGTGTGATGTGCAGATCGCACTGCCTCAGGTGCGCGGGCGACGTGACACGATGCGGTTTCTCGCCTGGGCACCCGGCGATGCACTGCCGGAAGGGCCGATGGGGCTGCGTCAGCCCGGGGAGGAAGCTCCCGAAGTCGTACCCGATGTGATTCTGACGCCGCTGCTGGCCTTCGACAGCGCGCTTAATCGCCTTGGCTATGGCGCGGGGCACTACGATCGAGCCTTTGCTGCCAACATGGCGGCACGTCGTATCGGCATTTCCTGGGGCTTGCAGTGCGTCGATGATGTCCCCATCGAATCATGGGACGTGCCGCTGCACGCCGTTGCGACCGAAACCGACTGGATCACTACATGACCAAGCCCTCCATTCGCAAGCCGTTGGGTGTGCTGCTGATCGTCGCGATCATCTTGGTCTGGGCGATCGTCGTCGTGCAGGCGGCGGGGTTCATCTCGACGCTGCCATGGCCGGTGCAGGCGGTGGTATATCTGGTGGCGGGGATCGTGTGGATCTTACCGATGGGGCCGGTCCTGCGCTGGATGGAGGCGGGGCGGTAACCTCGGCTGCGAGGTCAGTCGCGGCAAAGCCGCGCCTTGTGGCGCTGCTTTTCCAGCTGGCCGTGCTTGGAAGGTATCCGATTTAGCTTCCGCTAAACCGTGTCGCTTCCTGCGCAATGGCGCGAGTGACGGGACTCGAACCCGCGACCTCCGGCGTGACAGGCCGGCGCTCTAACCAACTGAGCTACACCCGCTTGGAAGCGAGGCGGCGCGGATAGGCGAGGGGTATTTTGCTGTCAAGGCAATGTCGCGCCCATTTGCCCGAGGGGTCCGATTAACCAGTCAAGGTTGCCGCTTTCTGCTCGGCTCGCTACGGGCGCGGCATAGAAATTTGGGGACGATCATGCCGGATATAGCGACGCTCGAACGACTTCGGACAGGTAAAGGCTTCATTGCGGCGCTCGACCAGAGCGGTGGTTCGACGCCGAAAGCCCTGAAGGGGTATGGCATAGAAGCCGACGCCTATTCGAACGACGAGGAGATGTTCGGCCTGATCCACGCGATGCGCTCGCGGATCATCACAAGCCCGTGCTTTAACGGCGAAAAGGTTCTCGGCGCGATCCTGTTCGAACGCACGATGGACGGGCAGGTCGACGGAAAACCCGCGCCGCAGGCGCTGCTGGAGCGTGGCGTCGTGCCCTTCATCAAGATCGACAAGGGTCTCGAAGATGAAGCCAAGGGCGTCCAGATGATGAAGCCCATGCCCGACCTCGACGCGTTGCTTTCGCGGGCAGGCGCGCTGGGTGTTGTGGGGACCAAGGAGCGCTCGGTCATCAACCTCGCCAACCGCGAGGGTATTGCCGCGATCGTCAAGCAGCAGTTCGAGGTGGGCCAGCAGGTTCTGGCGCACGGCATGGTTCCGATCATCGAGCCCGAAGTGAACATCAAGAGTGCCGAACGCGCCCAGGCCGACGAAATCCTGCGTGACGAACTGTTGAAGGCGCTCGACGCCATGACGGGCGACGACAAGGTTATGCTGAAACTGTCGATTCCCGCCAAGGCAGGCTTGTTCGATGCGCTGGTCGATCACCCGCGTTGCCTGCGCGTGGTGGCACTGTCAGGCGGTTTCGCGCGTCCCGAGGCATGCGCCGAACTCGCCAAGAACCGCGGCATGATCGCCAGCTTCAGCCGCGCACTGCTGGAGGATCTGCGCAGCCAGATGAGTGACGACACGTTCAACGCCTCGCTGGGCGGTGCAATCGACGAGATCGCCCGCGCGTCGATGGCGAAGGTGTAAGCATAGCGGCCTGTAGGATCGAGCGAAAACGCAAGAGTAGGCGTTCCAATCCCTTCCCGCTAAACTCGGATCGTGCACGACCCCTTGAAACCACCGTTGAAAATTCCGCGATCAGCAATTGCCGTTAGTGCGATTGTGATCGCGTCTCTGGGCGTGCTTATTCTGATAGCTAATTCGTTGCGCGTGACAGGTGTTCAGGATGGGAAAGTCGTCCGAATTATGCCGCAAGAAACGACCGAAAGTGGTCGATCCTTTATCAACGCCTATATCGACTTGGGGGCACAACTTGTGATTATTTCGTTGCCCCTCCGCCATAATTGCGCCGTGGGCAACACGATCTCGATAATTCACAGTCAAAGTTCAATCGGCAACTATTACACGATGTCGAACAAGGGATGCCGCCGTGGTTAACGATATTGCCGATCTCCCACCGCTGGACGCATCTTTTGGCGAGCGCTTTCCCCGCCAGCGCCGCCCTGTGTGTCAGCTTTACCTGATCTCTCCGCTCGATGTGACCGGCGCGTTCCCGGACCGCCTTCGCCGTGCGTTGGGCGGCGGGCCGGTCGCGGCGTTCCAGTTCCGTGTGAAGGGCATCGACCAGCATGCGGCCGTCAAGCTGGCCGAGCCGCTGCAGCGTATCTGCGCCGATGCCGACGTCGCGTTCATCGTCAATGACTCGGCCTCGCTCGCCAAGCGGCTGGGTGCGGATGGGGTGCATCTGGGGCAAGATGATGGCGATGTGCGCGAGGCGCGCGAGATGCTGGGCCGCGAAGTCCAGATCGGTGTGACCTGTCACGACAGTCGCCACCTGGCGATGGAGGCGGGCGAGGACGGTGCCGACTATGTCGCGTTCGGCGCATTCTACGACACGACGACAAAGCCGAGCGACTATCGGCCTGACCCGTCGATTCTGGCCTGGTGGACGACGCTGTTTGCTTCGCCGTGCGTAGCGATTGGGGGGATCACACCCGACAACGCGCCGCCGCTGATTGCGGCGGGGGCTGATTTCATCGCGGTGTCCAACGCGGTGTGGGGCGGCGACGAGGCGGAAGTGGTGAAGGCGTTCGCGCGGGTTTTGGCGGGGTAAGTACAAAGCTGTCGCAACCCTTTGACTCGTGGGCCGTTTCGCCCACGATGAAAAATGCATTTCCCCTGAGCCTGTTGGTTCCCTTCGCCGTCCACGCCGCGCCTTCTGCGGCTCCTGTACCGAAAATAGACGTCGCGACGCTGCATGTGCAGGCCATCCTCGACAAACTGGGCTTCGGGCCGGGCGTTCTCGACGGGAAGGGTGGCGCATCGCTGGTCAACGCGCTGAAGGGGTTTCAGCAGGCGCACGGACTGCGTGTCACGGGGAAAACCGATACGGCGACGCTCGCAGCCTTGTCGCCCTATCGCGCGTGGGAGCCGACGAAGAAACTGCAGATCACCGAGACGTCGCTACGTGGCCCCTTCACAGTGCCGTTCCCGACCGACCCCATCGAGCAGGCAAAGCTGCCCGCACTGAATTACCGCAACGCGGTCGAGGCGCTGGCCGAACGGTTCCACACGACGCCGGCAACGCTGGTCGCGCTCAATCCCGGCGGTAAACTGGTGGCGGGCGCGTGGCTCGTGTTCCCGAACGCGCTGCCGTTTTCGCGCGCCTATTCACAGGCCGACCCGGTCTGGGCGGCGACGCTCAACCATCTGAACGTGAACGCCGACCAGCCCCAGGCCAAGCGCATCGTCGTCGACAAGTCGGACGGCGTGCTGCGCGTCTACGATGCGGCGGACAAGTTGGTCGCGCAGTTCACGGCAACAATGGGATCGTCTCGCGACCCGCTGCCGATTGGCAAATGGACGGTGAAGGGCGCGGACTATAATCCCAAGTGGACGTATAATCCGAACATCCTGAAACGCGCGGACAAGAGCGACCCGAAGGTCGATGTGCCCGCAGGTCCGAACAGCCCGGTCGGCGTTGTGTGGCTCGACCTGTCGAAACCGCACTATGGCATCCACGGAACCAACGAGCCCGAAAAGATAGGCCGCGCGGAATCGAACGGGTGTATCCGTCTGACCAATTGGGATGCGGCACGCTTGGCGTTGATGATCAAGCCGGGGACGCCTGCCGTCTTCCAGCCATGAACCGGTTCGGCTGGATATTTGCGGCGCTGATTGTCGTCGGGGTCGCGGCACTCGCGATGACGGGAGAGCCAAGATCGGCGCGAGACGGCGGCCTGCCCGCCAGCGTTGAGTCCTACGTCATCCCCGTCCAAGGGGTGCAACCAGAGCAACTGGTCGATAGCTGGCACGATCCGCGCGCTGACGGAGCCCGCACGCATGAGGCGCTCGATATTCCCGCACCGGGCGGCACACCTGTGCTTGCTGCCTTTTCCGGTACGGTCGTGAAGCTGTTTACGAGCAAAGCGGGCGGACTGACCCTCTACATCCGCGAGGGTGATATGCAGGCCTATTATGCGCATCTATCGGGGTACGTGGATGGCCTTCGTGAAGGGCAGCATGTTTCCGCCGGACAGCGGATCGCCTTCGTCGGAGACACCGGCAATGCGGGCGCGGGCAACACGCACCTCCATTTCGCGATCCACCGGATGGGTGCCGAAGATAGCTGGTGGCAGGGGACGCCGGTCAATCCCTACCCCCTGCTTGCCGGAAAGCCGTCCACCCGTTAGGGGCGCGCCACGGGGATACCGCAAAGTATTGCTTTGCGGGGTGTCCCCATGCTCTTTCCATCAGGTGAAGTCATGAAGATCAACGCGGTCGAAATCCGTCCCGGCAACATCCTCGAATACGAAGGCGGCCTGTGGCGCGCGGTCAAGATCCAGCACACGCAGCCCGGCAAAGGTGGCGCATACATGCAGGTCGAAATGAAAAACCTGCGGGACGGCCGCAAGACCAACGTCCGCTTTCGCTCGGCGGAAAGCGTCGAAAAGGTCCGGCTCGACCAGAAGGATTTCCAGTTTCTTTTCGCCGAGGGCGACCAGCTGACCTTCATGGACAAGGACACCTATGACCAGGTGAGCCTGCCGCGCGACCTGCTCGGCGATGCCGCGGCTTTCCTTCAGGACGGCATGGATGTGGTCATGGAAATGCACGAGGACGAGGCCCTGTCCGTCGCGCTTCCCGACACGATCGAGGCGCTCATTATCGAGGCCGATGCCGTCGTGAAGGGGCAGACCGCCTCGTCCAGCTACAAGCCCGCAGTCCTCGAAAACGGGGTCCGCGTGATGGTGCCGCCACACATCGGAGCAGGAACGCGCATCGTGGTTGATGTGTACGAACAAACCTATGTGAAGCGGGCGGACTAGCCATCTTAAAGCCCCTCCTCCTTTAGGGGAGGGGTTGGGGTGGGGGGTCTCAACGCTTCCCCGGCCTCGGTTTTCGTGGACAGCCCCCACCCCAACCCCTCCCCTGAAGGAGGAGGGGCTAAAGGAAATAAAATGCCCAGCCATTCAGGCGTCATGACCGTCATCGACCGCGCCGTCCGCAAGGCGGCGGTGCGGTTGCGCCGCGACTTCAACGAGGTCCAGCAGCTTCAGGTGAGCCGCAAGGGGCCGGCCGACTTCGTGTCGATGGCCGATAAGCGCGCCGAAGAAACGCTGTACGAAGAACTCAACAAGGCGCGGCCCGACTGGGCGTTCCTTGGCGAAGAAGGCGGCGAGCGTGAGGGCGACCCGAACAAGCCGCGCTGGATCGTCGATCCGCTCGATGGCACGACCAACTTTCTTCACGGCATGCCGCATTTCTCGATCTCGATTGCGGTCGAGGAGCCGATGGCGTCGGGCAAGCGCGAGATCACCAGCGCGATGGTGTACCAGCCGCTGACCGACGAAGCCTTCTGGGCGGAAAAGGGTCAGGGTGCGTGGCTGACCGATCGCCGTTTGCGCGTGTCCGCGCGGCGCGATCTTTCGGAATCGGTCCTCGCGACCGGCATTCCGTTTCTGGGCCATGGCGATTTCGCCCAGTGGAGCCGCATTTTCGGTGCGGTCGCCCCCGAGGTTGCGGGCATCCGCCGCTTCGGCTCGGCGGCGCTCGACCTGTCATGGGTCGCGGCGGGTCGTTTCGAAGGGTTCTGGGAAAGTGCGCTTCAGCCGTGGGACGTTGCCGCCGGAATCCTGATCGTGCGGGAAGCGGGCGGCTTCGTCACCGACTTTCGCGGTGGCGAGCGCATGATGGAGCGGCAGGAAATCCTGGCGGGCAACGACGTTATCCATTCGCGCCTGCACAAGATCGTCGCGGGTTCGCTGCGTTAGCACTCGTCACCCCGGCGCAGGCCGGGGCCTAGCCGCCTCTCCACGAGAGGTCGGCAAGCGGGGCAAAGCGTATAGGCCCCGGCCTCCGCCGGGGCGACGATCACGTTCAGACGCTCAAAGCCCCAGATGCTTCTTGAATCCGCCCATCGCCGATTCCCAGAACTGCAGATTGTCAACGAAGAGCGCCTGGCTCATCCCGCCATCGTCCAGATCCACGTCGAACTCGATAACCGGATCGCCATCCTTGTCGATATAGGCGCGGCTGAAGCGGCGGTTCATGTTCCACTCGTTGATCTGGTCCTGCGTCGCCTTGCCGCCCGACCATCCGGCATAGAACGTCACCGTCTTGCATGCGACGTTCTTGGTGCATCCGTAAAATGTCACGACGAATTTCGAGCCCGACGCCGCGCTTTCGACGCGAGGGTCGCCGCTGCTGTCCTTGCTAAGCACGGCCTTGTATCCCCCGGCCTGCAGGGCAGCAACGACGCTCTGCGGCGTCGCCGCGGTCACGGTCTGCGCGGCGGCAGCACCACTGCACCACAGGGCCAGCGCAGCGACGGCAAGTCTCAATTTCATAACATGTATTCCCCCGAATGATGCGCAGGGGTTTAGCGCGAAAGCATCGGCAAGCCAAACACGATCGCACTGCCACAACTTCGTCATCCGCACTGCTTGCACCCCCAATTTCCCTGTCCTAAAGCCCGCCGCGGGTGGTGCGTGTTGCGCTGCAACGGAGTCGCGTCGGTTATGGCATCGTCTGTCGCAGGAGTGGCCGCAGGATATCTGCCCATCCTGCTGTTCCTCGCCATCGCGCTGCTCATCAGTTGCGTGTTCGTTTTCGCGCCGATGGCGGTCCAGCACCTGACCGGTGCGTACAAGCCGAGTGCCGAAAAACTGACCGAATATGAGTGCGGTTTCCCTGCGTTCGAAGACAGCCGATCGCAGTTCGACGTACGCTTCTACCTTGTCGCGATCCTGTTTATCGTTTTCGATCTTGAGGCCGCGTTTCTTTATCCGTGGGCGGTCAGCCTCCAGCATACGGGCTGGGTCGGCTGGACCGCGATGATGGTGTTCATCGCCGAACTCGTGCTGGGCTTTGCCTATGCCTGGAAGAAGGGCGCGCTCGAATGGGAGTAGAACTCGCCCGCAACGCGGCTGCCAATGGCAGCGCGCTTGTCATGCCCGACCAGTCGTTCTTCACCGACATGCAGGGTGAGCTCGACAACAAGGGATTTCTCGTTACCTCGACCGAGGATCTGTTTCACTGGGCGCGCACCGGATCGCTCTGGTGGATGACGTTCGGCCTGGCGTGCTGTGCGGTCGAGATGATCCACGTCAACATGCCGCGCTACGACCTCGAACGCTTCGGCGCCGCGCCGCGCGCCAGCCCGCGCCAGTCCGACGTGATGATCGTCGCGGGAACGCTGTGCAACAAGATGGCCCCCGCGCTGCGCAAGGTCTACGACCAGATGTCGGAGCCGAAATACGTCATCTCCATGGGCAGCTGCGCCAATGGCGGCGGCTATTACCACTACAGCTACAGCGTCGTGCGCGGGTGCGACCGCATCGTGCCGGTCGATATCTACGTGCCCGGGTGCCCGCCGACGGCGGAGGCGCTGCTCTATGGCATCATGCAATTGCAGCGGAAGATTCGCCGCTCGGGCACGATCGAACGCTGATGGCTAGTCCCGCCCCGGCCTATGCCCCCAACGACGGCGTGATCGATGCAGCACGTGCGGCTTGCGGTGCGGCGATCCTCGACGCTTGGGACAAGGTGGGCGAGGTCACGCTGCTGGTCGAACGCGATGCGCTGGTCGGCGCGATGACGGCGCTGCGCGACAGCGGCTATCAGCAGCTGATGGAAATCGCGGGTGTCGATTACCCCGAACGCGAAGAGCGGTTCGAGGTCGTCTATCACCTGCTGTCGGTCACCAGGAACCACCGTATCCGCGTGAAGGTATCGACCGACGAGATGAAGCCGGTGCCGAGCGTGACGGGCATCTGGCCGGTCGCGGGCTGGCTCGAGCGCGAGGTGTTCGACATGTACGGCGTTCTGTTCAGCGGCAACACCGACCTGCGCCGCATCCTGACCGATTACGGGTTCAAGGGGCATCCGCAGCGCAAGGACTTCCCGCTGACCGGCCATGTCGAACT
>JBDUBD010000035.1:0-23698 GCA_040004295.1 Sphingomonadales bacterium | reverse complement strand
CTCTCGCGGTTAAGTGGATTGCTTCGCTGCGCTCGCAACGACGGGAAAATCAGGCAAACGTCATCCGAATGATCAGATCCTCGACCGACAACGGCTCGGCAAACAGGAAGCCCTGATAATAATTGCACCCCTCGGCGGCGAGCAGGCCGAGTTGCTCCTCGGTCTCGACCCCCTCGGCGATGACCGACAGGCCCAGCGATCGTGCCATGTCGATGACACCGCGCACAACGACACGGTCACGCGCCGACCCGGCAATGTCCTGCGCCAGATCCTTGTCGATCTTCAGATAGTCGAGCGGCAGCGATTTCAGCCAGGCGAGGCTCGAATAGCCCGTGCCGAAATCGTCGATCGCCACGCGGATGCCCGCCGAACGCAGCCGCGCAAACGTGGCGGCCGCGACGCCCAGATTGTCGATCAACCCGCTTTCGGTGATCTCCACCGTCAGGCGATACCGGTCGAAGCCGGACGCCTCGACGATCGAAAGGAAACCCTCGGCAAAGGCGGGTGATGCGATGTCATTTGCCGTGATGTTGATCGACAGCCGCAAATGGCCGAGCGCCGACGGCCATGATGCCGCCATCTCCAGCGCGCGGATCTGCACATGGTTCGACAGCGTAACGAGATATTCCGATCGTGCGGCAACTGCGAACAGCGTCGCTGCGCCGAGGTCACCGTGGTCGGGATGACGCCACCGCGCCAGCGCCTCGACGCCGACAGCGCGACCGGACGAGATATCGACCTGCGGCTGAAACAACAGTTCGATTTCATTATTGTCCAGCGCGCTGCGCAGATCGGATTCGAGCGTCGCGTCGAACAAAGCCTCTCCGCTGTCCTCGGCACCGATGGCGTGGATCGCGGAGGTGTCGGACAGGCGTGCCTCGGCAAGTGCTGCGCTTGCCCGCCGCAACAGCGTGGCCGCATCCTCGCCGACCTTGTTTTCGACCACGCCGATGCGGCATCCGACGCTGACGAAATGGCCGCCGACCATGAAGGGCCGGTCGATGCGCGCGCAGACGTCATCGGCAAGCGCCTTCCCCGTGCCCGCTCCGACCAGAACCGCGAACTCGGCGCCAGAAACCTTCGCGACCGTCGCCATCGGATCGACGTCGCGCACCGCAGTCGCGATACGCTGGGCGACGGCGCCCAGCAGTTCGTCGCCGACCTCGCGTCCGTAAGCGGCATTGACTGCCTCGAACCGGGTCGCCGCGATCAGCAGCGCGGACACCCGCCCGCCCTTCAGCCGCCGCTCGATCTCTCCGGTCGCGCGCGTGCCCTCCAGGATCAGGCCTGCGCCGGTTGCTGGGACCGCGCGCCCTGTCGAACGGTCCGCGACCAGCAGGCGCACCGCCTGTGCCAGTTCGACCTGCGGAAACGGACTCGTCAGATAATGGGTGGCGCCCGCGTCGATGGCGGCCGTGATCCATTTGATGTCGCGGCCCGGGACGATCGCCAGGATCGACGCCTGCCCCGCCAGTGCGCGGATGGCCGCCAGCGCGGCAACGCCGTCGTCGCGCAGATCGACGATGATGCCCGCAGCATCTGTCTCACCGAGCCGGTCGAGCGGATTTTCGAACCCGCGCGCGCCCACGACTTTCCAGCCGCTACGCGACAGGGACGTCACGATCGCGTTGCGATTGACAGTCGACATCGCGAGCAATGCCGGGCCGTGGGTATCGGTTTTACGCGTGTTCAAATCTTCCCCGACGGGCTGCTCCAGCGGACCCGCTTGCCGTGCCGCTTGTCGCGCGGCAACGGGAAATGTAGCAAGCACGGATATGAACGGTCCCTCCCCCGCTGAAACGCGTGACATGTATGACGGTTTGGGGCGCCGGATTAACTATGTTCGCCTGTCGCTGACCGATCGCTGCGACCTGCGCTGCCGGTATTGCATGGCCGAAGAAATGACCTTTCTTCCGCGCGCCGAGGTACTTACGCTCGAGGAAATCGCGGAGCTTGCGCGCCAGTTCGTCGCGCGCGGCGTCAAACATATCCGGCTGACCGGCGGCGAACCGCTGGCGCGGCGCGGCGCGGTGCAGGTCGCGACGGAAATCGGCCGGATGATCGGGCACGGCCTCGAAGAACTGACGCTGACGACAAATGCGACGCGACTCGCCGAACATGCCGGGGGGCTGTGGGATGCGGGCATCCGGCGCATCAACGTCAGCCTCGACACGCTCGATCCGGACCGCTTCCGCTACATCACCCGCCACGGCGACCTCGCCAAAGTGCTCGATGGCATAGACGTCGCACGCTCGACGGGATTCGATATAAAAATCAACATGGTAGCGCTGAAGGGCGTCAACGACGACGAAATCGTCCCCATGCTCCGTTGGTGCGCCATGCGTAGCCTTGATCTATCCCTTATCGAAACCATGCCGCTGGGCCAGATCGACGACGACCGCACCGATCGCTTCTTCCCGCTCACAGAAGCACGCGCCCGAATCGAAGCTGAGCATACGCTGGTCCCCACCACGAAGCGCACCGGCGGCCCTGCGCGCTACTGGCAGGTGCCCGACCTCGGCATCACGCTCGGTCTCATCTCGCCGCTCACCCGCAACTTCTGCGAAAGCTGCAACCGCATCCGCGTGTCGGCATCGGGACAACTCTACATGTGCCTCGGCCACGACGATCATGTCGATCTCCGCGCGGCAATGCGCTCAGGCGATCCGTCGCAGATGGACGATGCGATCGACCGCGCCTTGCGCCTGAAGCCCGCGCACCACGACTTCGATCTCGCAACTGCGGCAACGACGCGCCACATGAATGTGACCGGCGGATGATCTCGGAACCGAAGCGGGCGCTTCTGGTCTCGCCCACTGACAATGCCCAGGATGCGGCGGCCAAGCTGCGCGAGCGGCGGGACTGGGTCGATCTCGATCAGGCGGACATGGTGGTTGCACTCGGTGGCGACGGATTCATGCTGCAGACTCTCCATGCCATGCTGGAGCGGCGAAAGATCCTTCCGGTTTTCGGCATGAACCTCGGCACCTTCGGTTTCCTGATGAACGAGTGGCGTGAAAAGCGGCTCGACGAGCGGATCGAGAGCGCCAAGGCATTCAATGTGACCCCGCTGCGCATGGACGTCGAAACCGTCGAGGGAGAGAAGATCAGCCTCCCCGCGATCAACGAAGTCTCGCTGCTCCGCGAAACGCGCCAGACCGCGAAGATCGAAGTCAGCGTCAATGACCGTGTCGTCATCCCCGAACTCGTCTGCGACGGTGCTCTTGTCGCGACGCCCGCAGGATCGACAGCCTATAATTTCTCGGCACATGGCCCCATTCTGCCGCTGGGTTCTGCCCTGCTCGCGCTTACGCCGATCAGTCCATTTCGTCCCCGCCGCTGGCGCGGTGCCATTCTTACCGAGAGCGCGCGCATTTCTTTTCGAGTGCTCGATGCAGTGAAGCGGCCCGTATCCGCCGTTGCGGACCAGCGCGAAGTCCGCGATGTCGCAACCGTCAGCATCTCGATCGACAAGAGCCGTACCCTGAAACTGCTGTTTGATCCCGAACATGCGCTCGACGATCGCATCGTGATGGAACAGTTCGCGGTCTGAGGTGCTTGCAACATGCGAGAGCACTGGTATAGGCGCGCTTCCGCACGGCATTCCCCGGTAGCTCAGCGGTAGAGCATCCGACTGTTAATCGGACGGCCGCCTGTTCGAATCAGGCCCGGGGAGCCACCGCGAGCGCGCGAAGGATTAGCGGCGCTAATACGCAGACGCGCAAGTGCGGCCATCGAACGCA
Organism: Sphingomonadales bacterium; assembly: GCA_040004295.1. Classification (GTDB taxonomy): domain Bacteria; phylum Pseudomonadota; class Alphaproteobacteria; order Sphingomonadales; family Sphingomonadaceae; genus Sphingomonas_O. The sequence continues at coordinate 19,955 of JBDUBD010000035.1, read as the reverse complement.
GTTCGACTGACGACGCGGCTTTGCTGCGGAGCTACGCTGCCGCCTTTTTCTTGATCGGATTCGAAAACGCCATCGTCCCGTCCTCGAGCCTGCCGAACCGCAGGGTCACCAGGTCGAGCGCATAATTCTGGTAGAGCTTCCAGGGCTTTTCCGTCCCCTGTTTGGGCAGCTTATCGAGCGCCCGCTGAATATATCCGCTCTCGAAATCGAGAAACGGCGTCTCGGTGATCCCCGCGTGCAGGCGCGGCGTTGCAATGCGCATCTTTCGAGCATCCATGTGGTTGATCAAGCGACAAACATATTCGCTGGTCAGGTCGGCCTTCAACGTCCAACTCGCATTGGTATAGCCGAAGCAGAAACTCAGGTTCGGCACATTGCCGATCATCATACCTTTGTAGATCAGCGACTTTCCTAGATCGACCGGCACGCCGTCCATGTCGAACGCGACGTCGCCCAGCACGTTGATCTTCAGGCCCGTCGCTGTGACGACGATGTCGGCCTTGATCTCCTCACCCGATGCCAGCGCGATGCCGTCCGGCGTGAACCGGTCGATCGTATCGGTTACGACCGACGCCCTTCCCGAACGGATCGACGCAAACATATCCTCGTCGGGGATCAGGCACAGCCGCTGGTCCCAGGGATTGTATCTGGGCGTGAAGTGGGTCGCGACATCGTAATCGGGGCCAAGGGCACTGCGCACCATGTCGAGCAGTTTCATTTTGACCTTTTCCGGCTGTTTGCGCGTCATGCGATAGAAAAACAGCTGAAACCCGACCTTGCGCCATCGCGTTAGCCAATAGCTCAATTTCGACGGCAGCCAGCGGCGCGTGAAGTTCGCGATTTTGTCCTCGGCGGGCATCGACACGACATAGGTCGGTGATCGTTGCAGCATGGTCACATGTGCCGCCTTCTTGGCCAGTTCCGGCACCAGTGTCATTGCCGTCGCACCGCTGCCGATCACAACGATGCTCTTTCCCGTATAGTCCAGATCGTCAGGCCAGAATTGCGGATGGACGAAGGTGCCGGTGAATGCCTCTTCGCCCGGCCAGGCAGGTCGATAGGCCTCACCGTAGCTGTAATAGCCAGCGCACAACTGCAAGAAATTGGTCGATATTGTCGAGCGGCCATCGGGCGTATCGACATCGACCAGCCATAGGGCATCTGCGGCACGCCAATGCGCTGCCACAACCTTGTGACCGAAGCGAATATGTCGGTCGATGCCGTTGTCACGCGCCGTCTCGGTCACATAGCGCAGGATCGACGGGCCGTCGGCGATCGACTTTGCCTCGGTCCACGGCTTGAAGCGGTATCCAAGCGTGTACATGTCGCTGTCGGACCGGATGCCGGGATAGCGGAACATATCCCACGTCCCGCCGATGGCACCGCGCGCCTCGAGGATCGCATAGCTTTTGGACGGGCAACGGTCCTGTAGATGCCAGGCCGCGCCGATGCCCGAGAGTCCTGCCCCCACAATCAGGACGTCGACATGCTCCATCAAGCCCTCCCGCTTATTTACATTATTGTCAGTGCGATTGTCCTGTGCGTCAAGCCGCAAAGGTCCGCCACAACAGCTGGGTGGCGACGAACAGGATCAATAAGGCGGTCACCCGTCGCAGGATGGCAGCAGGCAAAATCTCGACGCCAAGCCGGCTGCCGATCTGGCCACCGACCAGAACGCCAACAGCCAGCGGCCAATAGGGCGCGACCTGTGCGAGTGCTGCCGGATCGACCAGTTTGGTTGCCTGTCCGGCTAGTCCGGCAATCGAATTGGCAAGGATGAACACCGACGCAGAAGCCGCCACGCGCTTGGCGCGGTCCCATCCGATCAGGTGCAGGACCGGCGCGAGAAAGATACCGCCGCCGATGCCCACTATGCCCGATAGCAGACCCAGTGGCAGTGCGATTGCAGGGCCGCTTAACCGGTGTCGTGCCGGATGCTCGCCGGCATCGACTGGTTCGCGCTGAAACAACAACAACAGACCCGCGACGAGGAGGGAGCCGCCGAGAAGGGCAATGAACACCGGCTTCGACACCGGCAATGCCCCGCCAACGAATGCGGCGGGCATCGATACGACAAGCATCGGCCACAACCGCCGCCACGGCACCAGCCCGGCCCTAGCAAAGCGCCAGGTGCCACCGCTCGCGACGATCAGGTTACACAGCAGCGATATGACGGGCAAAATGGCAACGCTCATGCCCGCGAGCACCAGCAGTGCCGTATATGTCGAGCCACCGGCAAAGCCGACGCTCGCATACAGCATCGCCGTCGCGAAAAATGCTGCAGCGAGCGCAATCATCGTCCTGACCTACGCTGTCAGCGCACCATGGCAATGCTTGTACTTCTTCCCGGACCCGCACGGGCAGTCCGCGTTGCGGCTGACCCTGCCCTCCCAGGAGGCCGGATCGGCATCGGGATCGGCAGCATCTGTCGGCTGCGCCAGTGTCAGCGAACCCGCGCCGCCACCGGAAAGATCGCCGAACTGCCCATAGGCTTCCGGAAAGGCGTCTAGGTTGGTGAAGATGTCGGGCATCTGTGGCAATTCCGGCGGCGCCATGAATTGCGCATGCGCCAGGATCTTCGTCACGTCCTCGCGGATCAGCTGCAACATCCGCTCAAACAGCGCAAACGCTTCGCTCTTATACTCATTGATTGGCGTCTTCTGCGCATAGGCACGCAGGTGGATGACCTGACGCAGCGCGTCGAGGGTTGCCAGATGCTCTTTCCAGTGATGGTCGAGATTCTGGAGCAACACGCTCTTTTCGACCGTTCCCCAGGTATCCTTGCCGATCTCCTCGGTCTTTGCCACGATCGTGGCGTCGGCAGCTTCCTGAATGCGGGTCTCGATGATTTCGGGGTCGATGCCTTCTTCTGCTGCCCATTCGACGATCGGCAGATCGAGCCCGAAGGTTTCGAGCACACGTTCTTTCAGCTCTGCCGCAGCCCAGGTTTCGGGATAGCTGTTCGGCGGGCAGGCATCGGCGATCAGGCCGTTGACGGTTTCGGTCCGCATGTCGGTCACGACATCGTCGACGGTTTCGGAGTCCATGATGTCCGCGCGCTGCTCGTACACGACCTTGCGCTGGTCGTTCATCACGTCATCGTATTCGACGACCTGTTTGCGGATGTCGTAGTTGCGCGCCTCGACCTTCTTTTGCGCGGTCTCGATGGCTTTGCTCATCCAGCGTGACGGCGGCAGCGCCTCGCCGTCTTCGAGGTTTGCGCGCATCATTTTTGCGAACATCGTGTCGGGGCCGAAGATACGCAGCAGTTCGTCGTCTAGCGACAAGTAAAAGCGGGACAGGCCGGGGTCACCCTGACGACCCGAACGACCGCGCAGCTGATTGTCGATGCGGCGGCTTTCGTGGCGTTCGGTGCCCAGCACGAACAAACCGCCCGCTTCGAGTACCTTTGCCTTTTCGGCGGCAACCTCGGCCTTGATCTGCGCGATTGCGGCGTCACGCTGCGGCCCCTCGGGCATGTCGCGCAACTCGTCCTCGGTACGGAATTCGACGTTACCGCCGAGCTGAATGTCGGTGCCGCGACCCGCCATGTTGGTCGCGATCGTCACCGCACCAAGGCGACCGGCCTGCGCCACGATGTGCGCCTCGCTCTCGTGGAAGCGCGCGTTGAGTACGCTGTGCTCGACACCTTCGGCGTTGAGGAACTCGCTGAGCAATTCCGACTTTTCGATCGAGACGGTGCCGACGAGGACCGGCTGGCCCTTGTTCGCCTGTTCTGCAATCGCCTTGGCGATGCCGGCGAATTTGTCGCGGGTGTCCTTGTAGAACACATCTTCCTCGTCGACGCGCAAGACCGGGAGGTTGGTCGGGATGGTCACCACGTTCATCTTGTAGATCTGGTGGAATTCCGCTGCCTCGGTTGCCGCAGTTCCGGTCATGCCCCCCAGCTTTGGGTACATGCGGAAATAATTCTGGAACGTGATCGAGGCCATTGTCTGGTTCTCGGGCTCGATCTCGACGCCTTCCTTGGCCTCGACCGCCTGATGCAGACCGTCGGACCAGCGACGTCCGTCCATCATGCGGCCGGTAAACTCGTCGATGATGATGACCTTGCCGTCCTTGACGATGTATTCGATGTCACGGCGGAAGATGACGTTCGCACGCAGTGCCTGGTTGAGGTGATGCACGACCTGTGTATTTTCGAAGTCGTAGAGGTTGCTGCCTTCGAGCAGGCCGTCGGCCTCGAGCATCCGCTCGACCTTTTCGGTGCCGTCCTCGGTCAGGATCACAGATTTCTGTTTCTCGTCGACTTCGTAATCGTCGGGCACGAGCTGCTTCACCAGCGCATCGACACGCATGTAGAGTTCGGACTTGTCGTCGGTCGGGCCGGAGATGATCAGCGGCGTCCGTGCCTCATCGATCAGCACCGAATCGACTTCATCAACCACCGCAAAATTATACGGCCGCTGGACCATGTCGGCGCGCTCGTACTTCATGTTGTCGCGCAGATAGTCGAAGCCGAATTCGTTGTTGGTGCCGTAAGTGATGTCGGACGCATAGGCCTCGCGGCGCTCGTGATCGCTCATGTTCGGCACGATCACGCCAACGGTCAGGCCCAGGAACGTATAGACCTGTCCCATCCAGTCGGCATCGCGGCGGGCGAGATAGTCGTTGACGGTAATGACGTGGACGCCGGTACCGGGCAGGGCATTGAGATAGGTCGCGAGCGTCGCAACCAGCGTCTTGCCCTCTCCGGTGCGCATCTCGGCGATTTCGCCGCGATGGAGCACGATGCCGCCGACCATCTGCACGTCGTAGTGCCGTTGTCCCAACACCCGCTTGGCCGCTTCACGTACCGTCGCGAAAGCTTCGGGAAGCAGACTGTCGAGCGTTTCGCCCTCCGCCAGGCGCGCACGAAACAACACGGTCTGGTTCGCCAGTTCCGTGTCCGTCATCGCAGAGATGGTCGGTTCGAACCCCGCGATCTTCGCGACGACGCCGCTCAGGGATTTGACATAACGGTCGTTCGACGACCCGAAAATGGCCTTGGCAATGCCGCCCAGCATAGGAAATTCCTGTATATTTAAATGGGAGCCCGGCGCAGGGCGCAGGCAAATAAATTCGATGATTCAGACGCGCGCGGGGCTAGACCCGCAGACGCTCCGCATAGAGCGGCACTGACCGGGTCGGGGCACTTGCAAGCGAAACAGGACCGAAGTTGACACGGTCCAATGCGCCCGATTCAAGGGGCGAAACCGGGACAACCGGCAACACCTGACGATCAGCTTTCGTCGTTGCCAAAGCGCAGACTTCACTCGCCGGACGCGACATTGCTGGCGCAGCCGATCCCAGACCGACAAGCGCGGTCAGGAATGCTGAAAGGACGAGGAGCAAACGCATCACGGGTGCATGTAATGCTGCACCATCGTTTCGTCCACCTTAACGCGACCATTTGTCTGCGCGATGCTTGGCGCTACAGGGACGGCATGACGACATCTCCCCTCGCAACGCCCTTCCCCGCCATGCCCGCTATCGACGGCGTGACGATCCGTGTCGCACGTGCGGGATATAAGGACTGGGGCCGGTGCGACCTGACCTTTGCGGAGTTTTCGCCGGGAACAGCGGTTGCGGGCGTCACGACGCAGAGCAAATGTCCCTCGCCCGAAGTGGAATGGTGCCGCGCGGCGCTGACGCTCGGGTCCGCACGCGGACTGGTGGTGAATGCGGGAAATGCCAACGCCTTTACCGGCAATCGCGGGCGCGCCGCGGTCGAAGCCATTGCGGCACGGGTAGCGGCCCATCTCGATTGCCAGCCTTCCGACGTGTTCGTTGCCTCCACCGGTGTGATCGGGGTGCCGCTGCCGATCGACAAGGCCGAAGCCGGACTCGATGCCGCTTTCGTCGCATCACCCGCCAGCTGGGAGGAGGCGACGAACACGATCGGCACGACCGATACCTTCCCCAAGGCCGCGATGACGAAGGCTGTAATCGGCGACCCTTCGACAGGCTTAGGGCAAACGGTCACTTTGGTGGGCTTCATCAAAGGCAGCGGCATGATCGCGCCGGACATGGCGACGATGCTGGGCTTTATCTTCACCGATGCGGCGGTCGAGCCGGCATTCCTTCAGACGATGATGAGTGCGGCCAACACTTCGACCTTCAATTGCATCACCGTCGACAGCGACACATCCACCAGCGACACGGTGCTGGCCTTTGCAACGGGCAAGGCGGGCAATGCGCCCCTGGCCAGTTTCGACGATGCGGGAGCCGACGCGTTTCAGGCCGCACTGACCGACCTCTGCCGCCAGCTCGCTCATCTCGTCGTTCGCGACGGTGAGGGCGCAAGCAAGTTCATCGAAGTCCGCGTGACCGGCGCGACCAGCGACGCCAGCGCGCATCGGATCGCGCTCAGCATTGCCAATTCACCCCTCGTGAAAACCGCGATCGCGGGCGAAGACGCCAACTGGGGCCGTGTCGTCATGGCGGTGGGGAAAGCGAGCGAACCTGCTGAACGTGACAGCCTGTCGATCAGTTTCGGTGGCGTCGAAGTCGCACGCGAGGGCCTCGTCGTCGAGGGTTATGACGAAGCGCCCGTGACCGCGCATCTAAAGGGCACAGATATCGACATCGTCGCAGACATTGGCCTCGGCTCAGGCCGCGCGACCGTGTGGACGTGCGATCTGACGCACGGGTATATCTCGATCAACGCCGACTATCGAAGCTGAGACGGATAAGCCGCCGGCCTCATTGGCCGACGGCTCTCACCGACTAGATACTCAGGCCAAGGCAGTCGTTGCCCGGCGGCGGCGCAGGCCGAAACCTACTGCGCCGAAGCCCGTGATCATCATTGCCCAGCTAGCTGGCTCGGGCACGGCGGCCGCAGTCGTGCCGGTGACCCGAAAGTTAAGATCGCAATTGTTCGCCGTTCCCTGGCAATTGGCGTAGATCGCCGAATTGCTGAAATAGGCTTGGCCGCCGCTATAGGCATCGCCACCTCCGAACTGACCGGTGCTGACGTTGTAATCCGGCCCGAGCGACACGGCGTTGCGGTTGCTCGTGGTCGTCAGAACGGCGGTATATTGCTGTCCGACAACAACATTTGCCGCAATGCCAAAGTCGTACCAGGTCGGCGTGCGACCGTTGATCGACGTCGGCAAGGTGAATGTAGTGGTATAAAGGGCCGATCCGCCAAGCCCTGCTCCAGCGAGCAGACTGAAGGTGATCGGCGCATTCGCGCTGGTTGGATTAAGTGATTCGAACAGGAATCCGAACGAATTCAGGCTGCTGTCGATCGCGGTGAAGCTCTGGCCCAGTGGTTGAAACGCATTGATCGTTACTGCGCGGGTGCCCAGTGGACCCGAAACAACCTGTAGCGTGGCCGCGTTGGCTGCAATGCTCGAAAACGCCACCGTGCCGGCGGCAAGGCAGCTCAAAAAACGAATCGATTTCATGGTTACGTCCCGGTTAAGTTATGCCGGGACCGTGGCGACGACATGTTGCTGCGCGACGTCAATTATGCGTCAAAACAAAGACTTGGAAAACTTTGTGGCGCGATAATGTCGCCCCGGAGTTTACCGGGGCGACAGGATAGTCAGGCAAGCTCGCTTTCCAGCCATGCTTTCAACTGCGATTTCGGCGCTGCGCCGACCTTCGTCGCCGCAGGCTGTCCGTTCTTGAACAGGATCATCGTCGGGATACCGCGCACACCGTATTTGCCTGGCGCATCGGGATTGTCGTCGATGTTGATCTTGGCGATCGTCACCTGCTCGCCAAGCTCTTCGGACAGCTCCTCAAGGCTTGGCCCGATCATCTTGCACGGCCCGCACCATTCCGCCCAGAAATCGACGAGGACCGGCCCCTCTGCGCCGATGACGTCGGTGGCGAAGCTGGCGTCGGTAATCGATTTGGTGGCCATGGGAATCTCCTTTGTATCGGGTTCTAACGTAAGGCGGCGTTCGGCAGACTCAACCGGCTGATGACAGCAACTCTTGCTGTACCGCCACAAAGCCCGGCTTGTGCGGTTCGAGATCAACATCGTTCAGCGTGATAAGTTTCGGTCCGGCGGTATAGAGCAGTGCCGCGCGAACACTGTGCCCCGGGAAAACCCCGCGAAGGACCGCCGCATAGGCCGCCATCTGGCGCTTGTACGCATCCGGCACGGCATCGGCTCCTGACGGTACGCGGCGACCGGTCTTGAAATCGACAATATCGACCGTGTTGGTCCCGACAAGCAAACGATCGACCGTGCCAGAGATGACCATGCCATCGACGACGCCCGCCACCGGGACTTCGGCAAGACCATCAGGCACGAACAGATGCGAATAGTCATTGTGATCAAGGACAGCCAGCACGGCATCGATAATCTCGCTACGCGCGCCCGAGTCTGCCAACCCCGCCGACCTTTCAAGCCACCGGTCGGCCGCGACGGGTCGGGAAGCAGTTGGCATTTGCGGCAGGCGTTCGAACAAGGCGTGCATCATGCGTCCGCGTTCTGCGGCGTCCTGCATCACCTTCGATGGCGGCGGGTCGGTGACGGTGTCAGGACCAAGCGAAGATGGGCTGAGGGGGCGCGGTGGTCGTGCTTCGGGCGGTGCTGGGCGATCGAGCCAGTCCGGACGGACGACCGGCACATCGCTGGCTTTTGCTTTGGCGGCAGCGACAATTTCGCGCCCGGCAACGGCATGAATACGCGCCGAACCCCAATGGGGCAAATCGACCTGGGTCGCCCCCATCCCCACCATCGCGCGCTCGATCGCAGCGTGCCAGCTTTCCTCTGGAACAAACTTTTGCCGCTGCGTCAGCGATCCCGCAATCACCAGTTGTTCCTCCGCGCGAGTCATTGCCACGTAGAGCAGCCGCCAGTGCTCGCGGCGGTCCTGCTCGGACATATGCATCGCCATCGCTTCGAGACTGGCGACAAGCTGCCGCTCCGCCGCGCGCGGGCGGAACAGGGGAACGATGGTTTCGTCGAGTACCCAGTCGAAATCACGGTCATTGCCCGCGTCGGGATCGGCGGTGGCATCGGCGAGGATAACGAGCGGTGCCTGTAATCCCTTTGCCGCATGAACCGTCATCACGCGCACGGCGTCGCCCTGCCCGCCGGCATCGCGCACAATCTCGCCTTCGCCCCGGTCGAACCAGTCGAGGAAGCCCTGCAGCGTCGCGACCCCTTCGCGCTCGAACTGGAGCGCGGCGTTAAGCAGTTCGTCAATCGGGTCTGAGGCTTCATTGCCGAGGCGCCGGAGCAGGTTCTTCCGCGCGCCAATCTCGCCCGACAGCATGGTTTCGAGAAAGACATAGGGTGACACGAAGTCGGCCATCCTCAACAGTCCACCGAGAACGCCTGCTCTGTCCTGCCTTCGCACTTCTCCCCAAAGCGATCCGGACCGCTTCACATGCGCGACATCGTATAACTGCTCCTGGGTCCACCCACAGATCGGCGAAACCAGTAACGAAGCCAGCGTCAGGTCATCGTCGGGCTGCACCGCAAAGCGCATCGCGGCAAGGCAGTCCTTCACCGCAAGCGGCGATGCCAGTCGCAACCGATCGACACCGGCGACGGGAACCCCTTCTTTCTGCAGACGCGCTACAAGTAAGGCGGCAAGGTCGCCGCGTTTGCGAACGAGGATCATGACATCGCCGGGAGTCAGCGGACGCCCCTTGCCCTCCAGCATATGCCCGTTTGCGAGCCAACGGCACACTTGCCGGGCGATATCTGAGGCGAGTGTGCGGGTCGCGGTCGGCACCCATCCCTCTTCGCCGTCGTCGTCCTCACCTTCGGGTGTACGCACCGGCGGCAACAGGGTTACGCTGCCCGGCCCGCCCCTCGCACTGTCATGGGGATCCAGAGCCTCGCCCCCGAACGCTTCCTCGCCCAGTTCCCCAAGCAACGCATCGACGACCGCAAGCACCGGCGGCGTCGATCGAAACGACCTGTCGAGCGACAGACGCGTCAATGTCCGCTGCGCAAGACCTGCGGCACGCTCCATCCGTTCGCCCGCCGCACGGTACGCTTCGGGATTGGTGCCCTGAAATCCGTATATCGCCTGCTTGTAATCACCGACGGTGAACACTGTCCTCAGGCGCGCCACATCGGGCTCCTCGGCCCAGAACTCCTCCTTGATCGCCTCGACGATTTCCCACTGGCGTAGATTCGTGTCCTGCGCTTCATCGACCAGGATATGGTCGGTTGCCTGGTCGAGCTTGTAGGCGATCCATGCGCCCATGCCGGGTTCGGTCAGCAACGCGACCGCCTTGCCGATCAGATCGTCGAAATCGACCAGTCCCGCCGCCTTCTTGGCGTCGGCATAGGCGCGCGCATAGCGCCGCGCGGCATGCAGGCCATGAGCGATGTCCTCTGCCAAGGCGGCGCAGCGCTGAAGGCCGAGCAGGTCGCCGCACCACGCGCGCATCCGAGCCGCAAGCGGCTCATAGGCCGGATCCGTGGGCACCTGTCCCTTGCCTGTGCGTGGATCGCCATCCGCCTTGTTCCAGACGAGATGCAGCCTGCCGAGTTCGGCAGCCCGTGTTTTGGCGTCGCCGTGGAACCACTCGGAGATCTCGTTGGCGCGTTTCTCCCCGGTCTTGCCCCAGTTCGCCAGCACCTGCCCGAGCTCGAACAATGTCTCGTGATCGAAATTGTCCTCGTCACACGCCTCGACGATATCGGCCGGCGTGAAATCGGCGGGTACCTCCAGCGCCCGACGCACCTTGGCCTCGATACCGTCAGTCAGCGATTCCAGCGCGTCGAGGCTCCTTGCAGCACGCAACAGAAAGCTCTGCGTACCTGCCTCGCCCAGCCGTCGCGACAGGGCGCGCAGCGCGGCAATCAGTCGCGCATCGCCCTCTCGCTCTGCGTTCTCGGCAAGCGCGCCCAGCACAGCCGACGCAAGCGCCGCCTGCTCCCGCCCTTCAACCGCGCGAAACCCTGGTGCTAGGCCAGCCTCAAGCGGGAACGCACCAAGCAGGGTCTGGCAGAAGGCGTGGATCGTCATCACGCGCAGGCCACCACCACGCGCGTCCAGCACTGCGGCGAACAAGGTGCGGGCCTTGCGGATCGCCGTATCGTCGTTGTCTTCGCCAAGCGCCGTCAGTTCGCGGCGCAGCGCATTGTCATCAAGCCGCGCCCACCACGCGAGGCGCCTATGAACGCGCTCGGCCATCTCTGCAGCGCCCGCCCGTGTGAAGGTCAGGCACAGGATCGAATCGGGGCGAACGCCGGGACGCAGCAGCAAGCGCAGGACACGCGCGGCCAACACATAAGTTTTGCCCGTCCCGGCCGACGCCGACAGCCAGACGTCGGCATCGGGTGACGATGCCGCCGCCTGTGCGTCCTTCAGGACGGAGAACGGCTCAGTCTTCGCGGCCATACCACTCGTCCCGCCGCATCAACTGGTCGTAATCTTCGTAGGGTGCATATTCGGGAACCAGTTTGGCCGTGAATGCGGCGTTCCCGGTCAGCCATTTCTCGGCAGCTTCAGTGAACTTCAAAACGGCATGTGCGACGAACGCATCCTTCGCGATCGGCGAGCGTCCACCGACAGGCGAAGATGCCTTGCCGAAATTGTCGCCGTTTTTCGCGAGCGACCAATATTCGAACTCGCCGACATTGCCAGCAACGCTTGGGAATCCGCCACGTTCGGCAATCGCGGCAAGCAGACCGAGTTGCATCGAATAGCCCGCCGCGACTGCTTTTCCGCTCGGCGCGCTGCCGGTCTTGTAATCGACGATAGCCAGGTCGCCGTTGTCGAGCCGGTCGATACGGTCTGCGACACCGCGCAGTTCGATGCCCGCGATGGTCGCTTTGCCCTTCAATTCGGAGGCCAGTGGGACGCGTCGATCTTCGACGCGCGAAGAGGCGATCCGGTCCGCAACCCACTGACAGGCCTCGACAAGGCGCGGCTGCCACAGCGTACGAACCAGAGGATGCACACCGGCCTCGTTTAACAATGTTTCGATGCGCGGCAGCAATTTATCGGGATGGAGTTCGTCCTCGCGCATCCACGCGTCGAGCACCGCATGAACCGCGCTACCCCGCCACGCAGGGCCGGGATCGGCATCGACAGTGTCGAGGGGCGAAAGCCGGAGCATGGCCCGGGCATAGAAGGCAAAGGGATCTGCCTTTAGCCGGTCCACCTCGGTCACCGAAATCTTGCGGGGACGTTCCTCGACAGGCGGCGACGGTGCCGGGCGATGGGCGGGCTCAGGTTCGCCTGCGTTGGCGTCGATCGCTGCCGCAAGCGCAGGCAAACGCGTATCGGTGTCGAGTCCACCGGTCATGGCTTCCAGCCGCAGCAGGAAGCGCGAGGCAATCGTTGCGGATCGCGCATCCCGCACTGATCGCGTGAGTAACACATCCCCCGCACCTAGCGCCGATGCCAGATCATGCGCAGCCAGACCGACACGCCGCTCCGGATCGGCCAGGCCAAGTTCACGGCGGACACGCGGCGACAGCCATGGGTCAGCGCCGGTTGCGGCTGGCCAGCTTCCTTCGTTCAAACCGCCGAGAATAAGCAGGTCGGCTTGCTGAAGGCGCGCTTCGATAAGTCCATAGATCGCGATACGGGGATGACCGCCCTGTGGCGGGCGAATGGCCTGATCGCCGAGTAATTGCCTTAACAACGGCAACAAATCATCGAGTACAAAATCGGTTGGTCCGAGCGCATGGCGAGCTTCGAGATCGGCAAACAAATCCGCAGCACAACGCCCCACAGGTCCAGCCCAGACCACCTCCCCGCCCAGCATTTCCAGCAGCGCGCGGATAGCAGTCAGCAAGTCGCCGAAGGATGCGCGCGGCGTGGCAAATGCTGTTTCGAATGCCTCGAACAGAGGGGCTGTCTGTGTCCACCATTCGGCAGCACGGTCGCGGATTTCGCGTTCGCGCTCGGTGCCGCTCCTGAGCCAAGCTGCGAGACCGGCTAGACCCGGCGCAGGTCGCGGCCCTCGGAGCGCAAGATCAAGCTTGCGGACGCCGTCGAGCCAATCCAGGCGCTCGTCTCCGCTCTGGACCAGCGGGTGCTTGAGAACGGCCAGCAAGGCAGCGGGCGCAAAACGTTCGGTGCCGAGAGCGGCGATGGCCTGAATAAGAACGCCGACCGGCATCGCAACCAGCGGTTGCCCCGCCGAATCATCGGCCTCGATCCCCCAGCGACGCAGGTGCGCGACGACCCGCCCCGCCAGTCCGCGATCCGACGTTACGAGCGCCGCCGTGCGTTCAGGCGTTTCCAGCGCCTCGCGCAGGGCGATCGCGATCCCCTGCGCCTCGTCCGCAGGTGCGGCGAACGTCGCAAGGCGTACGCTTTTCAGTGAGCGTTGCGGCGACGGCAAGTCGATCCATTTATCGGTGAAGTCCGCCGGCGCAAACGCGTTCGAAACCGCACGTCCGCGCACCGCCTTTCGCGGCTTGCCATCGCCCCAGCGCCAACGCGCAACCTCGTTGCGCGCAACCCCGATACGATCGAGCAGCTGGCGCAAGTGATGTTGGGGATGGGTCTCGATGGCGGGATGCGTTTCGTTGCCTGCTATCGCCTCCCATTCCTTGTCCGGGCTGGCGAGATCGAGGCCGGGCAGGATAACAATTCCCTTTGACATGCGCGCGACGACGGACAGAAGGTCGGTCACCGCACGTGCCGAAGTCGTCACGCCTGCCGCGACTACGAAGTGATCGGGCGGGTTCTCGCGCCACCGGCGGGCAAGATCGCGAAGCAGACGATTACGGCGATCGGGCAGGTCGATCCGGCCCAACCTCGCGAGTTCTTCGGGCCAGCGCTCGATAACCGTCGCAAACAGGTCGAGCGACTTCTGCCAATGCCCGGCGAGATCGGGTCCGACCTCCAGCGCGCGCAATGCCGCTGGCGCGCAATCCTCGGCGATCAGTTCGTCGAGTGTACTTGCCAGTTCGGTCGCCAGCCACATGGCTTCGGCGGCACCGACACGCTGCCCGGCGACTGCGCGTTCCTGTTGCACCAGACGCGCGAGGATCATCTGGCGCGTAAGCGGATCGACGGCAGGTGGCACGTCGCTATCGATGCCGTCGAGCGCGACACCGGGCGCCTCCCCCAGATCACCGATCGCGACGATGCGCGGCAACAGCAGCCCGGCCTCGGCCCGGCGCACGAACGCATCGGTCACGGCACGGATCGCACGATTGTTTGGGACGAGGATCATGCCCCTCGCCAAGGCCATCCGGTTCTTGCCATGCTGCGCAAGCAATCCCGTAACCAGTGCATCCGCGAACGACCGGTACACCGGAATAGAAAAGACCGTGGGGCCGCGCCCCTCAGCCATGGGCGACGATGGCTTCGGTCTTTGCAATAGCGGGCGGACTACCCACGTCGAACCACAAGCCCTGATGCACGACACCAAAGGCGCGCCCGGCGGCGATGGCGCGGTCCCAGAAGACGTTGGTCGAGAACACGTCTCCGGGCGGATCGACGATCAACCGCTTCGACAGCAATTGGACGCCAGTGAACACGAAGGGCGCGATGCGACCCTTGCGGCGGCGCGAAATGCGGCCGAGCGGATCCATGTGGAAATCGCCGCTGCCATTGTGGCAATTTGCGCGCGCCAGCGGCACGAGCAGCAGCGCGGCGTCCATCACTGCATCGTCCCAACGCGAAGCGAGAAGTTCGATCGCATCGACCGGACCGTCGACCCAGAAATTGTCGCTGTTGACCTGAACGAACGGGTCGGTGTCGATCAACGAGAGTGCGCGGACAAGCCCGCCGCCGGTTTCGAGCAGCTTCGTGCGCTCGTCCGAGATTGCGATGTCGAGGCCGTGGTTGTGGCGCTTCAGATGCGCTTCAAGTGCGTCTGCAAGATAATGGACGTTGACCACGGCGCGCTCGACGCCCGCCCGCTTCAATCGTTCGAGGACGTGGTCGATCAACGCGGCGCCAGCGACTTCGACGAGCGGCTTTGGCCGCGTCGCAGTTAAGGGACGCATGCGTTTTCCAAGGCCGGCCGCCATCACCATCGCTGTCTTCGGCACTAAAATGCCCGTCATGCACGGTCTTTCAGGAAGCCACCGCGCTTGTCCGCCGGTATATTGGCATCGAACCAATCACTGACCTCGGCAAGTGCCGGATGTGCGAGATCGCGTTCGAGATAGCCCCACACGCGTGGCAGGAAATCGAGATAGCGGGGCTTGCCGTCACGCTTCCACAGGCGCGTGAAGATGCCGACGATCTTGGCGTTCCGCTGCGCGCCGAGAATGGCGTAGCTGTCGAGGAAGCCGGAGCCGGGCGCGGCGAGCCGCTGATATTCGACCAGCATCTCCGTCTCGACTTGTTCCGGCACGTCGCGGCGGGCGTCTTGCAGCATCGACACCAGATCGTAGGCGGGATGCCCGGCCAGCGCATCCTGGAAATCGAGCAGGC
The DNA here is from genome assembly GCA_040004295.1 of Sphingomonadales bacterium. Taxonomy (GTDB): domain Bacteria; phylum Pseudomonadota; class Alphaproteobacteria; order Sphingomonadales; family Sphingomonadaceae; genus Sphingomonas_O. The sequence continues at coordinate 4,617 of JBDUBD010000035.1, read as the reverse complement.
CGAGCCGCGCGTGCCCTGTCAGACCAGCGCGAAGCATGATGTTCTCGGCATGATAGTCGCGCAGAACGGTCACCGGTGTGACTTCGTCGATGCGATCGAAGGCCATGTCCCAGACGGCGCGATAGCTGTCCTCGTCGACGTTCAGACCCACCGCCGGGCAATACCATTCGACGAGCAATCCGGCTTCGCGGTGGAGTTCCTGGCGCGAATAGGGCGGCACGGACGCAGCCGGATGCCGGTGGAGTTCGGCAAGCAGAGCAACTGTCGCAGCATAGGTTGCCGTTTCGTCAACCTCACCCGCATCGACCATCTCGCGCATCCGGGCGTCCCCGAAGTCCTCGAGCAAAACCAGTCCTGCCGACAGGTCCTCCGCCAGGATCGACGGCGCGGCAAAACCCGCGTCGGTCAGGTGGCGGGCGATGGCGATGAAGGGGCGAGGATCCTCATAAGGCGGCGGCGCATCCATCAGGACGGCACAGCGATCCCCGGCAAAGACCCGGAAATAGCGACGGAAGGACGCGTCGCCCGCGAGCGGCTCGATCCGTGCGTCCGGCCAACCTGCACGCGTAAGGAAATCGGGGGCCGCAGCCGGCGGCGTCATCGGGGTGGCCATCGGTTTTCCCAAGCCGCAGGCACTTGTGCTGTCAAGACACGCGCACCGTCATCGCGTACGTCGAGCGACAAGGCGAGAGCATCGACCCATGCCCGGTGACCAAGCCGGTCGGGCCATTCGATCACCAGCGCGCCGTCGCTGCGGGCATCATCGAGACCAAGCTCGTCCAGATCGGCAACATCGTCGATCCGGTAGAGATCGACATGGGCGACCGGCAAGCGAACGACGGGCGGGTCATAGGAAATCACGATCGGAAACGACGGACTCGGCGCTTCGCTCTGCAACCCGGCGCCCGCCAGAATGCCGCCCGCGATAACTGTTTTCCCAGCGCCGAGTGTGCCGGTCAGCGTAATGACGTCCCCTATCTGCAACACGGCACCGATCTTGGCGCCGAACGCAGAGGTCGCGTTCGGGTCTAACAGCACGATCACCGCGGCAGCTCGATCCGGACCATCGTTCCCTGCCCCGGCTCGGTGAACAGAGTCAGTGTGCCTCCATGCCCCTGCGCTGCGCTCAACGCTCGCAACAGGTCGGCGTCGCCTTCCTTTTCGTCGAGGATATCCACCTGCTTCGCCTCATCCATACCCGCCCCGTTGTCCGAGACCACAATCATCGCGCCCTGCGGCGTGCCGATGGCGTGCAGCAGGACTCGGCCCCCTTCCGGCAGATCGCGGATAGATCTGTCCAGCAAGCCGACGATCGCCGCCTGAAGCCTCGCCGCATCCCCTTCGATCCGGCCCGCCGAAATGTGCAGATCGCTCGCGAGATCGATTCCTGCCTCGGTCGCATCGTTTTCGACTTCGGCAATTGCGGCGTCGAGCAATGGCAGCACATCAATCGTCTCGCGATCGACCGCTGCCAGATCCGCGTCCTGCTGTGTCAGGGTCAGCGTTTCCTCGACCAGCGTACTCAGCCGCGACACGGATTCGATGATCGCCTCGACATACCCATGCGCGGTGTTGCCGAGATCGCCCGCATAGCCCTTTGCCAGCATTTCCGCGAAGCCACCGATCGACGTCAGCGGCGTGCGCAATTCGTAGGACATATTGGCGACGAACGCCGTCTTCACCTTGTCAGCCGCCTCCAATGCGTCGGCGCGGTCGCGCAGAACACGCTCGATCCGGCGGCTGTCCGTGACATCGAGCATCGTGAACAGCGCGTTGCCGTCGGGGAGTGGGACTGCCGCGAATTCGAAGTGTCGCCCATCCTTGAACGCAACGCGGCCCGACCGCGATTTGCGCTCGCTGGTCGCAGAGCGGACCAGGTCGCGGATAAGGACGGCACGCGCCGGTGTCGTCAGTTCACGTGCGGCCAGTTCGACCAGCGCGTCAACGTGCGGATTTGTGGCGAGAATGGTTTCGTCAAAGCCCCAAATATCGCGGAAGCGCGAATTCCACAGGTTCAGCCGCCCGTCGCCCGCGAACACACCGATGGCCTCGAACAGATTGTCGAAGGTCGCTGCCCGCACACGCAACAAGGTATCGCGTGCCGTTGCCAGTTGAAGCTGTTCGGTCCGGTCCTCGAACACGATCAGCAACCCGCCGTCCGGTACCGGCTGCGCCACAACACGCAGGTGTGTGCCACCGGCGAGCAGCCAATTCTCCTCGACGCCGGTTTCGGTCGAGAACCACTGGCGCCGTTCGGCTTTCCAGGCGGGAAAGTCGCGCGATTCGGGTACGCGCCCGGCCTCGCGCATGCGGTCGAGCACGCGGTCGAATTCGGGGCGGTCGATCAGCCACTCCGGCTTCATCGCGAATATGCTCTGGAAAGAAGTATTGTAGAACGTCAGCGAACGGTCGGCGGAAAACTGCGCCACGCCCGCCGACAACCGGTCGAGCGTATCACGCTGCGCCTCGACGAAGCGGCGCGCGTCCGCCCGCGCCCGATCGAGTTCGTCGTTATCGAGAGCATAACCCGCAACCCCCGCCTCGCCCAAGGGGACATCGACTACGCGCATGGACCGGCGCTTGCCGCCGATCGTTGCCGGAACGTCCCGCGATGATGGCTGGCCGGACAGTTGCACAGTAGCAGCGGCGGCAATCGGCGTGACGCCGGCAACGGCCTCCACCAATTCCATGCCACGGGCGATAACGTCCTGCGCACCCGCTGCATCCACGGCCTCGACATAAGCGCGATTGACCAGTGTCAGGCGCAGATCGGGACCGCGGAACCACATGGGGATTGGTGCCGATTCGATCAGTTGAGACAGAGCTTCGAACGCGCGCGTCGTCCGGTCCACTTCGGTGGACAGGCGACCGATCTCTGCCTGGCTTTCGGTGGCATCGAACACCCAGAACATCACGCTTCCCGGTGCTCCGAGCGACAAGGGCGCAGGCCCGCCCTTCATCAACAGGGTCCGGTCCGAGCCCATGGTCTTGACCGACCGCGCGAATTTCGCGCCGGTGCGCTGTGCGCCCGTCACATCCCCTGCCAGTGCAGTGCAATCGGCAGCGGTTAATCCGCCAGCCTTTCCCGAAAAATCGACGATAAAACCTGGCGTCTTGGACAGGCCGAGCCACTGGCCCAACCGGTCGGGTGCCTCGACACGCCCGTCGGGCTTTACCGCGACTGGCAGCGCGGGTGCCGTTTCAAGCAAGGCGGCAAGCCTATCGGCCTGACTGTCGGCAAAGGTCGCACGGCGGCGCAGCTGAAGGCCGGTAATGACTGCCCATGCCGCAGCGCCAAGCCACAGCGCCATGACGACGCCGATAAGGACAGCCCCACCGGTGGAAAGCGTCAGCATTTGGGAATGTCACGCGCCATCGCAAGCGCCATTAGCGCATTGAGAAGCGTTGTCGAATGGCGGCAACGCGTCCCCAACATGAAAAGGCGCTCCTCTCGATAGAGAGGAGCGCCTTTCGAACGCCTTAGTAGCGGTAGTGGTCGGGCTTGAACGGCCCTTCGACCGGCACACCGATGTAATCGGCCTGCTTCTTGGTCAGCTTGGTCATCTTCACGCCCAGCTTTTCGAGGTGGAGCGCCGCCACCTTTTCATCGAGGTGCTTGGGCAGAACGTAGACGTCGTTCTTGTAGTTCTCGCTCTTGGTCCAGAGTTCGATCTGCGCCAGAGTCTGGTTGGTGAACGATGCAGACATCACGAACGACGGGTGACCGGTCGCATTGCCCAGGTTCACCAGTCGCCCCTTCGACAGGATGATGATCTGCTTGCCATCAGGGAATTCGACCAGGTCGACCTGCGGCTTCACTTCGGTCCACTTGTAGTTTGACAGCGCGGCGATCTGGATCTCGCTGTCGAAGTGGCCGATATTGCAGACGATCGCCATGTTCTTCATCGCCTTCATATGGTCGGCGGTGATGACGTCGGCGTTGCCGGTCGCGGTGCAAAAGATGTCGGCGCGGGTCACCGCCTCTTCCATCGTCACGACTTCGAAACCTTCCATCGCGGCCTGAAGCGCGCAGATGGGATCGACTTCGGTGACCATCACGCGCGCGCCACCATTGCGGAGCGACTGCGCCGAGCCCTTGCCGACGTCACCGAATCCGGCGACGCAGGCGACCTTGCCGGCGAGCATGACGTCGGTGCCGCGACGGATCGCATCGACCAGCGACTCTTTGCAGCCATAGAGGTTGTCGAACTTCGACTTGGTCACGCTGTCGTTCACGTTGATCGCGGGGAACGGCAGTTCGCCCTTTTTGGCGATCGCGTAGAGACGATGGACGCCGGTGGTCGTTTCTTCCGACACACCCTTGATGGCCTTGACGGTCTCGGTGAGGTAACTGGGCTTTTTCGCGATGAACGCTTTAAGCGCGCGCTGCATCTCGACCTCTTCCTCGTTCTCCGGCTCGGGCATCGTCGCGCCGGCTTCGAGCTTGGCGCCCCAAAGCGCGAACATCGTCGCGTCGCCACCATCGTCGAGGATCATGTTGCAGGTCTCGTCACCCCAATCGAAGATGGAGCCGACATAGTCCCAATATTCTGCAAGGCTTTCGCCCTTGATCGCGAAGACAGGCACGCCCGTCGCGGCGATCGCGGCGGCGGCATG
>JBDUBD010000034.1:0-23725 GCA_040004295.1 Sphingomonadales bacterium | reverse complement strand
CGAGGAACGTGTCGCCGTTGGTCGACTTCACCTCGAACACGCCGTCGCCGATTTCGAGAACCGAAATGTCGAACGTGCCGCCGCCAAGGTCATAGACCGCGATCGTCTTGCCGTCCTGCTTCTCGAGGCCATAGGCCAGCGCCGCCGCCGTTGGCTCGTTGATGATGCGCAGAACGTCCAGGCCCGCGATCTTGCCCGCGTCCTTCGTCGCCTGACGCTGGGCGTCGTTGAAATATGCGGGAACGGTCACAACGGCCTGCGTCACGCTCTCACCGAGATAGCTCTCGGCGGTTTCCTTCATCTTCTGAAGGATGAACGCGCTGATCTGGGCGGGCGAGTAATCCTCGCCACCGGCCTTCACCCATGCATCGCCATTCGGACCCTTGGCGATGGTGTAGGGAACCAGCTCGGTGTCCTTCTTGGTGATCGGATCGTCGTACCGGCGACCGATGAGGCGCTTCACCGCAAAGACGGTATTGTCGGGATTGGTCACCGCCTGGCGCTTGGCAGGCTGGCCGATCAGACGCTCGCCATCCTTGGCAAAGGCGACGATCGACGGCGTGGTACGCGCGCCTTCCGCATTCTCGATCACCTTGGGCTTGCCGCCCTCCATGACCGCCACGCACGAATTGGTCGTGCCAAGGTCGATCCCGATAACTTTTGCCATAGTCGTTACTTGCCCTGCGTGTTGGTGGGACGGCGCAAAAAATGCGCCGAGCCCGGTTAAGTGTCAGAGGCGATATAGGTGGGCGTTCTCTTGCCGCAAGAACCGCACGTGCCTAGCTACGTAATGAAACCGGACAGGAGAGTGACAATGCGTGCCCTAGGAGTTCTGACGCTGGTATCGGCGATTGCCCTGTCCGGGTGCGCAAAGCCCGAGGGATTGCAGGTCGTCGACCCCGTCATCCGCTTGTCCGCAAACCCCAGAGCACCGTCCGTGGGCTATTTCACGCTGAAGGGCGGCCCCACGGCGGATCGCCTGTTGAGCGTAACGTCGCCGCTCGTCATCCGCATCGAACTTCACGAAAGCATGACCGCAAGTGGGATGGCGACCATGAAACCGCTCGACGGCGGCGTCGAAGTCCCCGCCAACGGCACGATCAAATTCCAGGAGGGCGGAAAGCATGCCATGCTGTTCGACGTGAACCCCGGCGTGAAGGCCAATGAAAAGGTCCAGCTGAACTTCACCTTCGCCAGCGGAACCATCCTCCAGACATTCGCGCCCGTGCGCGGACCCGGCGGCTGAAGCCGGCTATGACGTCGCGCGCGCTGACCGACGCCGAAACCGGCCTCGCGCGCAGCGTGTTCGGCGATGCGATCGATTATGCGCGGGTCCGCATCCACTTGCGGAAATGGGCGTTCTTCCAGCCGCGCCGGGTCGTGATGGCGCCGGACGGGGATATCTGGTTTCACCCCAAAGGCGACCGTTACTGCGGCGATTTCTGCAACCATGACATGGATGCGCAGGGGCTGTTCATCCACGAAATGACGCATGTGTGGCAGCGGCAAAAAGGCATCTACCTCCCCCTCGCCCGCCACCCATGGTGCCGGTATGATTATGCGCTGAAACCAGGGCAAAGATTCGAGAAATACGGGCTGGAGCAACAGGCGGAAATCGTCCGCCATGCATTCTTGCTCCGCGAGGGACATAATGTGGCGGGAGCGCCGCCGACTTCGCAGTACAAAAGTTTGCTACCGTTCCTGCCGGCCGATTCCAGTCGTTAGAGCCACCTTAACGTCACCAGCGTAACTCTCCGGCATGTCCAACGCCCTACAGATTTTCAGCGACGCTCGATCTAATGTTCTCGATGCTTTTGCCGACTTGGAAAGCGCGACACTGCGGTTTTTGGGCAGGCATCTGGCCGATCCGGGATGCACAACCGCGCCGTTAGGACAAAAGCTGACAAAGATTGGCGACGTCAAAGCCGGCCCGCAATTTTCCAAGAAGAAGAAGGCTGATCTTAATCGAGCTGCAGAGGCGTTCCAAACAGCTCTGTCTGTGCGCGCCGACCTCGTTCATAGCCGCCAGCACGTCGTCAACACCACAGAGCCTATGGCACTATACGTCAATGCGTCCCAACAACTCTGCCAGTATCCGATCGCTCGTGTCATGACGCTGCATCAACACGAGCTACTGGTCGAAGAGGCCACTCAACTTGCTAAACTGCTCGCCTAAGCCGCCCTAGCCACGCCTACCATCGCGGCCCGCAGCAATCGGTCCTTAATCATATAGCCCGCCTGCATTTCCTGCACGATCGTTCCGGGTTCCTGATCACTCGGCAATTCTATCATCGCCTGGTGCTTGTTGGGGTCGAGCTTTTCGCCGACGCTGACGATGCGGGTGATGCCGTGGCGTTCGAAAACCTTGTCGAGTTCACGGCCGGTTGCTTCGAGGCCGGTAACCAGCCCCTTCATCTTGTCATCGGTGCGCAAGTCGGCGGGGATGGCGTCGAGCGCGCGCGACAGGTTGTCGGCAACCGACAGGATGTCGCGCGCAAAATTGGTTGCGGCATAGGCGCGCGCATCGATCGCTTCTTTTTCGAAGCGGCGGCGGACGTTCTGCGTCTCGGCCTGCGCATAGAGCACGGCTGCCTTGGCCTCGGCCAGTTCGCCCTCGATCAGCCTCAGCTGCGCCTCGGTATCTGGTTCCGCCGGGCCGCCCTCGGCAACCATCGCCTCTTCGGCATGAAGGTCTTCGACGCGGGTTTCTTCTTCGCTCATAATCTACTCAGTCTCGCCAGATTTTTGTCAGGGTTTGTGCGGTGAAATCCACCATGGGAACGACCCGCGCATAGTTCAACCGTGTCGGGCCGATGACGCCGACGACGCCGACGACACGTCCGTCGCGGCCGTGATAGGGTGCCGCTATCACCGACGAGCCCGACAGCGCAAACAGCTTGTTCTCCGCGCCGATAAAGACTTTTGCGGCAGACGCGTCGCGCGCCGAGCCCAGCAGCCCCGCAATCGCCTCCTTCCCCTCGATCTCGTCGAGCAATTGCCGGACGCGGTCGAGGTCAGACATGGCAACATCGTCGATCAGGTTGGCGGCACCGCGCACGATCAATATGGGTCGGGCAGCGCCATCCTGCGACCAGATTGCCAGACCGCGTTCGATAAGGTCTTGCGATGCCGTGTCGAGCGCGGCGCGTTCATGCCGCAACTCTCCTGCGATCCGCGCCTGCGCCTCGGCAAGCGTGAGCCCCGAAAGGCGCGCCGACATGTAGTTACACGCCTCGGTCAGCGCACTGCCGGTCAGCGTTTCCGGCACGGCGATCACCCGGTTCTCGACGGATCCATCGTCGCCGACGAGGACAGCGAGCGCCTGCCCCGGCGCAAGCGGCACGAACGCGAACTGGCGCACGCGCGTCTCGCGGGGAGGAACGAGGACCAATCCCGCACAGGCCGACAGGCCCGACAACGCAGCCGATGCGGCCGCCAGCGCCTCCTCGATCGGCGCATCTCCGGCCACACGCCCCTCGATGACCGCGCGTTCCTGCGGACTGGGTTCGGCCGCCTGCATCATGCCATCGACGAACAGGCGCAGTCCGCTCTCGGTCGGCATCCGTCCGGCGGAGGTATGTGGATGGCTGAGCAGCCCGGCTTCCTCCAGATCCTGCATGACGTTGCGGATTGAAGCCGGCGACAGGTTCAATCCCGACAGCTTCGAAATCGTCCGCGATCCGACCGGCGCGCCGCCCGTATCGAGATATGTCTCGACGACGACGCGGAACACGTCGCGTGCACGGGACGTCAGTTCCTGGACAGGGGCACTCATCGCGTTGATGTAAGGAGCCGAACCCGCACCCGCTAGCGCCGTCGCGATATGACGAGCGCGACGACGCCTACTGCGGCGAGCAATGCGCCCCACACGGTCCAGATTCGCTGGTCGAGCATGAAGCTGGACTGCGGCCACATGATGATACCGCTCCCCTGCCCCATCCACAGCAGGCCCATGAGCAGCGCGAACAGCCCGGCGATCCTCAAAAGCCTCTTCATTCCCACTCTCCCTGTTTCGGCTGGCGCAGTTTCATCTGCGTAGCTAGATGCCCGCTTCCCGAACGAAAGGACACGACAAATGCGCCCATCAGGCCGCGCCCCCGACCAGATGCGCACGATCAGCATCGAACCCGGCTTTACGAAGCATGCAGAGGGGTCATGCCTCATCTCATTCGGCGACACGCGTGTGCTGGTAACGGCGAGCCTCGAGGAGCGCGTCCCCCCCTTCCTGCGCGGCAAGGGCGAGGGCTGGGTCACTGCCGAATACGGCATGCTGCCCCGCGCCACGAATACGCGTGGCAGCCGTGAAGCGGCGAAGGGCAAGCAGTCGGGCCGCACACAGGAAATCCAGCGGCTGATCGGTCGTTCGCTGCGCACTGTCATGGACATGAAGGCGCTGGGCGAACGCCAGATCACCATCGACTGCGACGTCATCCAGGCCGATGGTGGCACGCGCACGGCGTCGATCTCCGGCGCATGGGTCGCGCTGCGCATCGCAATCGACAAGCTGATGGCGACGGGCGCGCTGACGGTCGATCCGATCAAGTCGCAGGTCGCGGCGATCAGCTGTGGCATCTACGAAGGCACGCCGGTCCTCGACCTCGATTATATCGAGGATTCGAACGCGCATGCCGACGCGAACTTCGTCCTGCTGAGCGACGGCAACATCGCCGAAGCGCAGGCGACGGCGGAGGGCGCGACCTATGACGAGGAAGCGCTGCTCCGTTTGCTTCGTCTGGCGCGGATTGGGTGCAAGGACATCTTCGCGGCGCAGCTGGCGGCTGTGGGTCGGTGAAGAAGCTCCAGCCGGGTCGGCTGGTGATCGCCAGCCATAACGAGGGCAAGGTTCGCGAAATCCGTGCGTTGCTCGCACCCTTTGGCATCGAGCCTGTGTCGGCCAAGTCGCTGGACCTGCCCGAGCCGGAGGAGACCGGAACTACGTTCTCCGCAAACGCGCTGTTGAAAGCTGTATCGGCCTGCGACCTCTCGGGCCTGCCCGCGCTTGCCGATGACAGTGGGCTGTGCGTCGAGGCGCTGGGCGGCGATCCGGGCGTTTACACCGCAAACTGGGCGGAGACCGAAGACGGCTCGCGCGATTGGGATCTGGCGATGCGCAAGGTCGAGGACAAGCTGCAGGCGCTGGGGCCGAACGCCTCGCGCAGCGCACACTTTACCTGCACACTTGCCGTTGCGTGGCCCGATGGCAGCGATGCCGAATTCGAGGGGCGCATCGAGGGAACACTAACCTGGCCTCCGCGCGGAAAGATGGGTTTCGGCTACGATCCCGTCTTCGTACCGCTGGGAGAGACGCGGACGTTTGCCGAACTCGATCCTGAAGAAAAACACGCGATCAGCCACCGGGCTGCGGCGTTTGCGAAACTGGTCGAGGCGCTGTTCTAGCGCATCGCGACGCTGATGACGTTACCGGCGGGAAGGTAGCGGCAAACGAAATAATCGTCATGCGCGTTCGAAGCGACGGCGCACCCGACCTCCTTGGTCGAGGGCCAGACGATCTGCGTATAGTGTCCGACGTCGCTCCAGTCGCCGGTACGGCTGACTTCGGGGAATCTCCCGGGCTTGAAGTCCTTCTTTTCCTCGATCAGCGGCTGCATCATTTCGGCAAAACTAAATGCGCCCTTCGTCCCCATGAACAGGTTTTCACCCTCGCGGGGATAAGCGCCCGGCTGCGGATCATGGTCGAACACGTTGCTCTGCGCGAGCTTGCGCGCATAGACCATGGCGGAGGCTGCGAGGTCGTCATTCCACACCAGTGGCTGCGACCCGTAAGCGGCACGCGTTTCGTTGTGTGCCTTCATTACTGTCTGGCGCATCAGGTCGCCGCTGCGTGGCGCAGGGGTGGTGTCGTACCAGTAATCGACACGTTGCTGTGGCTCGGCAGGCGCCAGCGATGGCGCAAGGGCGATGAGGGCTATAAGGATCGTCCGTAACATGGCGACGATTTCTGGCCCAATGGTGTTTAACGGTCAGGAACCGACGAAGCTTAATGCGCCGCTAAGCACGACACCGCTCGCGCTCTACATCCACTGGCCGTTCTGCGTTTCGAAGTGCCCTTATTGCGATTTCAACAGCCATGTCCGCGCGTCGGTTGACCAGGAGGCATGGGCGGACGCCCTGCTGAAGGATCTGGCGCACGAAGCGGCGCTGATGCCGGGGCGGACGCTGGGGTCGATCTTTTTCGGCGGGGGGACACCGTCATTGATGCCGCCCGCGACCGTCGCCGCGCTGATCGCGGCGGCACGGCGGTATTGGCCGGTCGCCGACGATCTCGAGATTACGCTGGAGGCCAATCCCTCTTCGGTCGAGGCCGCGCGGTTCGCCGATCTGGCAGCAGCGGGCGTCAATCGCGTGTCGCTGGGCATTCAGGCGTTCGACGATGCAACGCTGGCCTTCCTCGGACGAGCGCATTCGGTGAATGAGGCGCTGGCGGCCCTCGACACGGCGCAGGCGCATTTCGGACGCGTGAGTTTCGATCTGATCTATGCGCGCCCGAGCCAAACAGTATCTGCCTGGGACGCCGAACTGGCGCGCGCGCTGTCGTTCGGCACGGAGCATCTATCGCTCTACCAGCTCACCATCGAACCCGGCACACGCTTCGCAACCCTCTTCGACAAAGGCGAACTCGTGCCACTCGATAACGACGCCGCTGCCGACATGTTCGAGGCGACACGTGCAGTGCTCTCAGTCGCCGGCCTCCCCGCCTACGAAATCTCGAACCACGCTCGCCCTGGCGCAGAGAGTCGTCACAATCTGACCTACTGGCGCTATGGCGATTACCTTGGAGTCGGTCCGGGCGCACATGGCCGCCGGAACGGAGTTGCGACCGTCCGCCACAAGAAACCCGAAAACTGGATGGCCGCCGTCGCGCGCAACGGCCATGGTACGCAGCAAGAGGATGTACTGCCATCGACCGAACGCGCGACCGAGGCGCTGATCATGGGCCTCAGGCTGACCGAGGGCGTGGATGTCGAACGGATCGCGGCGAGAAGCGGGGTTGCGCAGCCGGTCGATATGGCGGCGGTGGCGCGACTGGCAGCGCTTGGCCTGGTCGAGAACTCGCCTCCCCGCCTGCGTGTGACCGAGGCAGGGTTCGGCGTTCTCGACGCGATTCTTACCGAGGTGGTCGCTGACTAACGAAACCCGTTAGTGCTGAGCCTGTCGAGGCACGGTCCACGCTCACAAACATCCCAAGTGAAGACCGCTCTTCGACAAGCTCAGGGCCAGCGAGTTAATGCGGGCCGTCTCTTAAAACTCGCGCGGCGCAGCCTCGACTACAGCAAAGCCGTTCGGCCCCGCCTGCTGAACCTCGAGTGCGCGTTCGGCAATCCCGTCGCGACCAAAGCGAAAGGCACCGTCGATGCCGGTAAAGCCGCCCGAATCGGTCAGGCGCGCGGCAGGAAATGGTGCGCCGATGGGCCAGTCGCCACCGATGCGCGTCACGAGAAGAACCGAGTCATAGCCGAGACTTGCCAGACGATAGGCACCCTTGCCGAACCGCGTGCGATATTTAGTCGCGAGCTGGTTGTAGACGCCGTCGCTCACGCTTGCGAACCATGCCCCGCGCAATGCAGGATTTGTGGCAAGCGCGCCTTCGGCGTTCCACAATTCGGTGCCGAGCATCCGCGCACCCGCGCCGCCCTTTGCCCGCACCATGGGCGCGAACTGGACAGTAGCGCGTGCCGAATCGGCGATCAGCACGGCTTCGTAAGGCGATGTACTGGCCAGCCGCGTAACCGCCGCCGACATCGACCCGGCATTGCGGTCGAACGTCTGCAGCGAGACGACCTGCCCGCCCGCGCTTTCGACGCTGCGCAGGAACGCGGTCGAGGCACGCTGACCGTAAAGGCCTGACGGGACGAGCCCAGCGAACTTCGTCACGCCTTTGCCCCGCGCGTACCGGACGATGCGGTCGATCGACTGGGTTGGCGCAAAGCCCATAACGTAAACGCCGTTTCCGGCGACGCTGGAGTCGTTCGAAAAGCTGATCACCGGAATGCGCGCCGCCCGCGCGATCGGCGCCACGGCGCGAACGTCGTCGGCGAGGAGCGGTCCCAGAATCAATCGGTTGCCCTCGGCAATCGCCTTTTGCGCAGCGGCGGCGGCACCGCCTGCAGTGTCGTACATCGACACGCGAATCGTTTTCCCGCCGGTATCAAGCACAGCCATGTTGGCGGCATTGGCGATCGATTCGCCGACGCCTGCATTGGGACCGGTCATCGGCACGAGCAGCGCGACGCGGTTGCGCTGCGTATCGGTCGGCAATGTCCCAGTGGTCGGTGGCGGTGGCGCAACAGGGCCAACGGGACGCGGTGGCCCCTTCGGTACGACCTGACATGCCGAAAGCACCGTCGCGCCCGCCAGCACGAACCACTTGCCCGCGCGGGCGATTTGCCTCAGCGCGACTGCCTCTGCCATGACCGATCTTCCCCTATGAACGCAAAACTCGCCCCCGGCCTCTACATCGTCGCGACCCCGATCGGCAATCTCGGCGATCTGTCGCCGCGCGCCGCATCTGTCCTGCGCGATGCCGACGTCCTGTGCGTCGAGGACAGCCGGGTGACGGGCAAGCTTTTGAACCACATCGGCATCAAGCGGTCGATGATGCCTTATCACGATCATAATGCGGAGGCGGTGCGGCCACAGCTGATCCAGCGGATGACAAGCGAATCGGTCGCGCTGACGTCCGACGCTGGAACGCCGCTGATCTCCGATCCCGGCTACAAGCTCGTCCGCGATGCCCGCGATGCCGGAATCCCAGTCATGACGATTCCCGGCCCCTGCGCCGCCGTTGCCGCGCTGACCGTGGCGGGGCTGCCGACCGACCGTTTCCTTTTCATGGGTTTCCTGCCGTCCAAGGCAAAAGCACGCGATGACGCGATTGCGGAGATAGCTGCGGTGCGGGCGACGCTCGTGTTCTACGAATCGGGGCCACGGCTCGGTGTCATGCTCAGTGCGTTGGCGAAGGGCCTGGGCGACCGCGAAGCGGGTGTCGCGCGCGAACTGACCAAGGCCTATGAGGAATGTGTGACGGGATCGCTGTCCGTGCTCGCGGCACGCTACACCGACGCGCCTCCCAAGGGAGAGATCGTTGTGGTCGTTGCAGCACCGGGGGAAGCCGTGTTTGCGATCGACAGCGATGCGGCCCTGATCGATGCACTGAAACACCTGTCGGTCGGGCAAGCCGCGAGCGAAGTAGCAAAGCTGACCGGCATCGACCGCCGCACGCTCTATTCCCGCGCACTGGAACTCAAGGGCGCATGAAGCGTCGACTGGCCGAACAACGCGGCCGGCGCGCGGAAAGCATCGCCGCCTGGTATCTGCGGCTCAAAGGCTGGCGCATTCTGGACCGACGCGTTCGCACGCCGGTGGGCGAGATCGACATTGTCGCACGGCGGTTCCGCACGACCGCATTCATAGAGGTAAAAGCGCGCAATACAGCAGAAGAACTGGATTTCGCCGTCGATCGTCATCGCCTGCGGCGGGTAGCAGCTGCTGCATCCTCGCTTGCGGCCCGCTATGCTTTTCCGCAGGGCGATATTCGCATCGACGTTATCCTGGTCGCGCCGGGACGAATGCCGAAACATCTCTCCAACGTCTGGGACGGATAACATGAGCCTTCGCATCGCTTTTCAGATGGACCCGATCGCTGGTCTGAACATTGCGGGCGATTCGACATTCGCGCTGATGCTGTCGGCACAGGCGCGGGGCTATACCTGTTTCCACTATCTCGCGACCGACCTGACCTGGACCGGCAAGCGACTGGTTGCGCATGCGCATCCGGTCACCGTGCGGCGCGAACATGGTAACCACTTTACCTCCGGCGATCCCACACGCCTTGATCTCGGCAGCGACGTCGATGTCGTGTGGATGCGCCAGGATCCACCGTTCGACCTGGGCTACATCACCGCAACGCATCTGCTCGAGCGCATCGGGCACGAGACGCTCGTGCTCAACGACCCCGCGAGCGTCCGCAACGCGCCCGAAAAGCTGTTCGTGCTCGATTTCGCGCGGTTCATGCCACCGACGATGATCACACGCTCGATCGACGAGGCCCGCGGTTTCCTTGCCGAGCATGGCGAAATCGTCGTCAAGCCGCTGCACGGCAACGGTGGCAAGGCGATCTTCAAGGTCGGTCGCGACGGCGCGAACCTGTCGTCGCTGATCGAGGTGTTCAACAACGCCTATGTCGAGCCGCACATGATCCAGGCATTCCTGCCGAGCGTAGCCGCGGGCGACAAGCGGATCGTCCTCGTCGACGGCGTAGTCGCGGGCGCAGTCAACCGCATTCCGGGCGAGGGTGAAATCCGGTCGAACCTGGCCGTCGGCGGCACCGCGGCAAAGGCCAACCTGTCGCAGCGTGAAATCGAAATCTGTGAAGCGATGGGACCGGAATTGAAGGCACGCGGGCTGTTGTTTGTCGGCATCGACGTCATCGGCGGCGAATGGCTGACCGAAATCAATGTGACCTCGCCGACGGGCATTGTGGCGATCGACCGCTTCAACGGAACGGATACGGCAGCCGTAATATGGGACGCGGTCGAGGCTCGCCTGTCGCATCGCCCCTGACCTCATAATGAGGCAGTGGAGATTGGCGCTATGCGGACGCCATGCCGACGCGGATTACACAAATTGTGAAGTTCGCTCTGTATTATTGGGTGATATATTGCCCCAATAACATAGTGCACAGGGGCAATGGATACCGCGCCAGAGCGGCACATTCGTTACCGCTGCGCTAACCAATATCGGCGAAACTCCCAATCTGATTTTGGGGATACGCACATGACGAAATTGCGCTGCGGTTTATATTCGACGGTTACGGCTACGGCACTTTTAGCCGCTCCTGCCATCGCCGATGCGACCGACCTGACATTTACCGCCAACCTGATCAACGTCTGCATCCTGTCGGTTGGCCAGCAGGGCACACTTGCCGTGACCACCGATGGCAAGACGCTGACGTCCGAAACCAGCGGCGGCGCTGCGGCGACGCTTTCCGTCGTGGCGGTCGGGCTTAATCCCACGATCAACTTTACCGCCCCCACGCTCCAGTCGCCGAACGGCTGGACGGGGACGCCGACGACCAGCATCCGATATCAGTCCGTGGCCGGTGCAAACCGCGCTTATACAACGGCGGCATCCAGCGCGCCGATAAACGCGCTGATCGACACATTCACCGTCAATTCGAAGGTTGATAACCTGACGGGCTTCCTGGGCGGTCAGTACGTCGTCCGTACGACGGTGACCTGCCAGCAATGAAACGCGTGACGACCCTCATCGCCATCATCGCGGCGATCGTTTTGCTGGCGGCGTCTCCGTCATTTGCGGTCGGGCTCGGCCCGCTGTCGAAATCCGGCATCACGGACGGTCCCGGAAAGGGTTTCTACCTGACGCTCTATAACCCGTACCACGAGCATGCATTTTTCAATGTCTATGCCGTGGCCAACGATGACGAAACCGCCGCACCGCGGGTTCGTGTGCCTCAAAATGCCCTTCCGCTCAGGCCGGAAGCCAGCCGCAAATTCCTGATTGCCGTGACCGATCTTGCTCCCGGCGAGGTCTATAAATTCCGCGTCTGTGCGGAGCGCTCTCTCATAAAGGACGAACCGATCCATGCGCGCGTATGCTCTCGCCTTACTGCTCGCCGTGTCGCTGCTGGCCCAGGCCTGGCCGGCGCTGGCGTCAACTGACGGCCTTTACCTGCCGCAAAGCCCGACCGGGCCTGGCGGAGAGGACAGTATCGAAACCGCCGAGGGGACGCGCTGTCGCCAGAGCATGAGCAACAACAACGCTTATGTGGACATGGGCGTGGTCGGTCGTTCCTCGCGGAACCCGAGTGCCGTCACGAACAGTTTCTACGGAAACGAAACCGGCGACACCGCCACCGCCTATGCCCGTGTTACGATCCCGCTCGGCAAAAAGCCGGGGCGCCTCGACTGCACTAGGTTGTACGATATGGAAATCCAGAGACTGAAGCGCGAAATCGAACTGCTGAAGCTCAACGCGCAATAAATCAGGCGCGCGGATGCGCGTTGCGATAAACGTCGAGCAAATGGGCAGCATCGACCGACGTATAGATTTGCGTCGATGTCAGGCTGGCATGCCCCAGAAGTTCCTGAAGCGACCTCAAATCCGCACCGCGCGCGAGCAGATGCGTTGCGAAACTATGGCGTAACGCATGCGGAGTCGTGCGGTCGGCGAGCCCTAGCCTCGCACGCGCTACGCGCACCGAACGCCGAACGGTCGAGGGGTCCAGCGTCCCGCCACGAACCCCCTTGAACAGCGGAGATGTACGATCGACCGTGTGCGGACAGATCGCCGCATAATCCTCGATAGCTGTTCGAACCTGTGGCAGCAGCGGCACCATCCGCGTCTTGTCGCGCTTGCCGGTGACCACCATCACATCGCCCAGCGGCAAGACCGCCCCGGTTAGCCCAAGCGCCTCACCGATACGCAGGCCCGCGCCGTAGAGCAGCAGAAGGATCGCCCAGTCGCGCGCCGATATCCACGCTTCGCGTCCCTGCTCCGCGACATCCTGTGCCAACGCCATCGCTTCGGCGGGCGAGACAGGGCGTGGAACACCCCGCTTGACCTTCGGCCCGCGCATCCGTGGCATCGCGTCGTCGCCCCCGGCGAATTCGACGAAACAGCGGATCGCCGACAGTTCACGCGCTGCGCTGGCGTTGCACAATCCGTCTGCACGCCTCTCCGCAAGATAATTGCGAAGCTGGTGAATGTCGGGCATTCCTGCCCCACCAAGATGCGTCACCAGCCGCTCGGCGGTGGCGACATAGGCGCGGACAGTATGCGGAGAGCGGCGGCGGTCGCGAGTCAAATGCGCTGCGAACGCCGCCACGGCATCAGACAATGGTCTGCCCCGTTTTCGCCCAGTCGGCGAGGAAGCCCGCAATGCCCTTTTCGGTCAGGGGGTGATTAAACAGCGCCTTGATGACGGCAGGCGGCGCGGTCATCACATCGGCGCCGATCCGCGCGGATTCGAGGATGTGAACCGGGTGGCGCACGCTTGCGACCAATATCTGCGTTTCGAACGCGTAATTGTCGTAGATCAGCCGGATGTCGCGGATCAGGTCCATCCCGTCGGAACCGATATCATCGAGGCGTCCGACGAATGGCGAGATGAACGTCGCGCCGGCCTTTGCCGCCAACAGCGCCTGAGCCGGGGCGAAGCACAGGGTCACATTGACCTGGGTGCCATCGCTGCTCAGCGCCTTGCAGGTCTTGAGGCCGTCGATCGTTAACGGCACCTTGATGCAGACATTGTCGGCGATTTTGCGCAGCACCTCGGCCTCGCGCATCATCGTTTCGTGGTCGAGCGCAACAACCTCGGCGGAAACGGGACCGTCGACGATGTCGCAAATCTCCTTCACGACCTCCAGAAACTTGCGCCCCGATTTGCTGATGAGCGAGGGGTTGGTCGTGACACCATCGAGCAGGCCGGTCGCGGCCAGTTCCTTGATGTCGGCGGTGTCGGCGGTGTCGACGAAAAATTTCATGGTGATTGGCCCGGAGTTGCGCGTGGAACCTATGCCTTAGAGGGCCAGGCATCGACAACGCAATCGCTGCCAAAATGGTTCATGAAGATTGTGCAAGGCGCGCAAGATGAGCGCCGCGAAACCGTAAACGATACTATGGTCGAATTTTACGAAAACTGCCTTGCTCAGCTTTGAACAGCTCATCGGCGAGCACGACGCCATTTGCGCGGCGGCAAACGCATTCGAGCGATCGCTGAACCCGGCAAAGCCCAATGTAACGGCGGCACTGGCTTCGCGGGCGCGCCTCTGTACGCTGCTCGACGAGCATCTGGCTCATGAGGACGCGCAGGTTTATCCGCAGCTGATCCTGGCGACGCACGAACGCACCGCCGACATAGCGCGCCGCTTTTCCGCGGAATTTTCGACATTGGTAGAAGAATGGACGGCCTATCTTGCGCACTGGTCGGCCGAGGCGATTGCAGCCGAATGGCACGGTTTTCGCGACGCTACCACGACCATTCTCGGTGTTTTGCGCAAACGGATAGAAGCTGAAAACGCGCTGCTTTACCCGACAGCGCTTGGGGCCTCGGTACTAACGCTTCGCGCCTGAATCGATGCCGGCGAAGCCGACGCGCGGTATTGCCCCTTCCCGACCGACGCCTGTTGGCTTTAACGCGTAATGGATGTCTCGCGTCCGCGTCCTCACGCTCAATGCCGCTCTCGGGCCACTCGATTACCGGGTTCCCCATGGCATGTCCGCTGCGCCGGGCAGTATCGTACTCGTGCCGCTGGGACCGCGGCAATTGGCGGGCGTCGTCTGGGAGGCGGAGCGTATGCCGTCCGATGCGGAGGTCGGCGACAACCGCCTACGCAACCTGATCTCGATCTATGACCTGCCGCCCATTGCCGACCCGCTGCGGCGGCTGATCGAATGGACGGCCGACTATTACATGGCGCCGCCCGCCGCCGTGCTTCGCATGGCACTCGCCAACGCGTCGGCGCTCGACGACCGCCGTTCGGTGATGGAATATCGCGCGACCGGTAATGTGCCTGACCGTTTGACGCCGCAACGTGCACAGGCGCTGGAGCGGATCGGCGAGCGGCAGGGGCTTGTGCGCGAGCTCGCCATGATCGCCGATGTATCCGACGGCGTGATCCGGGGGCTGGTCAAGATCGGCGCGATCGAAGCGGTCGAGGTGACGGTCGATGATCCCTATCCGCTGCCCGAGCCCGATCATGCACCCCCCGCATTGTCGGACGCACAAACCACTGCCGCAAGTGCGCTGATTGCCGATGTCGAGGCACGGTCTTTTGCGCCTACCCTGCTCGACGGCGTCACCGGATCGGGCAAGACCGAGGTCTATTTCGAAGCCGTGGCGCAGGCTTTGCGACAGGATGGCCAAACCTTGGTCCTGCTGCCCGAGATTGCGCTGACCGAGCCGTTCCTGCGCCGGTTCGAGGCCCGATTTGGTCACACGCCGGTCGCCTGGCATTCGGGCCTGCGCCAGTCGCAGCGGCGACGCGCGTGGCGCGCGATTGCGTCCGGCGAGGCAAAGGTCACCGTCGGCGCACGGTCGGCGCTGTTCCTGCCCTATCGCAACCTTTCGCTGATCGTCATCGACGAGGCGCACGAGACGAGTTTCAAGCAGGAAGACGGTGTCCATTATCATGCCCGCGACGTCGCGGTGATGCGTGCACGGTTCGAGGGATGCCCCGTCGTCCTCGCCAGCGCGACTCCCGCTATCGAGACGCGACAACAGGTTACGCTCGGCAACTACAAAGAGCTAAAACTGCCGGGCCGATACGGCGTCGCGCAGATGCCCGCGATTGCCGCGATCGACCTGACGCAGGACCGCCCTTCGCGCGGGCACTGGCTGGCCCCGACGCTTGTGACCGCGATCGAAGAGGTGCTGGACCGCAAGGAGCAGGCACTGCTGTTCCTCAACCGACGCGGCTATGCGCCGCTGACACTGTGTCGCCATTGCGGCCATCGCTTCCAATGCCCGAACTGTACCGCCTGGATGGTCGAGCACCGCCTGCTCGCCCGGCTGCAATGCCATCACTGCGGACACGTCATGGCGCCGCCGAAGAAGTGCCCCGAATGCGGCGAGGAGGATTCGCTGGTCGCGGTCGGACCCGGCGTCGAACGCATCGCCGACGAGGTTGCCGAGCTTTTTCCCGAAGCGCGCAGGGCCATCGTCACGTCGGACACGCTCTGGTCTCCCGCAAAAGCCGCCGAATTCGTGGGGCGGATGGAGGCGGGCGAGATCGACATCGTCGTCGGGACGCAACTGGTGACCAAGGGTTATCACTTCCCGAACCTGACGCTGGTCGGCGTGATCGATGCCGATCTGGGGCTTCAGGGCGGCGACCTGCGCGCCGCCGAGCGCAGTTTCCAACAGATCATGCAGGTTGCGGGACGTGCCGGGCGCGGGTCGAAACCGGGTCGCGTCTTCATCCAGACTCACGATCCCTCGGCACCGGTCATCGCCGCGCTTGTCGAGGGCGACGCGGAAGGATTTTACGCCGCCGAAACCGAAAGCCGCCGCGACGCGGGTGCGCCACCCTTCGGACGACTTGCTGCCATTATCATATCGTCGGAGAACCAGCGCGAGGCGAGCGATGCCGCGCAACGCATCGCCAAGGCAGCGCCGCGCGTCGAGGGTATGGAGGTGTTCGGTCCCGCCCCTGCCCCGCTGGCGATGCTCCGCGGCCGCCACCGGATGCGCCTGCTCGTCCACGCGCGGCGCGCGCTGGACGTGCAGGACGTTATCCGTAGCTGGCTCGGCACGTGCGAATGGCCGCGCAGTGTGCGTGTTGCGGTAGACGTGGACCCTTACAGCTTCGTCTGACTTCGATTAGCGTCGCAATGCATTTTTTGCATAAGGGGATTCGTATGCGGTGGCTCGCTGTATTGGTGCTGTTGCTTCCACAGCCTGTTTTTGCGGCGTGGTTCAAGGCATCCTCAGAGCACTTTATCGTCTATGGCGAAGGCACCGCAGAGAGCGTCGAGAGCTATGCGGATAAGCTCGAGAAATTCGAGGCGGTACTGTCGCAGCAAACGGGGCTGCGTACAGAACCCGGTGCAAACCGACTGATCGTTTTCCTCGTTGAAACAACAGCGGCTGTCCAGCGTCAGATGGACACCAAAAGCCGGAACGTGGCCGGCTTCTACAGTCCGCGTCTTTGGGGAACAATCGCCGTCGTCCCGCGCCGGGCGGGTGGAGGCGAATTCGAACTGAACTCGCAGATCGTGCTCTTCCACGAATACACCCATCATTTCATGCTGCAGAATGCGCCTGCGGCTTATCCCGCTTGGTACACCGAAGGATTTGCCGAGTACTTCTCGACCGTGGTTTTCAAGCCGGACGGGTCGGTCCAGGTCGGTTATCCTGCCAAACATCGCGCCTACGGCCTGATCCTGTTGCCGCCATTCCCGGTTCAGCGGCTGTTGGTGCCGGACGCCCGCATACTCGACCCTGACCAGACTGAGGCCTTTTATGGCTGGTCCTGGCTGATGACCCATTATTTGAGTCTTTCGCCCGCGCGTAAGGGACAGCTCACGACCTACCTCAATGCGTTTGCCGATGGGGCGTCGCCGTCGGATGCTGCGACGGCGTTTGGACCTCTCAAGGACCTGCAAAAGGATCTGATAGCCTATCGGGATGCGCGGCGTATCTCGGTGATCCAGCTCAACAACTTCAAGCCTCCGGAGGCGAAGATCGAGGTCCAAGCGCTTACCGCTTCGCAAGGGGCATCGATGCCCCTGTTCATGCGATCGTATCGAGCATCTAACGGAAAGGCGGATGTCGAAGCCATCGTAGGCGAGGCGCGAAAACTGGCCATACGCTTCCCTTCAGAGCCGATGGCGCTCGACGTGCTGGCCGAATTTGAACTGGACGCAGAACAATATGATGCCGCCCAGCGCGCAAACGATGCCGTCATAGCGGCAAGACCGGGTGATCCACGCGCATTGATGCGCGCAGCACGCATTGCGGAAGCACGGATTGATGGGAAGGGCGATACCGCGCAGTGGAAAGCCGTCCGGAGTCTGATTGTAAGGGCCAATCGCGCCGCGCCAAACGATCCATTTCCTCTCTTCGCCTTTTATCGCTGGCATCAGCAATCGGGCACACCGGTCTCCAAGATCGCCATTGATGGCCTGCGGCGTGCACTCGCACTTGCACCGCAAGTCGAAGGAATCCGCTTTACGCTGGCGTCCGAACTTATACGTGACGGTAAGCGGGACGATGCGCGCAAAATTCTCGCGCCGATGATCAACGACCCTCATAGTGCCGAAACCAGGGAATCCGCGCGGAAAATGCTCGAAGGCAACGGAAATACGCCAATTCCGGCAATAAACGAAAAGGATGCCGAAAAGCAGACGCCACCTTCAAACTGACCCATGTTTTGTCTGACGTGCACCATGATGGGCGTTAGAGCGACCCGCATGATTCGCCCTCTCTTCCTTCTCGTCCTGTCCATGCTGGCGGTGGAGCCCGCCGCCGCCCAGCAGAATGCCGACATCGACGCCGCCGCGCGCAGTGTCGTTCGCGTGGTCGTCGTGCCGCAGGGCGAAGGCGGCGGCGGTGTTGGCATGGGGTCCGGCGTCGCGATCACGCCGACGCGCATTCTCACCAATGCCCATGTCGTCGAGAGCGCCGTCGAGAGTGACTCCTTTGTCGGTATTGTGCCCAGCGAAGGGCGGCGGCGTTACATCGGCAAGGTTGTGAAATACGCGCCGGAGATCGACCTCGCGATCGTCGAAATCTCCGACGGACGGATCGAACCGGCGACGCTTTACGGTGGTAGCGTTCCCGATGGCGCGCCGATCGCGGCGCTGGGCTATCCCTATGGCGTCGACCGCGCGATGACATCAAGCATCGAAGAGGTCATCCGGCCGCAGTCGCCCGTAAAAATGCTGGGACATGTCAGCGGGCGGCGCACCAGCGTACGCTATGACACCGTGGTGCACGACGCCAATATCGGTCGCGGCAATTCGGGTGGGCCGCTGGTCGATGCCTGCGGGCGGGTCGTGGGCATCAACAGCTTCCTTTCGGTGAGCGACGGTATCGATTCGCCCGTTGCCTTCGCCTTGTCGGTGCGCGAGCTGGTCGGGTTTCTTCAGAAGGCGAACGTGACACCCGCAGTCGTCACGACACCTTGTCTTACGGGTGACGAAACGCACGCCCGCGTTGCAGCTCTCGACCAGGCCGACCTCGATGCCAATGCCCGAAAGGCCGAAGTCGAAGCGCGCGCGGCGGACAAGGCGGAGGTCGAGAAACAGGGCATCCGTGACGCGATTGCGGGCGAGCGCGAGAATGGCATGGCGATCGCCGCCGCGATGCTCGTTATCGGCACACTGGCAGCAGTTGGGGGCATGATCCTGCTCGGCAGGCCAGGGCGCCAACGAGAAAGCTGGGTCGCACTCGCCGTCGGGGGGGCGCTCGCACTTGGCGCTGTCGTCGTGTTCCTCGGACGTCCGAAGTTGTCCGAGGTCGAGGACCGTTATGCCAAGCTGCACCCTGCCAAGCCCGCAGCCGTTGTCGACGTCGCAAACGAGGACGGCCCCAAATTGTGCGTGCTGAACGCCGCGCGGAGCCGCGTCACCGTGTCGAAGACCGACAACGTGTCGCTCGACTGGAAGTCTGACGGCTGTGTAAACGGCAAGACGCAATATGGCGCAAATGCCGGCACGTGGAGCCGGACCTTCGTTCCCAACGGCGAGGCGACGGTCACCATCCAGAGCTATGACCCGGCGAAGACGCGCTATGTCGTCGAACGCTTTCTATTGCCCGCCGACACCATGGACACTGCCCGCGAGATTCGCGCGCGGTACAAGAACAATGCCTGCACGGCGGACTCAGCGCAGCGTCAGTCGGTCGCGGAAATGGAAAGTGCTATTCGTCAGGCTCTGCCGACAAGCCCCAACGAGCGACTCGTCTTCGACTGCCGAACGGCGCCTTCGACGGACGCCGTCAAGGAGTAGAAACTAGGATCTGGTTTCGCGCCGCAGCAGTTCCTGCTTGCGATCGAGACCATAGGCATAGCCCCCCAGCGTCCCGTCGGTGCGGATCACACGGTGGCATGGGATGAGCACAGCCACATTGTTCGCTCCATTGGCAGACCCCGCTGCGCGCACCGCGCCGGGCTTGCCGACAGCTGCCGCAATCGCGGCATAGCTGCGCGTCTCACCCGGAGGGATACGGCGGAGCTCCTCCCAGACAGCCTGCTGAAACGCCGTCCCGGCCACGTCGAGTGGCAGATCGGGCATGTTCGACGGATCGGAGCAGGCGATGATCGCGCCCTGCACCAGATCGGCCATGGCGTCACCGCCCGGCTCGATCGTCGCATTCGGGAAGCGGCGATGGAGTTCGCTGGCATCCTCATCGAAGGACAGGCGGCAAATACCCTTTTCAGTGGCGGCGAGCAGCATCTTGCCGAGCACCGTGTCGACGATTGCGTAGCGGATGGTCACTCCCGCCCCACCCCGTTTCCATGCCGAGGGCGTCATGCCCAGGCGGTCGGGTGCGGCGGCGTAGAAGCGGCTGGGGCTCTGGTATCCCCCATCGTAGAGGGCGGCGGTCACGGTATCAGCTTCGGTCAACATGGCTTCGGTCCTCTTTGCCCGGAGCGCGCGCGCATAGGCTGCGGGCGTTACACCGGTGTCGCGTTTGAAAAGGCGATGAAAATGATGCGGGGCATAGCCCACGGCCCGCGCCAGATCGTCGAGCGCGGGGATCTCCTCGGCTCTTTCAATCACGCGGATGGCATTCGCCACCGCCTCGCGGTCCCGCCCAATCTCGTCAGGCTTGCAGCGCAGACAGGCGCGATATCCGGCAGCCCTCGCCCCTTCCCCGTCGGCGAAATATTCGACGTTCTGAGGAAGCGGGTGGCGCGCCGGGCACGACGGCTTGCAATAAATGCCGGTCGTCTTGACCGCGCCGACGAACATGCCGTCGAATACACGGTTGCGTGCCGAGAATGCGGCCCAGGCCCAATCTGTATCGATAGCGTCATGCGACATACTTCAACTCCTGCGGATACAGGATAATTAGGCCCAGGTCAGCAGCGTCGCATCCCGAAGCTTGCGGTCAAAGCCTCACGCGAAAATTTCCTCCAGAAATGCGACCGTCGCCGCCCATGACCGGCGATCGGCATTGGCGTTATACTGCATCCCGCGTTCGGGCATATTGGCATGGACCGCCGTAAAGGCATGCATCGCGTTGCCATAGGCATGGAGTTGCCAATCGGCCTTTGCGTCGGTCAGTTCCTTGGCGACCCTCTCGACATTGGCGGGCGTGGCCATGGGGTCTTCCCAACCGTGCAGGATGAGCACCTTGGTCGCGATGTCTGCTTGCGGGCCGATATCGGGCGCGCCGAACACGCCGTGAATGCTGATCGCGCCCTTTACGTCGGTCGTACCGCTTCGTGCGACATCGAGCGCGCAGAGACCGCCGAAGCAATAGCCCATGATCGCAATCTTGGTCGAATCCACGGCTTCATGCCCCTTGGCGAATTCCACAGCAGCCATCAGGCGCTGTTTCAACGCCGCACGGTTCGATGCCCAGGGCATCATGAGCGCGCTGTGGTCGGTCGCGTCGGGTGCGCCGCGATTGCCCTTGCCATAGACGTCGATCGCAATGCCGACATAGCCGAGTGCGGCCAGCTTGTCGGCAGAGGCACGTTCATGATCGCTCTGCCCCGACCATTGATGGGCGACGAGGACGGCGGGATGCGGACCGGTGCCTGAGGGAAGCGCGACATAGGCCTCGCAAGTATCGTCGCCGTCGATGTAATCGATGTAGGTTCCCACAGGTCTCTCCGATAAAATCCGTTTGGCTGAGCTTGTCGAAGCCCTGCCCTTCCACGCCTTGGTTATGAGAAGGACAGGCCTTCGACAAGCTCAGCCAAACGAAGCAACCCAACCTTGCGTCACGCGAAACCCGATGCTAGGCGCGCGCCATCCTGATGCAGCGGTGCTTTTTTAAGCGCTCGTTCCGCGTGGGTGAAAAACGCAACTGGGGACGTGATCGCGCGTGGAGATTTCCGGCGGTATTCAGGCTAGCCTTTCGGGGCGCTACGCGGCGGCGCTGTTCGATCTCGCGCGTGAGCAAAAGGCCATCGAGACGGTCGAGGGAAGTCTTGCGACCCTCGAACAGGCGCTGGTCGATTCGTCCGACCTGAAGCGGCTGGTCACCAGTCCGCTCATCGCGCGCGGTGCTGCTGCGAACGCGATCAAGGCGGTTGCCGGAACGCTGAAGCTCGACGCGCTGACAGCGAATTTCCTCGGCGTGCTCGCATCCAATCGTCGCCTGAGACAGTTGAACAACGTTATCGCCGCGTTCCGCGCGATGGCCGCCAACTTCCGTGGCGAAACGACAGCACAGGTGACGACAGCCCATCCGCTGACCGACGGTCAGGTTACGGCGCTGAAGGCAAAGCTCAAGACCCGCGTCGGCCGCGATGTCGCCGTCGCGACGAAGGTCGATCCCGCAATCCTCGGCGGGCTGGTCGTCAAGATCGGCAGCCAGATGATCGATGCGTCGATCCGCACGAAACTCAACACTCTCGCGCACGCGATGAAAGGCTAAGGCAAGACCCATGGATATCCGCGCCGCTGAAATTTCCCGTGTTATCAAGGACCAGATCGCGTCCTTTGGCACGGAAGCCGAAGTATCCGAGACCGGACAGGTGCTGTCGGTCGGCGACGGCATCGCGCGCATTCACGGCCTCGACAATGTCCAGGCCGGTGAAATGGTCGCCTTCGCCAATGGCGTGCAGGGAATGGCGCTCAACCTCGAGGCTGACAATGTCGGTGTCGTGATTTTCGGGTCGGACTCGGAGATCAAGGAAGGAGATGTCGTCAAGCGCACCGGCACGATCGTGGACGTTCCCGTCGGCAAGGGGCTGCTCGGGCGCGTCGTCGACGGCCTCGGCAACCCTATCGACGGCAAAGGTCCGATCGTCACCGACCAGCGTTCGCGCGTCGAAGTGAAGGCACCGGGCATCATCCCGCGCAAGTCGGTGCACGAACCCGTGCAGACCGGCCTCAAGGCACTGGACGCCCTCGTTCCCGTCGGCCGCGGCCAGCGCGAGCTGATCATCGGCGATCGCCAGACCGGCAAGACTGCCGTCGCCATCGACACTTTCATCAACCAGAAGGCCGGTCACGCGGGCAAGGACGAGAACGGCAAGCTGTATTGCATCTACGTCGCCATCGGCCAGAAGCGCTCGACCGTCGCACAGATCGTCCGTGCGCTCGAAGAGAGCGGTGCGATGGAATACACCATCGTCGTCGCAGCGACCGCGTCGGAGCCTGCACCGCTCCAGTTCCTCGCGCCCTACACCGGCTGCGCGATGGGCGAATATTTCCGCGACAACGGCATGCACGCCGTCATCGTTTATGACGATCTGTCGAAGCAGGCAGTGGCCTATCGCCAGATGTCGCTGCTGTTGCGTCGTCCTCCGGGCCGCGAAGCCTATCCTGGCGACGTCTTCTATCTGCACAGCCGTTTGCTCGAGCGTGCGGCGAAGCTGAACGACGCGAACGGCAACGGTTCGCTGACCGCCCTCCCGATCATCGAAACCCAGGCGGGCGACGTGTCGGCCTACATTCCGACCAACGTGATTTCGATCACCGATGGTCAGATCTTCCTCGAAACCGACCTGTTCTATCAGGGCGTTCGTCCGGCCATCAACGTGGGTCTTTCGGTGTCGCGCGTCGGTTCCGCCGCGCAGACCAAGGCGATGAAGAAGGTCAGCGGCTCGATCAAGCTGGAGCTGGCGCAATACCGCGAAATGGCGGCGTTCGCACAGTTCGGCTCTGACCTCGACGCCTCGACACAGAAACTGCTCAACCGCGGCGCGCGCCTGACCGAGTTGCTCAAGCAGAAGCAATACGCGCCGATGCCGTTCGAGGAGCAGACCGCGTCGATCTTTGCAGGCGTAAACGGCTATCTCGATGCGGTCGCCGTCACCGACGTAACCCGCTACGAAGAGGCAATGCTCGCCGACCTCCGCGCGAACCACAAGGACGTTCTCAAGACGATCCGCGATACCAAGGATCTGGGCGACGATGCCAAAAAGGGCCTGGTCGGGGCACTCGACGCGTTCGCCAAGACGTTTGCGTAAGTAAATGGCGAGCCTCAAGGCCCTCAAAATGCGGATCGGCTCGGTGAAGTCGACGCAGAAGATCACCAAGGCGATGAAGATGGTCGCCG
>JBDUBD010000122.1:0-7217 GCA_040004295.1 Sphingomonadales bacterium | reverse complement strand
GGCTGATCAGGTCGAGCCAGGCGAGCGGGCGGCGCGCGAAATCCTCGGTCTTGAGATAATCCGCCGACACCTGGTTGGCGACGGGCGACAACAGGCATCCGACGAGCCCCATGTCGTGATACCACGGCAGCCACGACACGCAGCGATCGCCGGGAACCACTTCCATCCCATGTGAATGCGCAGCGAGATTGTTGAGCAACGCTTGGTGGGTGATGATCACACCATGCGGAAACCGCGTGGAACCGCTCGAATATTGCAGATAGGCAATGTCTTCGGATCTTGCGGAGTGCGGTTTGAATGCAGGCGCCGGGCGCTCGGCAAAGCTCTGCCAATCGACCGCCGTCAGTCCCGCAGCGTGGGCGGCATCCGCTGCCATGGCGCCCAGTTCGGCAGGGTGAAGCAGAAGGACAGGGCCGGCGCTCTTCATCTGCATGGCGAGCTGGTCGACGAACGCATCACGGCCACCGAACGACGTCGGCAGGGGCAACGGCACCGGCCATGCGCCAATCAAAACACAGCCAAAGAACAGTGCAGCAAATTCCGGACCGGTCTCTGCGATCAAGGCAACGCGATCTTCGGGCGCCACGCCGTGGGCGACGAGGCGCGCCGCCATGGCCTGGGCATCCTGACGAAGTTCGGAATAAGGGTAGGCGCGCGCCAATCGCCCGCGCGGATCGTAGAAGTTCAATCCAAGCGTACCCTGCGCCGCATAATCGAGTGCGTCCGAAAGCGTGTCGAAGTCGGCAAACCGCCGTGGGCGACCGTCGTCGCTGGGAGTCGGCGCAATATCGAGCGTCGTCACATCGGCGAAATCTTGCAAATTAATGGCTCCGGTTGCGACTTGATCTGTGGATACTGAAACGAAGCATTCTCAATCCGGTTCGACTGTGGCACAAAAACGGCGCTTTGTCCCAATCGCGGTCCTCCCGTCCGGCGCGGCCGTTGAATGGTTCGACGCTCGAAGCGCTTGCGCTTCATTATGTCGGGCGGTTTGCGACCACCGAAGCGCGGCTCAAGGCGTATCTCGGACGCAAGATCGCTGGCCGGGGCTGGGAGGATGACACTCCACCACCGATCGACGCAATTGCTGCGCGGTTCGTAGGGGCGGGCTATATCAACGATGCCGAATTCGCGAAGGCGCGGGAGCGATCCCTGGCGCGGCGCGGCTATGGGTATCGGCGTCTTGCACAGTCGTTGAATGCGGCGGGAGTGGATCGAACTATAACAGAGGCGCTGGTGCCTGATCGCGATGCAGCAAGGGACGCAGCAGAGACATTTGCCCGCCGCCGCAGGCTTGGCCCATTTTCGGACATTGCACTGACCCCTGCAGACCGCCGCCGCCACTTTGCTGCGATGGTGCGGGCCGGGCATGACTTTGAATTTGCCAAGCTATTTTCTGCGCCCGGGGACGAAGATACACTCGACGAATAAGCTGACAAATTCGATCGCAAAGCGTTACGAATCGTACAGTTGCGTGTAATAGGGTCCCGCAGGGGCTGAGATCCATGACGGATAACGATCCGATCGAGATAAGCGGTGCATCAGCACACGCCGATGCCGTCATAGCGGACGGCCTCGAACCCGTGCGCGCCAGCGGCCCGATAAAATGGTTCGATTCGACAAAGGGCTTCGGGTTCGCAGTTACCGAAATGGGCGACGTGCTGGTGCATTTCTCTCTCTTGCGCCCGCACGGACGGCGGACCTTGCCGGACGGAACCATGGTCGTTGTGGACGTGATGGAAACGGATCGTGGCGCGCAGGCCGTGTCGGTCATTTCGGTCGATCTGACCACGGCCACCGGCCCGGATGCGGATGCGCGCACCACTGACCGGCGTGGCCGGGGCGATCCGCGGGCCATGATCGACGATGCGGGACCGGTCGAACCGGTTCTCGTCAAATGGTTCAACCGACTGAAAGGCTATGGCTTTGTCGTGCGACCGTCGGGCGAGGAGGACATATTTATTCATATGGAAACACTGCGTCGGGCGGGATACAGCGATGTCGCCCCCGAACAACCGCTGCGCGTCCGCATTGCGCAGGGAGAGAAGGGCCCGTTGACCGTCGAGGTGGAGCCCGATTGATGCTGATAAATAAAGGGGTATCGATCGCCCTTGCTGCCGTCCTGTCCATGGCGATGGGTACGGTGATGTCTGCTGCTGCGAAGACAATGGTCATGACGGAGGCTGGCGGCACGGTGCCGCTGACCATCAGTTCGGGTAAGCGGCAATATGCCTTCAAGGTCGAAGTGGCAAGGACGGCCGCCGAACAGTCTCGCGGGTTGATGTTTCGAACGCGGCTCGGGGCGGATCGCGGAATGATCTTTCCGATGAACCCGTCGCGATTCGCCAGTTTCTGGATGAAGAACACGCTGATTCCGCTCGATATGATCTTCATTCGCAGCGACGGGACGATCGCCAATATCGCCGCGCGTGCCGTTCCGCATTCGCTGGAGCCCGTGTCGTCGGTCGAACCAGTTGCGGCGGTTCTTGAAATCGAGGGCGGTCGCGCGGCGAAGCTGGGCCTCAAGCCGGGCGACCGGGTTGCCTGGGCAGCACGGTAAGATTTGCGTCCGCTTGCCCGCCGGATTAAGCGAACGGGCATGGGTATATTCGGCAAGATTTTCACCTGGTGGGACGGCGCGACCATCGGTACGCACCTCGGGTTGTTGGGGGCGAAGCGCGTCGGCGAAGATGCGCTCGGCAACGTCTATTATCTCGGCAAGACCGCATCGGATGGCACGGCACGTCGGCAAGTCGCCTATGATGGCGCCAATGATGCGAGCCGCGTGCCGCCGGAGTGGCATGCCTGGCTGCACCATCAGGTCGACGAGGTTCCTGATGCCAGCCTGCCGCCACCGCGCCGGTGGGAGAAAGAAGCCAAGGCGAACGCGACCGGCACAATTGCCGCCTATCGCCCGGCCGGCTCGATGGAGGCGGGTGGGGTCCGCGCCCCTGCGACAGGCGATTATGAGGCGTGGGCGCCGGACGCATCGTGAAGCGGGCCGCGATCATTGGTGTGGCGCTGGCCGCGGTCGGTGTGGCCGTGGCGGCGCCGATGGTCGGCAACATGTCGAATTCGGCCGAGGTGCCCGTAGCGCTTCCCCCACCCGTGCCCAAGGTAGTGCCACAGGTTGCTGCCAAGCCGCAGGAAGGTGACACGCCGATGCTCGAACGCGTCGCGACGCTCGGCATCCTCAACAAGCGCAATGGCTTGTCACGCGATCTTCAGATGAAGCCGGGACAGGCCGTGCGTATCGGCGACCTGGTCGTCCGGCTGAAGGCATGTGAGGAAACCGCCGATTGGGAGGCCGACCATATGACCGGCGCTTTTGTGCAAGTGCTGGTCAAGAAGCCGCTCGGCGACATGTGGAGCAAGGTGTTCTCCGGCTGGCTGTTCAAGGAATCACCCTCGCTGAATGTCGTGCAGCATCCTGTTTATGACGTCTGGGCCAAGGCGTGCAAAATGCGCCATGCCGAGGTCGGTCCGGATACGGTCACGGTGTCCGATGGCGAACGATCGGGATCGTCTCGGTCGAGCGCGCCGAAGTCGCCCGAGGCGGATGCAGCCGATCCCGCACCCCCTCCGACTGCGCCACCAAGCGCGCCGACGGCCACGTCGAGCAATTCCATATAGGTCTCACGGTCGATTTCGATGGCGCCCAGTGATTCCAGATGCGGCGTCTGGAACTGGCAATCGAGCAGCGTGAATCCGCCGGCACGGAGCCGGGCGACGAGATGCGCCAGCGCCACTTTCGACGCATCGGTCGCGCGGCTGACCATCGATTCGCCGAAGAAGCCGCGACCGAGTGAAATGCCGTAAAGTCCGCCGACCAGTCGTCCATCCTCCCATGTCTCGATCGAATGGGCGTGGCCGTGGGCGTGGAGAATCGCGACTGCGGCCTCGATCTGCGCATTGATCCAGGTGTCGGGTCGGTTGTCGACCGATTCGGCGCAGAGCTTCACAATGCCCGCAAAGTCGCGGTTGGCCGTCATTTCGAATCGTCCCGACATCAGCGTCTTTCGCAGTGATTTCGAGAGGTGGAACCCGTCGAGCGGCAGGATCGCCCGTGTTTTCGGCTCGACCCAATAGACCGAAGGGGCTTCGCGGCTGTCGGCCATCGGAAACACGCCCACGGTGTAGGCGCGAAGCAGCATTTCGGGATCCAGCGGCGGGATGGGCGCGCTCATTTGCTCCGAACGCGCGCCAGCTTGCGTTCGACGCCGGTCCATAGCCAGGTGAATGCCTCGCCCGCAGGCGAGTTCGCGGCGAAACTGCCGACCGGCGCGCGGCGCACGGTCATCTGTTCGACTGCGCTGGCCATGGGGATGACCGGCCAGTCGGGGTTCTGTTCGACGGCGCCGCGGTGCAGCGCGCGTCGCCGGTCGACCATCGAATAGACCGGCAGGATCGGCGCGTGCTTGCCGTGTTCGCGCGCCAGATAGGACACAACCTCGTCCAGCGCGCGGCGCGAGAGCGGGGAGGGGATGACGGGCACGAGGATGAGGTCGGCGGCGCGCATCACCTGTTCGCTGGTTTCGGTCAGGCCGGGCGGGCAGTCTAGGATGATCCGGTCGTAGGTCTTATCGAGTTCGCCGAGCAGCTTTGCCAGCCGCTTGCGCTTGCCCAATTCGAAGAAGAACTGGTCGAGCCCTCGCAGACTCGCGTCGGCGCGTAGCAGATCGAGGTTCGGCGTCGTGGTCGGCATGATCAGCCGCGTTGGCGACACGTCCTTGGCGAACACTGCTTGCGCCGTGTCCTTGGCCTTGCGCTCGTCGCCCAGCAGCCAGCTCGACGCCGCTTGCGGATCCAGATCCCACAACAGCGTTCGCCGCGACGATTGCACTGCGGCTCCCCAGGCGAGGTTGACCGCCAGCGTGGTCTTTCCAACCCCGCCTTTCAGCGAATAGACCGCGATTGTCGCCATGATGCTTGCTACCCCGTGACCGGCGTGTTGAACAGGCGCGACGGCACACAAAAAACCTGTCGGGCAGGCCGGTTGTCCCACCAAAGGACATTGCCATTGTCCCATTGATAAGATAGCAAATTTGGAGGGAGCGGCATGGGGTCGCGCATATCAGATCGCAGGACCGCTAAGTCCTCAATGGGATCAAGCGGATGTCGCTTTCGACAGTCAGTGCGGCATTGTTTCTTGCCAGCGCTTCGATCGACGGAGGAACTGCGCCGTGCGAGCGGGTAGCCGACGTCGCGGTCGGTGTCGAAACGGCACAATTCGCCCGTCGTGACCCACTTGGTGGCGGACAATTGATGCCGGGCCAGGCCAGCAACCTGCTGAGCGAATCGGATTCCGAAGTCGAGCCGGTCGAAGGCAAAAAGTCCCAGCAGGATGAAGACATCATCGTCACGGGCCGCGTTCGGGTCAAAGAGGATCCGATCCAGGAGGTCAACCTGGCCTCGTTTCAGGTCGTGCAGGCCGTCGATCAGAATGTCGTCCGCCCTGTGGCGCTGGCGTACAGCAACACCATTCCCGGCCCAATCCGTGACGGCATCCGCAATTTCCTCGATCACCTTACCGAGCCGGTCAACGCCGTGAACTACCTTCTTCAGTTCAAGATTGGCCGTGCGTTCGAAACCGTCGGGCGCTTTGCGATCAACTCCACGCTCGGCGTCCTGGGCATCTTCGACATCGCGCGGCGCAAGCCGTTCCACCTGCCGTACCGCCAGAACGGTTTTGCCGACACGATGGGCTTTTACGGCGTGAAGCCCGGCGCGTTCCTCTACGTGCCGCTGATCGGCCCGACGACGGTCCGCGACCTGATCGGCGTCGTCCTGAACCGCAGCTTCCTGCCCTCCATTGCCGGACGACCGTTCAACCGGCCGGCATTCTACATCCCGTCCAGCGTCTTCGGCCAGCTCGACAAGCGCGCGCAGCTCGACGAGGATATCGAGCGTCGGCGCGGGGATAATCGTGGCGCCTACACGGCGACCCGTGAGGAGTATCTCGAGCGCCGCCAGATCCAGATCGACGCGCTACACGGCAAGTTCAACCCGAAATACTATCCGCCGCCCAAGGTCGTTCCGACCCTGCCCCATAAATAAACGGCGCCGTCCCACCGGGACGACGCCGCCATTTTGTCGGTGCGTTTAGTTGAACGACACAGCCGACGTTTTCCGGCGATGCCGCATCGCGCGACCGGCAATGCCGAAGCCGAGCACGAACATCGCCCAGGTGGCGGGTTCGGGCACGGGGCTGGCAGCCAGCGTGGCCAGATCGTCGAATTCGAACGAATAGCCGTTCGAGCGGAAGATCGCGCCGGTGATCGACGGATCGCCGGCCTGTGCCAGATAGGTCACGCGACCGTTCGAATCGGCCTGGACCTGGTTGCCGTCCGCATCAGCGCCGAGTGCGATCTGCGCGCCGTTGAACACCTGCTGTGTGCCGTTTGCGTACAGCAAGGTCAGGCTGTTGAATGCATCGAGCGAACCCAGCACGAACGAGAAGCCGGTCGCGGCCGCGAAACTGACGGCATAGCTGGACGGAGCACCGCCGAGGGCAGCACCGAAGTTGCCGGTGCTGTTGAACGCGGGACGGGCCGCCACATTTGCAGTCGTAGCGGAATAGGCGCGCGCGTTGGTCGCGCCTGCCAGCAACTGACCGTTGGTATAGCTTTCGAAGTTTTCGAACACCGAATATCCGGTGGGCAGGGGCGACGCTCCCTGGGTGAAGTTTACGAGCACGGCAGCATTTGCAGAGCCAGCGGTCGCGAGCGCCGCCAGGCCGATCAGTGTGGTACGCATTACAAAAAACCCCTTTGTCCGACCGTGCCCAATGCGGTCCACAGAATATCGGACAGCGCGGTTAACAACTTGTTGACGATAAAGTTCCGCACCGCAGCAAAGAATAAAATGCCCGTCCCGCAACGGGACGAAAAGCTGGGCGGGAACATGCATCACACGCAGTCGTTTGAGGCGGGCAACAATGGGAGGAATTATCATGGCCAATCAATATGAACCGCAGACGACAAGGGTCATTGTGGAAGAACGTCGCGGTGGCGGCGGCATGACCGCGATCATCGCAATCGTTTTGCTGATCGCCGTTCTGGTCGGCGGATATTTCGCATTCGTGAGTACCGATTCCACCGTGAAAAAGAATGACGCGATCGCGGGCGCCGCACAAAGCGTCGGCGCCGCTGCCGACAAGGCGGGCGAGGTTATCGATCCCAAGAAATGACCGTGTGCGCTGCGCCGCCCGTCGGGTG
>JBDUBD010000033.1:0-23957 GCA_040004295.1 Sphingomonadales bacterium | reverse complement strand
AACCTTGGTCACCTTCGACTGGTTGTCATAGGCATAAAATCCGCCGATCAGCCGCCGCCGCGCCGTGATCGTTTCGCGCGTGTAGAGTTCGACTGAAACACGCTGGCCCTTTTTGACCTTGTTCTCGGCATCGAGCGCGACGAATTGCAGGCGCAGATCGCTATCGCGCATCAGCCAGCCGTCGGTCTTCATGCCAAGCTTCACCGATGCAGGGTTCAGCAACAGGGTGCGCGACGCGGTCAGCGTTTCGCCATTGGCGTCGAGATAATCCATCTCGACGGTCATCGCGGTGGTTGCGTCGACCGTCTGGGCAATCTCGATCTGGGTTTTCGCTGTACCGTCCTGGCCAAGCGTCACGGGCAGGGTTTGCGACAGAGGCAGCGGCGTGTCGGGCGCATTGCCGTCACCGTCGAGCGGCGTCGTACCCTCCTTCAACGCGTCGCCGCCGAAGGTCCAGCCGTCCCATCCCGACGGATCGACATAGCTGGTCGAAAAAGCCGTGCGGATCGCGACCGGCAGGTTCGAGGCACCGCCGCCCGACAGATAACCGACGAACAGATCGAGCGGAACGACCTTGGGCCTGACCAATGCCGCCTTCGGCCCTGTCACGCTCGCGCGCATGGTCGGCAGTTTATACTCATCGACCTTAACCGACTGATTGGTGCTGATCGTCTTGTCGCCGACGATGATCGACAGGTCGTAATCGCCCATCGGGGCCGATGCGGGGGCGGTCCAGCTCGACTCACCGATGCCGTCCGCACCGATCTTCACCGGCATGTCGAATTGGGTTTCGGAACCGCGATGCGACAGACGCAGCGTACCCTCTATCCCCTGCGCCAGCGCAAATCCCGCGCCCACCGGCTTGCGCAGGATATGCTTCATGTTGACCGTTTCGCCCTGCTTCATCAGCGTCCGGTCGAACACGGTATGCAAAATGTCGTCGCGTTGTGAATAACCATAGGGCAGGTCGAAATCATACGGGCGGATGCCCTGGCCCCATTCGGTCATCATGAAGCTGAAATCGTCGCCAGCGCGCGCCGACACCATCAGGGGATGCGCGGTCGAGTTTTCATTGCAGCTGCCATAGGTTTCGGGCTGCGGCAGGCCGGACTTCACCAGCAACCGCCCCTCGGCGTCGCTCTTGCCGCGGGCCAGCACCTGCCCCGAACAACTGTCGGTAATACGGACATCGGCACCGGCAACGACTTTACCGCTGTCGAGCGCGGTCACCCAAGCGAGCGAGCCTTCGCGACCCCATTTGAAGTGCACCGCCATATTGGTGACGAGTGCGCCCGCCGTGACATAGCGCGTCGCATCGCGTCCCAGCAGGGCCTTGCCCAGGATCGGCGACGCCAGTTCTACAATGTAGAATCCGGGCTTGGCGAGCGGGACGCCGACGACTTCGAACGTCTTACCCGCCCCCGGCAGTCCAAGTTTCAGCGCAGTGCCCGCACCGTTCAGCAACGACGTCGCACCGGTGTAATTGACCGTCTTCTTGTTGCCGTCCGCATCCTCGGGGCCTTCGTCGCGGAAGTCGTCCTGATTTGCCTTGTCGAGCTTGCGAAGCCAGTCAGCGACCTGGGCATCCGAGCCGTCAATCCGCAACGAACTGCCGCCGATCGCGACGACACGTTGCGCCAGTTGTGGCTCCACCGCGCGGACAGTGACGGGCAATACGCCACCCTCTTTGGTCTCTAGAATGCCGAAGTTGGCGGCAAACTTCACCAATGGCGGCGCCGGATCGAACTTGACCTGCAGCGGAAAACGCTCGGCATTGGCGAGAATCCGCCCGCTCGCGTCCTTTATGCTTGCGGGCAGGGTCAGCGTTGCGGACTGCGCTTCCGGGAATGGCCCCTTGAAGTCGAGATCGGCGATTTCGGGATCGCTGCGGTCGTCGTCGGCAACCTTGGGCTCACGCACTGTGCCATCGGCGAAGGTCAGGCGAATCGCCTTTGCCAGCGCCATGGGGATGGGGGCTGCGAAGCGGACATGCGCGTCGCTGACGGGATTGCACCCTGCCTGTGGATTGACGCGGCTGCATTCCCAACGCGCCTCGAATGCCTTGCGCACGGTGAAGTCGAAACGCTGTAGCCGACCCGCTGTGCGGCCATCGGCGCTTGCGATACCGGCATCCCATACCAAAGCAACGTCACGACCGGCAGGAAGCGGACGGCGGCATTTGACGGGGACAATTGTCGAAAGCGCCTTGGCCTTATCGGCGGCGTTGGCGGGAAGCGATTGCGGCTGGCCCGCCTGTTCCAGGAAATTACGGAGCTGCCAGCTATCCTTGCCAAGGCCGTCGATGATCGTCGCCGCAACCTCTGGCTTCAACACATCGACCGCTATCTTTTCACCGATGCCATCCACCGCGCAATAGGCGTTGGCACCGACCGACGCCGCTGTGGGCGCGACATTGGTCGCGACGAGGAAGACCTGCCCCTCCTCGATATCCGAATCATTGCCACTAAGGACGCCGCGTGCCGACGGCCCGCCGGTGTCGATCGTGAAGCTTTTCGAACCCTCGACCCGCGCCCCACGTGCCGAAGCCAGATCGTCGTTGAGATCGACCTTGCAGGTCAAACCGCCGGGCAGCGCCTTTTCAAAATCATAGACGAATGTCTGCGCATCGACCCATCGACCGTTCGCGCCGACAGGACATGTCAGTTTCGCGGGCGGCGTGGCGCGAGGATCGCCCAGCGGGACCATGCTTTCCGAAAAGCGCATCGTGAAGCGTTCGACCGCACCACCGTTGGAACCGGCAGATCCCGGCGTTGCGAGCACAACTTGCGGCGCAGCGTCCCCCAGGGCCGCAAATGGCGCCAGCGTGGCCAAAGCCAACGCGACCCGCTTCCACATTTGCATCCACACCCCCCGATTCTGCTCGGACGGATGGTCGCCGATGGGGAAAGCGAAGTCCAGCTTTGCGTCATCCTGGCTGCCGTAAGAATTTATCAGAACTTCCAATGTTAAACAGGCGATCACGATTGATTTAATGTGACAGGCATCCGGTGTATGATGACATTGATGGCCATCATCTCGGTGATGTCATTCATATGCCATGAACTGATGCTGCTTGCCGCTGTCGGGATTGTCATCAGCGGCTTCAGCGATCTTGCAGTCGATCTGATATGGATTGCGCGCGCGGCTTGGCGACGGCTTTTTATTTACAGCCGGTTTAAGCCTGCGAATTCGGAAACCTTGACGCCTGCTGCCAATGCTGGACCGATTGCGATTTTTATTCCTGCCTGGGATGAATCTGCGGTCATCGAACCGATGTTGCGACATGCGGTCGCGTCATTGGGGGTCGGCAATTGGCGAATCTATGTCGGCGCATATCCCAACGATCCGGATACAATAGCCGCGGTTTCCAGGGTGGAATCGCTGCATGTCCGCCTGG
Source organism: Sphingomonadales bacterium (assembly GCA_040004295.1). GTDB lineage: Bacteria > Pseudomonadota > Alphaproteobacteria > Sphingomonadales > Sphingomonadaceae > Sphingomonas_O. The sequence continues at coordinate 20,560 of JBDUBD010000033.1, read as the reverse complement.
TCGTTGGTGACGTTCCCGGTCCCACGACGAAAGCCGACTGCCTCAATACATTGTGGAAGAAACTCGAAAAGGACGAACATACCGAACAACGCCGGTTCAAGGCGATCGTTCTTCACGATGCCGAGGATGTCGTTCACCCATTCGAAGTCCGCCTGTTCGACCGGATGATCGAGCACTTCGATCTCGTTCAGTTACCAGTTCTACCGTTGATCGACCGGCATTCGCGATGGATCGGCGGGCACTACAACGACGAATTCGCCGAACATCACAGCAAAACTATTGTCGTACGCGAAGCAATCGGTGCGGCTGTCCCCGCCGCAGGCGTCGGTTGCGCCTTCAGTCGCGACATGCTGGGCAGAATCGCTGCTGCTCGCGGCGGTACGCCATTCGATCACGACAGCCTGACCGAGGATTACGAACTCGGCCTGCGCATCGGCGAGCTCGGCGGGCGGGCGGCATTTGTCCGTTTACCCGTGCGGCGAAACGGACCCGTCGTCGCCGTCCGCGCCCACTTTCCGGCAACTCTGCGTGCCGCTGTCCGTCAAAAGGCACGCTGGATGACCGGCATCGCCCTATCGGGATGGGACCGGCTTGGCTGGAATGGCAGCATCGCCGAACGCTGGATGCGCGTGCACGACCGCCGGGCACCGCTCACGGCGCTCATCGTCCTCGCTGCCTATGTCGCGTCGTCGCTCTATGGCCTGGTTTGGCTCGCCCAGGCCATTTTCGGCACCGCCGGTGTGGAAATCCCACCGCTTTTGCAACTGCTGGTCACCACTGGCGCGGCCCTGATGATCTGGCGGCTCAGCATGCGGTGCTTTCTCGTAACGCGCGCCTATGGGGTTGGCGAAGGAATACGCTCCATTCCTCGGGCGGTGATTGGCAACTTCATAATGATGATGGCGGCAAGCCGCGCGCTCAGCCTCTATCTCGAAATGCGACGTTCGGGCACCGTTCGCTGGGACAAGACCGATCACCACTTTCCAGACCTGGTCGCCGAATGACGACGCTCGCGCCCAGCCGCCCGCTTCGCTCGCTTGCAATCTTCATGGTCGGCTGGGTGCTGATCCGTGCCATTACACTGTGGTTTGACCAACTGCTGCCAGGCGATGTCGAGGCAGCGCCCTCTGTTGCTGTGTCAGTCGTCAAGCCGACCATCACAACAACAGCAATCGCGACTCCGATCGTTATCGCGTCGAGCAGGCCGCACAACGTTGACCGTATCCCCCATGTCAAGATTGCAGGCAGCTACATCGCCAGTTTGCGTCCTACGCTGACAGTGCGGGCGATCCGAAAGACGGTACCATTCAAGATCAGATACTCGGATTCATCGGTTGCTGGTTTCGGCGGTTCGGCGGTTACGCAGCAGCAACATGCGGTCGCTCCCCCGACTTCGACAAAGGCCACCCCTTTCATAACCCAGAGTGAGAAACGGTGGTCGGCATCCGGGTGGCTTCTGATACGTGATGGCGGCTCCAACGCTTTGGGTAACGGAGGCGAGCTTGGCGGGTCTCAAGCGGGCGTTCGCCTCTCTTACGACCTTGCATCGAATATCGCAGCGACTGCACGTATCAGTCGTCCATTGGCGCGTGCGGAGGGGGGCGAAGCATCAGTTGGCGTTGCTATCCGTCACCGTAATGTCGGCCTGCTTCTCGAACGCCGGATCGCGCTTGATCGCGGTGGACGAAACGACTTTTCGATAACTGCCTATGCCGGGGTCAGCGATATTCCGGTCGGCAAGATCGCCCGGCTCGATGGCTATGCACAAGCCGGTATCGTCGGAACCGACAAATTCGTCGATGGCGCGGTCAGAATCGAGCGAACCGCCGCTGCGTTAGGCCCGGCACAGATTTCAGTTGGGGCCGGCGCCTGGGGTGGCGCGCAACCCGGCGTCGAACGCGTCGATGTCGGACCGCAGATCGTCGCACGCTTTCCCGTCGGAGGTCGCAACATGCGCGTCTCGGCCGAATGGCGGGAACGCGTTTTGGGCAATGCCGCACCCATTTCGGGACCGTCCGTAACGATCGGCATCGATTTATAGTTCGCTGCCCTTGGCGGCAGACCGCTTCGCGCGCTACGGCTGGATTGTCGATGGATATTTACCTTCCCGTCGCGAACCTTTCGGTCAACGCGCTGGTCATCGTCCTGCTTGGCGGTGGTGTCGGACTTCTGTCGGGAATGTTCGGCGTCGGTGGCGGATTTCTCACCACGCCACTCCTGATCTTTTACGGCATTCCGCCAACGGTCGCTGCAGCATCGGCTACGACGCAAGTCACGGGCGCGAGCGTATCGGGTGCGATGGCGCATTACCGGCGGGGTGGCGTCGACATCCCGATGGGATGCGTCCTGGTGGTGGGCGGCATCTTGGGAGCCATCGCGGGCTCTGCCCTGTTTCGCCTGCTTCAAAGCGTCGGGCAGATCGATACCGTCATCAACATCCTCTACGTTGCGCTCTTGCTGGGCGTCGGAATCCCGATGGCGCGCGAGGCGATCACGAGCGTTGCAGCAACCCTTAAGGGTAACTCGATCCCGGCGAAGAAACGTGGCCACCATCCGATTGTGGCATCCTTGCCATTCCGCTGGCGCTTCTATGCTTCGGGCCTCTACATTTCGCCGCTCGCGCCCCTCATTCTCGGGTTCGTAACCGGCATCCTCACTGTCCTGCTCGGTGTGGGCGGCGGGTTCATCATGGTTCCGGCGATGCTCTACATCCTGGGCATGGCAACGCGCGTCGTCGTAGGCACATCGCTGTTCCAGATCCTGTTCGTCACCGCCGCCACAACCATGGTCCACGCCGTTACGACCAAGGCCGTTGATATCGTTCTCGCGTTTTTCCTGTTGTTGGGCAGCGTGATCGGCGCGCAACTCGGGACGAAAATCGCTGCTCGGTTCAAACCCGACTATCTGCGCCTGTTGCTCGCGGCGGTGGTGCTCGCGGTGGCACTGCGCATGGCGCTGGGCCTGACATGGCGCCCCGACGAAATCTATACGGTGCAGCTGATATGAAGCGCGTCGTCCTCGCGCTGCTGGGCTTGATCGCACTCGTCGGCGCACGGGACGAAGCCCCGGTGCTGGTGCCCGACGTGTCGCAGCGCGAAGTCGATATCCACTACAGCTTTACCGGGGCGGAACTGCTTCTCTTCGGTGCGATCCTCTATCCCGGCGGGCGCGTGCCAGACGGCAGGACGGATGTGGCAGTCGTTCTCAAGGGACCACCGCAGTCGATCCTTGTCCGCGAAAAGGAAAAGCTTGGCGGCGTGTTCTGGGCCAATGCGGGGTCGGCCCGCTTTCGCTCCGCGCCCGCCTTTTACGCGATCGCATCGTCACGTCCGCTCGCATCGCTGATCGACGAGCGCACCGCCGCCATCTACGAACTCGGGCTCGGTAGTATCCATCTGTCGCCAGCCGGTGGTTCCGACCCCGCCGTGGCCTATCGATTCGAAACCGGCTTCGTCGATCTGCGGGCACGCGGCGGACTGTTCGTTACGCAACCGGGTGCGATCGAAATCAGCAAGGGTGTGCTATACCGCGCCCGCCTGTCGATTCCGCCGCGGGTGCCCGATGGCCGCTATACTGCCGAAACATTCCTTATCCGTGACGGAAAAGTGATCGCTGCTGCCACGCGAACGATTGCGGTACGCAAACAGGGTTTCGAGCGCATCGTCGCAGGTTTCGCGCAGAACCAGCCGATTGCCTATGGTTTGTTTGCCGTGCTGCTGTCGATCGGGTTTGGCTGGGCCGCGGGCGCGATATTTCGCCGCTTTTGAGCAACCGCCATTCCTGGAACGTTACGTCACCGGTTTGTTTACGAATAGGTTGCTATCCCTCCCTCTAGCCCAAAAAAACGAGCGGACAGATACCGGATGGATATGCAGCGACTTGGCGAGTTCGACCATGATGCCGGCGGTACGGCCGGTGCCGCAGGGGCGCGCCGCGTTGTCGGATCATTCGTCGGTGAAATCGGCGAAGTCATCGAAATTTCCGGATCGTCGTCGCAAGTCCGGTTCGACGCCGACGCCCTTGCGCGCCAGACGCAGGCGGACGACCCCAGCCTTGCAACGGCAGGCCAGGTCGGCAGCCAGATCAAGGTCCGCCTTGGTTCCTGCTGGCTGATTGCCAACGTCCGTTCGCTGAAGCTCGACACGTCCCAGCCGAATTCCATCATCGGCCTCATCGACTTCCTCGGCGAAGGCGACGAGGAACGCCTGACAGGCAAGATCTACAATTTCCGCCGCGGCATCACGCGCTATCCCATACCCGGCGCCAAGGCCTATCCGGTCAGTGGCACCGACATGCGTCAGATGTATGCTGCGGACGACCGCGCCAATATCGAGATCGGCACGGTCTACCCGACGACCGATATCAGGGGTGCGCTTTACGTTGATGCCATGCTCGGCAAGCATTTCGCGCTGTTGGGATCGACGGGCACCGGAAAATCCACCAGCGCTGCCCTGATCCTCCACCGCATCTGCGAACTGGCCCCGCAGGGTCACATCGTGATGATCGATCCGCACGGCGAATATTCGGCGGCCTTCAAGCAAAACGGCGCGCTGTTCGACGTGTCGAACCTCGCCATGCCGTATTGGCTGATGAACTTCGAGGAGCATTGCGAAGTCCTGCTGACGACCAGCGGGTCGGAGCGGCAGATGGATGCCGACATACTTGCCAAATGCCTGCTTGCCGCCAAGGCCAAGAGCCGTGCTGCCGAGGGGATCGCAAAGCTGACCGTCGACTCGCCTATCCCGTATCTGCTCAGCGATCTGACCAACCAGATCAGCGCCGAAATGGGCAAGCTCGACAAGGCTCAGATGGACAGCGCACCCTTCATGCGCCTCAAGACCAAGCTCGACGAGCTGAAGTCCGACCCGCGCTACAGCTTCATGTTTTCCGGCATGCTGGTCGCTGATACCATGGCGGCCTTCCTGTCGCGCATTTTTCGCCTACCCGGCGACGGCAAGCCGATCTCGATCATCGACGTGTCCGGCGTTCCGTCTGACATCACGTCCGTGGTCGTCGCGGTGCTCAGCCGCATGGTGTTCGACTATGCGATCTGGTCGCGTAACGAGCCGCAGCGCCCCATCCTCCTCGTCTGCGAGGAAGCGCACCGTTACGTCCCGGCCGAACGCGATGCCCACAGGTCAAGCGTCGGCAAGATCCTGGGCCGTATCGCCAAGGAAGGGCGCAAGTACGGCGTTTCCCTGGGCCTGATCACGCAGCGCCCATCCGATCTTGCCGAAGGTGTGCTGTCGCAGTGCGGCACGATTATCGCGATGCGCCTCAACAACGACCGCGACCAGGCCTTCGTCCGGGCCGCCATGCCCGAAGGCGCGCGTGGCTTCCTCGACACCATACCGGCGCTGCGCAACCGCGAGTGCATCGTTTGCGGCGAGGGTGTCGCGATCCCGGTGCGCATTAGTTTCGATGCGCTCGACGAAAACAAGCGCCCGGCATCGGCCGATCCGATGTTTTCAGAATTGTGGCGCCAGTCCGGCGGCGAGGAAGAAATCGTCGGTCGCGTCATCAAGCGGTGGCGTTCGCAGGGCAAGTGACGCAGTTCACAGCCACGTGACGCTCGCATAAGGCGCGTTAAATGACGACCGACCCGCGCCCCAGCTCAGCCGTTTCGCATGGCGTCGGTATGTCGGGGCTGGTCGGACTTACCGTCTGGATGCTGGTCGCCCGCCATTTCCAGATGTTCGGCCCCTATGCAGCGATCGCGGCTGCCGTCGCGGCCGGCATCCCGATGGTCGCCTGGTCGCTTCTGGTCGACAAGGTCCACCGTAATCGCACCACCGGCATCGACTGGTCGGCTACGGCGAAACCATTGTCCGAAACAATCGACATCAGCCTCGCCAAGCTCGCCGGGCTTTGGGCGACATGGGCGATCATCGCCGTCGTCTATTGGGTCGGGCGTTATTACTGGGTCGGCAATTATACCTTTGCGATGCGAACCTTCATCGTAGCGTCGCCGTTCCTGTTCGTTGCGTCCATCCCCTATATCCTGTGGCTCGATACGCGGCTGAGCAACCCGAAGGACGGCTGTTGGGCGTTCGGCAGCCTGTTGATGGGCGACCGTATGGCAGACCGCAGCGCGATTGCCGACCATTTGCGCAGCTGGGCGGTGAAGGGGTTCTTCACCGCATTCATGCTGTCGGGCTTCCCCGGCAATTTCTTCGACACGGTGCAGCGGCAATGGCCCGCGCTGAACGATCCGGTCGCCCTCGCCAATTTCCTGATTTCGGTCATGTTCCTGATCGATATGACGCTGGCGACGGTCGGCTATATCCTGACGATGAAGCCACTCGACGCGCATATCAGGAGCGCGATGCCCTATGCCAGCGGCTGGACGGCAGCGCTGATCTGTTATCCGCCCTTCGTTCTGATGGGGAACGGCGGACCGCTCGACTATCATCCGGGTACGATGGAGTGGAGCTATTGGCTGCGCAATTATCCTGCGCTGCTGTGGATCAACGGCACCGCGCTGGTCGTACTGACAGGCATCTACGCCTGGGCGACGATCGCATTCGGCATCCGCTTCTCCAACCTCACCCACCGCGGTATCCTGACTCACGGCCCGTACAGCTGGATGCGCCACCCGGCCTATGTGTCGAAAAACCTCTTCTGGTGGCTGTCGACGATCCCGTTTCTTGTGAACACCAACAGTGTGAAAGACGCGATTCGCAACACCGTGATCATGGCGGCGGTCAGCGGCGTCTATTACTGGCGCGCGATGACCGAGGAGCAGCATCTGCGATCCGACGAGGATTACCGCGCTTATGCCGCGTGGATCGACCGGAATGGGTGGTTGGCGAAGGTCTGCCGGCAAATAAAAGCCCGGTAGCCCCTCACAGGCAGATCACGTTGGCTCCGTCCGTTTGTAACCGTCGACGGGTATTTTATACCTCATTTTACTTGATAGCAGGCAATTTTTCCCGCGTGGGCTGGCACGAATTTATGTCCTGCCAAAATCCAATGAAACGGACCGCTCTTCGACACCTCGCAATTTTTGCTGCCATCCATAATTGTAGCAAGAATGATGATCGCAAGAATCGCTACCCACGCCAAGACCATCCAGCGTTTCGGCTTCAAGTTTCAATGTCTTTCGATTCCGTAAGGCAGTTCATTTTCATTCCACCGTTCATCATGACAGAGATGGTCTGTGGTCAGAAACTCATCGCCTCATAGACCCGCGACAAATCCCCACCCCACTGACCATGGTACAGGTCGAGCAACCTTTGCGCCGGCACCTTGCCGCTTTCGACGATGTCGTGGAGCGGGTTGAGGAAGCTCTGCTCGCTATCACCGGCACCGTTCAGGCGCGCACGTGACTTCAAGCCTGCATCGGCGATCTTGAGCACTTCGCGCGCGACATCGTGCAGCGTGCCGCCACCGGGGGCGCGGGCGTCGAGTGCGAGACGCGGCACGTCGTCGCGCAGGTGCTGTTGCGCCTCGATACTCCAGTCCTTGATCAGGTCGTACGCCGCATCGAGCGCGGTCTGGTCATAAAGCAGGCCGACCCAGAAAGCGGGCAGCGCACAGATCGTGCTCCACGGCCCGCCATCGGCACCGCGCATTTCGAGGAAGCTTTTCAGGCGGACCTCGGGGAAGGCCGTCGACAGATGGTCGACCCAGTCGCTGCGCGTCGGCCGCTCGCCGCCCGGTCGCACCGAAAGCTTGCCCGCCATGAAATCCTTGAAGTCCAGGCCTGCCGCATCGACGTAACCGCCGTCGCGGAAGACGAAATACATCGGCACGTCCAGCATGTAGTCGGCGTAGCGTTCGTACCCGAACCCCTCGTCGAACACGAAGGGCAGCATGCCGGTGCGATGCGGATCGGTGTCGGTCCAGATGTGGCTGCGATAGCTGAGATAGCCGTTTGGCTTGCCCTCAAGGAACGGCGAATTGGCGAACAGCGCGGTTGCGAGCGGTTGCAGCGCGAGGCTCACGCGGAACTTCTTCACCATGTCGGCCTCGCTCGAATAGTCGAGGTTGGTCTGGATGGTGCAGGTGCGCATCATCATGTCGAGGCCCATGGTGCCGACGCGCGGCATATGGTCGAGCATGATCTTGTACCGCCCCTTGGGCATGATCGGCAGTTCGTCGCGGGCCTTGTCTGGCCAGAGGCCGAGACCCAGGAACCCGATTCCCAGCATATCGCCGACTTCCTTCACCTGTTGCAGGTGACGGCCGGTCTCGGCGCAGGTCTGGTGCAGGTTTTCGAGCGGTGCGCCCGACAGTTCGAACTGGCCTGCGGGCTCCAGGCTGACACTGCCGTCGGCGCCCGACAGCGCGATGATGTTGCCGCCCTCGTACACCGGTTCCCAGCCATAGCGCGTCAGGCCGATCAGCAGGGCGTGGATGCCGCCCTTTTCCTCATAGCTGGGTGCGCGCTTGTCGGATGTGAAATAGACGAATTTCTCATGCTCGGTGCCGATGCGCCAAGCATCGCGGGGCTTTTCACCCTTGGCGAAGACATCGATCAAATCCGCTTTGGATTCGATCAGTGGATCATTGGCATCGGTCGCCGTTCGAGTTGTCATTCCATCCCCCTAGCTAGGCAAATGATGGCTCGCCAGAGGCAAAACAAGAGGGCGTTCGAAGGCAGGACAGAGATCATCTGGCCCAATCGCCTGCGACCGCCATCCATGCCGACACGGCGGCGATCGCTGCAGTTTCGGCACGCAGGATACGGGGGCCGAGCGAGACGGGCACGGCACCGGGCGTGACCGCGACCAGCGCGCGTTCGCCATCGTCGAACCCGCCTTCGGGACCGATCAGGATGGCGGCGGGTCCGGGGTTCGCGTCAAAGGCGTCACGCGCCACGGCGCCGCCGCCTTCGTCGGCGAAGAACAGCGTGCGACTGCCAAGGCCTTTCAGCCATTCGGCCAGCTTTATCTCTGCGTCGAGGATGGGCAGTGCTGTGCGCCCGCATTGTTCGGCGGCCTCGACCATGCGCGCGCGCAAACGCGTCGCCTTTACCCGATCGACCACCGCACGGCGGGTGAGCACCGGCGTGAACCGCGCCACGCCAAGTTCGCACGCCTTTTCGACGGTGAATTCATAGCGCCCCCGGCGGATGGGTGCAGCACCCAGCCATAAATCGGGCACAGCTTCTCGCGGGCCAAGATGCGCGACGACCAGCAGCGTCGCATCGCGTTTGCCGACGCCGGTGATTTCCGCCTGCCATTCACCTGAGATGTCGTCGAACAATCGGATACGTGCGCCCGCCTTAAGCCGCATCACGTTGGTCAGATAATGTGCCTGTGGGCCATCGAGGGTGAATGCCAAGCCATCGGACAGCGGGGTTTCGACGAACAGGCGAATGCCGGAGTCAGGCGGCCATGCGGGAGTTGCGGGCATCGCCCCTCCTAAACCGATTAGGCTGAGCTTGTCGAAGCCCTGTCCTTGTCTTTCGATGATTTAGCGGGGAAGGACAGCCCTTCGACAGGCTCAGGGCAACGGATTTTGGAACTGGTCCCCGATACCGAATATCGCGGTTTCATGGCACTCCTGCCTGCCGCGCTGCGTCCCTATGCCCTGCTCGCGCGGTTCGATCGGCCGATCGGGTGGTGGCTGCTCTATTGGCCCGGCGCATGGGCAATACTGATTGCGGGCGACGTACGGCGCGACTGGCCGCTGCTCGGCTGGTTCCTGATCGGCAGCATCGCGATGCGCGGCGCGGGGTGCGTCTATAACGACATCGTCGACCGCGATCTCGACGCGCAGGTGGCGCGGACACGGGCGCGTCCGATACCGAGCGGCGCGGTCAGCATAAAGGCGGCATGGGTGTGGCTTGTGGCACTGTGCCTGATCGGGCTGGTCGTCCTATTGCAACTCCCGGGCGTCGCGCAGATCATCGCCCTTGCCAGTCTGGCGCCCGTTGCCGCGTATCCTTTCATGAAACGTATTACCTGGTGGCCGCAGGCATGGTTAGGAATCGTCTTCTCCTGGGCCGCGCTGGTCGCGTGGGCGACTGTAGGGACAATCGGACTGCCGATGTTCGTTCTCTACGCCGGATGCATCGCCTGGGTGATCGGGTACGACACGATCTATGCGTTACAGGACATCGAGGACGACGCGCTGATCGGTGTGCGGTCGAGTGCGCGGGCGCTGGGGGCAAAGGTACGGGGCGGCGTTACCGGGTTCTACGCGCTTGCATTGGGACTGTGGGCCTGGGCGTTCTGGATGGTCCGTCCCGATGTTGTCGCGCTCGCAGCCCTGGTGCCGATGGCGGCACATCTGGCGTGGCAGGTGGTGACGCTCAAGCCCGCCAACGGGGCAAATGCACTTACCCGATTTCGCAGCAATCGTGATGCGGGTGTTCTGATGGCACTGGCATGCCTCGTCGTCGGGCTATAACGGTCCAAGCATGTTATCGAAACAACAAGCCATTGATCATGCCGCCGATGTCGTCGCACGGGCCACCAAATCCGGCGCGGATGCCGCCGACGCCGTCGTCGTCGCCAGCGGATCGACCGATGTGTCGGTGCGCCTGGGCAAGATCGAGGGGCTGGGCCGGTCGGAAAGCAACGAGCTGGGCCTGCGGGTATTCATTGGCTCGCGATCGGCGAGTGCATCGACGTCCGACCTGAGTGGCGCCGCGATCGACGCGCTGGTCGAACGCACGATCGCGATGGCGCGGCTGGCTCCCGAGGATCCCTATGCGGGCCTTGTGCCTGCCGAATTGCTGGCCAAGGGGCCGTTCGCCGATTTCGACCTGAACGACAACACCGAGGTCGAGCCCGAAGAATTGCGTGACCGCAGCATGGCGGCGGAGGAAGCGGCGCGCGCCGTTCTGGGCGTGACGAACAGCGAGGGCGGCGGTGCCAGTCACGGCACAGGCGTCAGCGGCATCGCGACATCGACCGGATTTGCCGGTGCCCAGGCGGGCAGCAGCCACAGCATCTACGCAAGCGTCCTTGCGGGTGAAGGTTCGCGGATGCAGCGCGATTACCAGTCGCATGGCGCGCGGCATCTGTCCGATCTTGAGGATGCTGCTGCCGTTGGCGCAGAGGCCGGGCGGCGCGCGGTTGCACGGCTTGACCCTATCAAGCTGCCGAGCGGGGCGATGCCCGTCATTTTCGACCGGCGCGTGTCGAGTTCGCTGATCGGCCACCTGGTCGGCGCAATCACTGGCGGCGCGATCGCGCGCAAAACGAGTTTCCTGCTCGACCGGCTGGGGACGCCAGTGTTCGCCCCCGGCATCCGCATCATTGATGATCCGCATCGCCCGCGTGGTCACCGCAGTCGTGCGTTCGACAGCGAGGGGCTTCCGACCAAATCGATTGCGCTGATCGACGATGGGGTGCTGACCCAATGGATCGCCGAGGCCGCGTCTGCGCGACAGCTGGGCATCGCTCCGACGGGCCACGCGGGGCGCGGCGTTTCAGGGCCGCCGGGTGCCGGTCCCAGCAATATGCACATGGAGGCGGGCAGCATCAGCCCCCAAGCCTTGATGGCCGACATCGCCGATGGTTTGTATGTTACGGAACTGATCGGTTCCGGTATCAACGGCCTGACCGGCGATTACAGTAGGGGCGCGGCGGGCTTTCGCATCGTCAATGGCGAGATGGCGGGCGCAGTGGCGGAGGTCACCATCGCGGGCAATCTGAAAGACATGTTCGCCACGCTCATCCCCGCCAACGACCTCGAGTTCCGACACGCGACCAATGCGCCGACGGTGCGGATCGACGGGATGACGATCGCCGGTGCCTGAAACGCCACTCTCCGCGATCAGCGCCGTTGCGCGGGAGGCAGGGGCGGTCGCGATGGCGCGGTGGCGCGGTGAATTCAAAAGCTGGGACAAATTGCCGGGCGAAATCGTCTGCGAGATCGACCTGGAAGTGAACGCCCTGCTCCGGACGCGGCTGGCGGAAATCGACCCCGAAGCGGGATGGCTTTCGGAAGAAACGGCGGATTCGGCCGAACGACTGCTTGTGCCACGCGTGTGGGTGGTTGATCCGATCGACGGCACGCGCGATTTCGTGCGGGGCCGGCCCGGCTGGGCGGTGTCGATCGCGCTGGTCGAGGGCGGTCGCGCCATCGCAGGCGTGCTCGATGCCCCTGCGCGTGGCGAACATTGGGCGGCAGCGGCTGGCATGGGTGCCGCGCGCAATGGCGTCGAATTGCGCGCCAGCACCCGTACCGAACTGCCCGGTGCGCGTGTCCCCGCCGACATCCTGCCCAAGCCCGATCTCGATCTGACAGCGGTCGAGCGCCCCAATTCGATTGCGCTGCGCATGGCCATGGTTGCTGCCGACGAGGCCGACCTGCTTGCCGCGATCCGCTGGGGGCATGAATGGGATATCGCGGCTGCGGCGCTGATCGCCGAGGAGGCCGGTGCGACCGTCACCGATGCCTTCGGACGGACGCTGCGGTTCAATTCTACGAAGGGCGAAATGTTCGGCGTATTGGCCAGCGCGCCCGGCATTCACGCCGCCGCCGTCGAACGGCTCGCGATGCGGGCACAAACTGCCGCTTTACGCTAAGCTCGCCCTTGCGGCGACGCACAAAGGCCGCCATGACGAAGCCCTATACGCCATGTCCGGGACGGGCCGGACGACAGGGGTGGGACGACACGATGAAGGCGACGATTGAACGTGCTGCGTTACTGAAAAGTCTGGGACATGTTCAGTCTGTGGTCGAACGGCGGAACACGATTCCCATCTTGTCGAACGTGCTGATCGAGGCGACCGACGACAACACGCTCCGTTTCATGGCAACCGACCTCGACTTGCAGATCGTCGACGAGGCCCAGGCCAGCGGTATCGAGCAGGCGGGCACGACCACGGTCAGCGCGCACACACTGTTTGAGATCGTCCGCAAGCTGCCCGAGGGCTCGCAGGTTTCGCTGTCGGCAGCGGATGGGCGGCTGCACATCGCCGCCAGCCGCTACAAGTCGAACCTGCCAACGCTGCCGCGCGACGACTTTCCGGTGATTGCGGAAGGCGATCTGCCGACGAAGTTCAGCCTCAAGGCAAAGACGCTGCGCACGATCATCGACAAGACGCGCTTTGCGATCTCGACCGAGGAAACGCGTTACTACCTCAACGGCATCTTTATGCATGTCGCCGACGATGTGCTGAAGGCCGCCGCGACCGACGGTCACCGCCTCGCCCGCGTCACCATCGCGCGCCCCGAGGGTGCGGAGGGCATGCCCGACGTGATCGTTCCCCGGAAGTGCATAGGCGAGATCCGCAAGCTGCTCGACGAGGTCGAGGGCGATGTCGAGATTTCGCTGTCGGCATCGAAGATCCGCTTCGACCTCGGCTATACCGTGCTGACCTCGAAGCTGATCGACGGCACCTTCCCCGATTACAACCGCGTCATTCCTACCGGCAACGACAAATTGCTGACGATCGACCCGAAGAGCCTTGCCGCCGGTGTGGACCGCGTCGCGACCATCGCCAGCGAAAAGACCCGCGCGGTGAAGATGGCGCTGGAACGCGACAAGATCATCCTGTCGGTCACCAGCCCCGAAAACGGCACTGCTGCCGAGGAAGTCCCCGGTGACTACAGCGCCGCCGGGTTCGAGATCGGCTTCAACGCGCGCTACCTGCTCGACATCCTCGGGCAGGTTGAGGGCGACACGGTAGAGGTTCACCTCGCCGACGCCGCCGCGCCGACCCTTATCCGCGAGAACGACAAGGCGGAGGCGCTGTACGTGCTGATGCCGATGCGGGTCTGACGGTTACGCCTCGGCCCTAAACCCGCTTCCCTGAGCCTGTCGAAGGGCTGTGGTTTGGGGGCTGCCTCGAACGGAAGCTTTAGGTCGGAACCCTGCAGCCCTTCGCGCGCGCCGTTCCGCGCAAGAAGCCACGGCGCGCAATTCCGGCATCCACAGCTGTATCGTAATCACGCTGCGCACCCGCAGCGCCGCTGATTTCGCGGATGACGCCACGGAAGGGGATCAGGCTTTGGACGACGGCCTTGCCCACGCTTGCCGCCTGCTTCCCGCGATTAGGGCGAGCCTTTTCCTCCTTAGAATCGAAATCCCGGCCAAGCACTGCGGTCAGATTACTGATCGCGCTTCCGATCTGGGGACAGGTCCGGGCGCCTGCCGTTGAATAGGGGTCATCCTTTGCCTGCACCAACACAGCCGGAATCTGCTTCTTCCTGAGATTTACATCCTGCGCGGGCTGCGTCGCGATGTCGGCCATCGTGCTACCGACCGTTTCCTTCGGCGGTGCATTCGGCTCCGGAGCCTTCTGCGGCTGGGCTATCAGGGCGGCTGGCAAGGCGATAAACGTGAGCGCGGTTAATTTGATGTGCATGATTTTTCCCTGTTACGCCCTTTAAACGTTCCGGCGGCGTGATGTTTCCATGGCTATGCCATGTTCGTCCGCCCCGCTAGCACGGCAGGCGTGTCCATCGACCGCCTCTCGCTGACCGATTTTCGTTCCTATGCCGATGCCGTCATCGCGCCGGGACCATCGTTTGTCGTGCTGACCGGCGAGAATGGCGCGGGCAAGACCAATGTCCTCGAAGCGATTTCTCTGCTGACACCGGGACGCGGCCTGCGCGGCGCGACAATGGGCGAGGTCGCCCGGCGCGACGGTCCCGGCGGTTTCGGCGTCGGCGCGCGCCTGGGCGATGTCGAACTGGGTACCGGCACCCGCCCCGATGCGCCCGAACGCCGGATCGTGCGGATCAACGGTGCGACCGCCACCGCTTCGGCGCTTACGGATTGGCTGTCGCTCGTCTGGCTTACTCCAGCGCAGGACCGACTGTTCGGCGACAGTGCCGGCGCACGGCGGAGGTTCTTGGACCGGCTGGTGCTTGCGCTCCACCCCGAGCATGCGCGCAACAGCACTCGCTATGAAGCGGCCATGCGCCAGAGGAACCGGTTGCTGGCAGACAATCAACACGACGAATCTTGGCTGAACGCGCTTGAAGCCGCGATGGGGGAACACAGTCTCGCGATCCGAAGGGCAAGAATGGAGACCGTCAAAGACATCGTCCGTGTGCAGAATGCGACGCCGTCGTCATTCCCTCATTTTCGCCTGTCATTGGACCACGTCCCCGACGACCTTGCGACACGGCTGGCAGCAAGTCGTGGCGCCCACGCCGCCGCAGGTCGCACGCTCGTTGGCCCGCACACATCGGATCTGCACGTTCGCTACGTCGATAAGGACCAGCCCGCAGCACAAAGTTCCACGGGCGAGCAAAAAGCGCTGCTGATCGGCATCGTTCTCGCCCATGCCGATCTCGTGAGCGAACGAACGGGGCGGCGTCCCATCCTGTTGCTCGACGAAGTTGCCGCCCACCTCGACCCGACCCGCCGCGGTGCGTTGTTCGACCGACTCGCCCAGGGCGGCGGTCAGGTATGGCTTACGGGTACCGAGACCGGTCCGTTCGATGCGATTGGCCCATCGGCGACCTGGCTGACGGTCGCTGAAGGACGCGTGTTTAACGCTTAGCGCGGCGTCCGATACGGCGTAAAATCGCCCAGGATGCAAAAGGGTCCGGGAATACCGCCCGTCCGGGACACGAGTTGCACCACGTCGCCGCGGCACAACTGGCTACCGAAGACCTTATTGACGAAGATCGGGTCGGGATCGAACGAGTTGCAGCCCTTTGCAGAGTTCACATAGGTCAGGCGACGGCTGACGCGGTAAACGATGGCATCGTTGAACACCTTCGCACCGCGCACCTCATCGAGCGGGATACAGTTGCGCGATTGTCCGGCGGTCTTGCCGGTCAATTCCTTGGCCATTTCAGCACTGTCATCGCGCGATTGGGAAACCCCGGCGCAAGATGCGACCAGTGCGAGGACCGGCACGATCACGGCCATACGCATCGCAAGATGTGGTTCGATCATGACATTATCCTCGAAAATTGTCCTTGGCCGTGCGGCGTGCAGCAAGTTCATCGACCGACAACGCGCGCATGAAGGGATTGGTCGCACGCTCCTCTCCGATCGTTGTCGGAACCGTCGGCTCGTCCCGCGCCCGCATGGCATCCACCTGCATCATGCGCTTCTCGATTTCGGTATTGTCGGGCTCGGCTACAACGGCGTAGCGCCCGTTGCTCTGGGTATATTCGTGCGCACAATAGACCATAGTCGCGTCGGGCAGGGCAGCCAGTTTTCGCATATTATCGAACATCTGCGCCGCTGTCCCCTCGAACAGCCGCCCGCAGCCCATCGCGAACAGCGTGTCGCCGACGAACACCACACTTTCGCCCGCGAAATGATAGGCGATGTGTCCGGCGGTGTGCGCCGGAACGTCGATAACCAGCGCCTCGACCGCGCCCAGCTTCACCACGTCTCCGCCACGCACCTGCACGTCGAGTGTCGGAATCTTCGCCGATTCGGCCGCAGGACCGGTAATCGTGCACCCTGTTGCTGCCTTGATCTCCGCATTGCCGCCCGTGTGATCGGGGTGCCAGTGCGTGTTCCAGATATCGGTAATCGCCCATCCGCGTGACGCCGCCGCTTCGAGTACGGGTTCGGAAACTGCAGGATCGACCACCATCGTCGCGCCACTGACCGGTTCGTGGATCAGCCAGATATAATTGTCGCTGAGCGCCGGGATGCGGACGATCTCAAGAGGCATGATGCGTCGCATCTGCTGTGTCATCGACGATGAGTTCGCCAACGTGCAAACGCTTGATCGTAAGTTCCCCGATCTCCGCCCGTCGCAGCGACAAGCGCCCGATAACAAGCCGTCCGATAGCGATTGCGCCCACCGCGAAAGCCCCGAGAGCCAGGGAGCCGACCGCAACCGCGCCCAGCGCCGACGCACCTGTCGCTCGCGCTCCTGTCGCAACAGCCCCGGTCGCCTCTGTGCCGGTCACCCTATTTCCGGAAACTGCTGGCAGCTTCGATTTCGTCACTTACCAATGCCCCGTATTCGGCATCGACGCCCATGGCTCCTGCGGCGGCAGATGCCCGTCCTGCAGCAGCTCGATCGAAATGTTGTCGGGCGATCGCACGAACGCCATGTGGCCGTCGCGCGGCGGGCGGTTGATCGTGACGCCCGCATCCATCAGCCGCTGGCAGGTCGCGTAGATGTCATCGACGCGATAGGCGAGATGGCCGAAATTGCGCCCCTCGCCATAGCCGCTCTCTTCCCAATTATGCGTGAGTTCGACTTGCGCTTCCTCATCACCGGGTGCTGCAAGGAAGATCAGGGTGAATCGCCCGGCTTCGTTATCGAAGCGGCGGAGTTCTTTCAGGCCAAGCAGTTCGAAAAAGCGGATGGTCGCTTGCGGATCCGAAACGCGGATCATGGTGTGGAGGTACTTCATGCCTGACACTTAAGGCTTTGCGTCGAGTCGTGCCAAGGCGGCAGCTGCGGATTTGCCCGCCTCGCTTGTGGGCGTAAGTTTCGCCGCCGTCTGCCACGCAGTTCGCGCGATGTCGTCATAGCCGCTCATGACCGCGATGTTCCCGGTTTCGAGCTGGACCTGCGCGTCATCCGGCGAACGCTTCACGGCCTGTTCGATGTCGGCCCGTGCCCGGTCCAGATCACCGGACTGGCGCGTGAGCGTTGCCGACAGCAGCCACGCCAGCGGATCGGCGGGTGCCAGTTTCAATGCAGCGTCGAGATCGTCCCGCGCGCCCTTTTTGTCGCCCAGCGCAAAACGGGCACGGGCACGATCGAGGTGGATTTCGCCGAGCTCCAGCCCCGTCACCTGCCCGCGCGCAAGGGCTGCGTCGAACGCGGCGCGCGCGCGCGCATGATCGCCCGCGATCAGCGCGGCATTTCCCGCCTGCATCCACAAATTGGTCGCCCGGGCGTCACCGTGCGTGTCGGCATCGCGCGCTGCGGCCTCGAACGCGGTTGTCGCCGGAAGCCAGCGTTTCTGTGCGACGAAAGCCAACCCCTCGCACTGCCGCGCAAGGACGCCGCCCCCGGCGACACGCCAAGCACCCGCCTGCTCCACCGCGTGTGCGGGATCGGTTTCGGCAAGCGTCGCGCAGGCTTCGAACCGGGCTTGATCACTGGTGACCGGTCTGGCGGCGGCGGCTTCGACAAAGAGCAGAAGAGCAATCATGGCAAGCTTTCGATGGTCCGGATCAACAGCGCGATATCGACATCGCGTGACAGACGGTGGTCACCGTCCTTGATCAGATGCACCTGAACGTCCGCCGAACGCAGATGATCAGCCAGCGTCAACGCGTTCTGCCACGGCACATCGGCATCGCGCTGCCCCTGGATCAGGCGGACCGGGACGTCGATGGCGATCCCCGCGTCGAGCAGCAGGTTGCGCTGTCCCGCTTCCCAAAAGCCCCGGATCGTAATCAGCGGCGGGCCATAGATCGACGGCTCCAACACGCGGCCATCGGCAACAAACGCGGCCTTTTGCGCAGCGGTGAAGCCCCATTCGGTGAAGTCGGGCGCAGCCGCCAGACCGACCAGCGCCGAGACCCGCTCCGGCCGCGCCAGCGCCGCGAGCATCATGATCCACCCGCCCATTGACGATCCGACCAGCACGACCGGCCCCGCGACGCTGTCGATCACCGCCAGCGCGTCGTCGCGCCAATCCTCCAGCGTGAAATCCTCGAACGCACCCGCGCTCTCGCCGCAGCCGCGATAGTCGAAACGGACGAAGGCGCGACCGTTGCGCGCTGCCCACGCGTCAAGCGCCACCGCTTTCGTCCCCGCCATGTCCGACGCATAACCGGGCAGGAAGACGATCGTCGGCCCCGCCCCTTCGCGGCGACGGACGGCGACGCCGTTCAGATCACCCATTCGACGCTGAGCATTTCCATCGTCGCGTCACGCTTCGCGCCGCGCTTTTCGACCATGATAGTGTGCAGGCGGCGAATGGTGTCGCTGCCCGCGGTTTCATAGGCGTTCGGGAACACCGCGTGGATCATGGCCTTTGCGCCGCCGACGACCATCGCCGTGCCGAAGCTGCCGGCGACACGGAAATGCTCCCAATAGCTCTCGCCGACGGTGCGGGGGTGCGACAGGAAGAGGCGATCGATCACGTTGGACTCCTTCATTGATTAGCTGATTCCGCAATTAGCTGACCCCGCCCGGTTCGCCCTCGCGGGGGGCCGGATGGGCTGTACCGTGACTGGACGACGGGGCGTGGACTGTGTCGATCGCGAGCGGTTCCGCCTTGTCGAGGCCACCCTCCCATTTCGCGACGACGGCGGTTGCGACGGCGTTTCCGACGACGTTTGTCCCCGTGCGCCCCATGTCGAGGAACTGGTCGACTGCGAGGATCAGGACCAGCCCCCCTTCCGGCAGGCCGAACTGCGCCATGGTTCCCGCGATTACCACAAGCGATGCGCGCGGTACGGCGGCCATGCCCTTCGACGTGAGCAGGAGCGTCAGCAGCATCGTGATCTCCTGTCCGAAGGTCAGGTCGATGCCATAGAGCTGCGCGATGAAGATCGACGCGAACGTCATATACATCATCGAACCGTCGAGGTTGAACGAATAGCCGAGCGGCAGGACGAAGCTGGAAATGCGGTTCGGCACACCGAATTTATCCAGCGCCTCCAGCGTGCGCGGATAGGCCGCTTCCGACGAGGCGGTCGAAAAGGCGAGGATGATCGGATCGCGGATGTAGCGGATGAGCTCGATAATGCGCGGCCCGAGGACAAGGAAACCAGCGAACAGCAGTGCGATCCAGAGGAAGCCAAGCCCCAGGTAGAAGCTGCCGATGAACTTGCCGAAGGTCACCAGAACCTCAAGCCCGTTGACTGACACTGCCTTTGTCATCGCGGCGAACACGGCAAGCGGCGACACGCGCATGACGTAATTGGTGACGACCAGCATGACTTCGACCAGGGCGTCGATACCCTTGACGATCGGTGCCGCCTTTTCACCGACTGCGGACACCGCGACGCCGAAAAAGACCGAAAAAATGACGATCTGGAGCATGGTCGTGTTCGCCATGGCTTCGAAGATGGATTTCGGGACCATTTCGGTGATCGTCGTGAACATGTCGACGTGCTTTGCGTCGATGCCCGAGCTGCCGACTGCGCGTGACAGATCCAGCCCTGAATTCACGCCGGGTTGCAGCCAGTTGACGAGGATCATGCCGAGCACGAGCGACACCAATGTCGCGCCGATAAACCACGTCATAGTCTTGGCACCGACGCGCCCAAGCGACGCCGTGTCGCCCATATGAACGATGCCCGCGACCAGTGTGGCAAACACCAGCGGCGCGACGATCATCTTGATCAGCCGCAGGAAGATGTCGGTGATCATCTTGAACCATTTGTTCGCCTCGGCGATCGTGTCGGGCGACAAGGTGGCGTGCATCACCGCGCCGATCGCGATGCCCGCGACCAGCCCGATCAGGATGTAAAATGTCAGTCGTTTGGCCAATGCCCGCTCCCTTTCCCTAAGGGTTACGGGCGGCGAGCGCGTCGAGCAATCCCTGTGCAAAGCCGGTCAGGCTGTCGTCGCGCGCGCCCATCACGACGATGCGGTCGCCGGGTTCGGCGAGTTCGATAAGCCGCGCGCCGCAATCGTCGCGCGCGGCGACGTGTTCGGCGTTCGGCACGAGGGCAGTGAGCGCGTCGCTGCCGACGCTTTTGTCCGTGGTGCCGCCGAAATAGGCCGGGTCGCTGACGACCAAGCGGTCGCCCGGG
>JBDUBD010000001.1:0-64361 GCA_040004295.1 Sphingomonadales bacterium | reverse complement strand
GGTCTGAAAGAACCTTCGTCATATGCGAGACGGCGGCATTGCGGAGCCCGCTCAGCGTGTCGCTCGACCGTCCGGTCAGCCCGCCGATGTTGACGATGTGCCCATGCCCCTGGCGCTTCATCGTCGGGACGACGGCCTGCGCATAGCGCAGATAACCGCCAACCTTCACGTCGACATCAGCCATCAATGCATCGACATCGACATCTTCGATTGCCCCGCCAATGGGATTGGAACTTGCAGCGGCATTCACAAGGACGTCGACCCGACCAAACCTGTCCAGTACCTGCGCGACAAGCGCCTTCGACGAAGCTACGTCGCGGGCATCGGACGCAAAGGCAGCAATCGCGATGCCGGTGTTGGCGCCTATCCGGTCGGCTGCGGCCCGAAGCGCATCGATGCCACGCGCGGTGAGCACGATCGCGAAACCCGCCCGAGCCAGTTCTTCGGCAATGCCGGGAACAATTCCGCCACTGCCGCCGGTCAGGATAGCAACGCGCGATGCCTCACTCACGGCAGCTCTGCCTGGATCAGCAACGGGCCTTCGAGCGCCAGGCCCCGTTGCAATGCTGCGGCCAGCTCGGCGTTGGTGGACGCCCGCACGGCTTCCACGCCATAGCCGGTGGCCAGCGCGACCCAGTCCACCCGCGGTTTGTCGAGCTTGGTCAGGCTGGCAATCACGCTGTCCTCAAGAGGAGCGGCAGCCCGGTTCAGCTCTGTCTGGAGGATGGCATAGCGATGGTTGGCGGCTATGATCACAGTGACCTTGAGCTTCTCGCGCGCCATGGTCCACAGCGATTGCAGCGTGTATTGGGCACTGCCGTCGGACTGTAACGAAATCACCTGCGCACCCGGCTCGGCGAGGGCAGCGCCGACCGCGCAAGGCAGCCCCTGCCCGATGGCGCCGCCCGTGTTGGTCATGACCCGGTGGCGGCGTGCCCGATAGGCATTGCGGAGCCATGGCCCTCCAAGGGTCGAGCCCTCGAGCGAGATGATCGAATCCTGCGGCAATTGCGCCAGAAGCTCTTCGACAACCGATGCTGGCGACAGAGCGACCGGCGAGGCGTCCGCAGACGCCGGTGTCGCTGCGGCCGAGGTAGCAACAACGGTTTGGCCGGCGGCGGCGCCGATCCATGTCAGCAGCGCCTTGAGTGCGCCCACAGCGTCCTCTCCCGGTTCTGCGAGGCGCACCAGACGGCTGTCGGGAACGAGCTGGCTGGGCCAACCCTCGTAGCCGAAATAGCTGATCGGCATTCGTGCGCCGGCCAACACCACGCGCGCTTCACCCATCTGTGCGATCACGTCGTCAGGAAAATAGGCTTGTCGTTCGACTGCGGGCAGGTCGCCGCCCAGCGTCACGATCGCAGGATACGGCTCCATCAGCAGCCGCCCGCCAAGTTTCTCCGCCAGTTGGGCACCGGCACGAATACCACCTTCAGTCAGGGCATTGCCGCCGAGCAGGACAATCGTATCGCCACCTTCCGACAAAGTCGCAGCAGCGGCCTCGATCGTCGCCTCGGCAACGGGCGTCGGCAAATATGGCACTTCGACGATGGGCGCGGTATCTATCGGTGTAGGCGCATCGACCGCATCGGTAGGAAAAATGATCGTGGCCGCCCCACCCTCGGCTAGGTTGGTCGCGGCAAACGCCCGCCGCACGCCGCCGGAAATCGCGGCGACGCTTTCGAGGTAGATAACATCACGCGAAACCGGACTAGCCAAAGAATAGATGTCAGAAGTCAGCGGCGCATCGTAAGGCAAATGCCAGGTGGCATGGTCGCCAATCAAGTTGATGATCCGCGACCCCGCACGGCGGGCGTTGTGCAGGTTGGCAATCCCGTTGGCAAAGCCGGGACCAAGATGCAGCAATGTCAGCGGGACATGACCGGAAACGCGCGCATATCCATCTGCTGCGCCGGTGCAGACACCTTCAAACAGGCTGAGGACGCAGCGAATGCGCCCGTCCCGCGCCAACGCGCTCACCAGCCCCAACTCGGTCGTCCCCGGATTGGCAAAGCATATCCGTGCGCCACCACGATACAGGCTGTCGAGCAGCAGGTCCGCGCCGAGCCGCGTCGTGACGGCACCCTGAACGATGGTCTGGTCAGTCATTGATCGTCATCCTGTCAATTCGGCGCGACCCGGCCGACTTTGAGTCCGGCCAGGAAGCCTTCCACCAGACGCAGGTAACTTTCCGGCGCGTCATCGTGGACGTAGTGCGAAGCGTCCGCCACGCTGGCATGCGACAGCATCGCATTGGCGGCTTCCAGTTCCTCCACCTTGGTCAGGTTGCAGAAGTCGGAACGTCCGCCACGGATGATCAGAGTCGGCGTGCGTATCGCACCAATGACCGGGTGCAGATCCACCAGGCGAGACGGATCCGGTGCAATGCGGGTCGCGGCGATCCCCTCAGCGTCGTAACGCCAGACCACAGTGTCGCCATCGCCAGCACACATCGATTCAAATAGGCGTTCCTCGATTGCTGCATGGGAAACGCCCGGTCGCAGCTTGCGCCAATAGGCACGCGCCCCGGCCCAGTTGTCGAAGCGCGTCGGCAGTGCGGCCATTTCCGCCACTATCCGCTCGAAACCCGCACCCGCAACAGAAGATCCGGCCGTGATGTCTTCCACAATCAGAGCATTCAGACGCTGCGGGTGCTTAGCGGCGTAGCAATAGGATGTCGTTCCGCCCATCGAATGCCCGACCAACACAAAGCGATCGAGGGCCAGTCCATCGACCACCGCCTCCAGATCTCTCAGATAAGCATCGGTGTAATAGTTGCGATCGACGTCCCAGTCGCTGTCACCCCGCCCGCGCGCATCCAGCGCGATCATGTGCCACCGATCCGAAAACGCAGCGGCAAAATTGCGCCAAGTACCGGAATAGCCGCGCAGACCGTGCAGCAGGACCATGGCGGGTGCGTCAGGTTTTCCCCACTCGCGCACCTGAATGCCCAGGTTACCGTTAGCGATCCGCTGTGTCCGCTCCCCGTCGAGAAGCCGGACAGGAAGCGGCGGCGCGTCCGAATGGGCGAGGCGTTGATCGGCCATCGTTCAGGTCAGGCCATTGCCTACGGCGTCTTCGGCTTTCAGGCCGCCCAGGCGCGCATTGAGGCGACCGCGCGTGGCAAAGGCCCAGCACACGATCACTTCGTCACGATTGGGCGCGTCGCCGAACGAGACGCTCATCGTGTCGTAGTGCGAGCGAACGTACAGCGCGTCCTTGTGACCGAAAGGGATGTCGAGGATCGTGCCGGGAACGCCGCGCTTTCCGGTTGAGGGAACCCAAGAGGCACCGCCGCCTATCGCGTCACGCACGGGATTGGCGGCTGGATTGGTCAGCAGGGCATTGCCATGTTCGTATTCTCCATCGATCCCGACCATGATGGCCTTGCCATAGCTTTCGATCCTGGCCCCGCCCGAAAGCGCGTTGAGCCGTCGGCCGATTTCCGTTCCCAGCGCGGGCGAAGCATCGATCCAAGCCGACAGATCTTCGATGAACTCGCCGGAATAGGGATTCTTGATGCAAGCCGCGATCATATACTTGATCAGCGGAGCACCATCAGCGGCGACACCGGTTTCGCCGGCCCAGATCTCCTCGACCTGACTGAACCATTTGCGGATGTGGAATGGACCGAAGTTCGGTGCGTAGGTCGTCATGCTATTCTCCCTAATCGGCCTCGGCGTTTCGCCTGGGGCGCTGGCCGCAGGCACCCTGCCCCGGCCATTGCGTGAAATTTAAAGCGAGATCGGGTCGACCGGGTCGGCCTGCCCCTCGTTGCGCCGCAATTCGACTTGCGAGGCTCCGTTCTGGGGAATGTGCTGGCAGAAAACCTCCAGCATATGACCGTCCGGATCGTAGAAGTAGATGCCGGTAGACACCCCGTGGTTGAGGATCTCGGCAATCTCCACACCGCGCTCGGTGAAAAAGGCGTGATTGCGGCGCAGATCGTCCATGCTCGTTCCAGCCATGATCAATCCGATGTGCTCGAACTCCTTGCCCCTGCTTGCGCCGGGATCGCCCGGAAACAAGGCAATGTCGTGATCGCTGACCCCGAAACTCAGGAAGACGCCCCCCTTGTACGGCCCATCGGCCGCACGGGTGACAATCGTCATATTGAGCACGTCCTCGTACCACTTCGCCGAAGCCTCCGGATCCCTGACGAACAGAACGACATGGGCGATCTTGCTGACGTGGATCGGCGATTTCTCAGTTCGTGACATGCGGCAATCCCAAGTCGGTCGGCACACCCGGCACCCAGGCGAGATCGGTGATCTCGTTAAACTCGCGCCATTCCTTGATCCACGACTTACCGCCATTGGTCGAGCGATAGAGATACCCGAATTTGCTGGCCGCAAGCTGGAAATCGGGATCGGCAGGGTTCGTACCGAAAGCCCACATGCACGAGTTCGACGGGGTATCGAGATCAGCCTTGGCCCAGGTCAGACCCGCATCGGACGAGGTCAGGATCGCAGCCTGTGTTCCGGGAGTACCGTCACCGATGCCGACAGCAATCTCCCGACCGCTGCCCGGCTTGCGCATGAGCAGTCGCGAATACCGCAAGCCCCAGCTTTCCTTGGCGGGCAAGCGCGTCCAGGTCTTGCCGTCGTCCGTCGATCGATAAAGCGCGATGACGGTCAGCGCGAGGTGAACCTTCGATCCATCATCCTGCTTGAGGACCATGATGTCGTGCAGGTCGGAATTTCCGCCGAACTCGGACCATGTGGTGTCGATCCGTTCCCAGTTATTGCCGCCGTCGCGGCTGCGGTGCAGGCCGCCTTCCTCGATCCCCGCCCACACGTCGTTCGCATCGTCCGGATCGACAGCCAGCGCCAGCATCCGCGGGCGGTTTACCCCGGCGCAGAATTCAGGCATCTCGAGCGTGGACCGCTCCCAGACCTTGCCACCATCGCGCGAACGGAACAGGATCGAGAGCGACGGAGCGCCTGTCCCGGCATAAAGCACCTTGGGATCGCTTTCGCTCGCCACCAGCTTCCATACCGCAAATCCGTTCAGCGCGCAGTCGACCCGGCTCCAGTGCACGCCTTGGTCGGCACTGTAGAACAGCCCCTTTTCTGCACCGGCAAATAACGCTTCGGGGTTGGCAGGATCAACGAGCAAACACCGGACGCGATCGTCATATTCCAGATCCTGCTGAATATTGATCCGATACCAGCTCTTGCCGTCATCGTGGGTCCGCATCACGGCTTGCCCATCGGTCGCGACTATCAAGGTCTTGCTCATGTTCGCTCCTGCTTGAAGGGTTTGTGTCGGGCTGTTCCTCAGCTCAAATTAACCCATATACTCTTGATTTCGCTGTAGAGTTCCATGGCCTGACGACCATGCTCGCGGCCCCAACCCGACTGTTTGAAGCCGCCGAACGGCGTCGCATTGTCGACAAGGTTAAAGCAGTTGATCCACACCGTGCCCGCCTTGACCGCGCTGGCCAGTCGGTGTGCCTGCCTCAGATCGTTGGTCCAGATTCCGGCCGAGAGGCCAAAATCGGAATCATTGGCCTGGGCGACCAGATCGGCCGGATCACTCCAGCTAAGCGCACTCAACACCGGACCAAATATTTCTTCGCGCACGATACGCATGTCACGTCCGGCGTTGGCCATGATTGTCGGCTCGAAAAAGAAGCCCTCCCCGAGTCCCTTGGGTCGGCTGCCACCAATCATCACCTCGGCACCTTCGGCTTTGCCGATTTCGACGTAGGAATTTACGCGGTCCCATTGCTCCTGTGACACCAGCGGACCGAAATTGACCGTGGGGTCGAGGCCGTTGCCAATGGTCAGGCGTGCAGCATGATCGGCGATACGACTGAGCAGATCGTCATGGATTGAAGCATGGGCATACAATCGCGAGCCCGCGGTGCATGTCTGTCCTTGATTGAAGAAAATGCCTGAAGCGATCGAAGCTGCGGCAGCATCGAGATCGGCATCCGGCAGAACGATCTGCGGCGACTTCCCACCCAGTTCCAGACTCACCTTTTTCAGGTTCCCGGTCGAACCCCGTACAATCGCTTTGCCAACTTCCGTCGAACCAGTGAAGGCGACCTTGTCGACACCGGGGTGATCGACCAGAGCCGCGCCCGCTTCGCCAAAACCGGTGATGACGTTGAAAACGCCCGGCGGCACGCCCGCTTCAAGCGCAAGTTCGGCCAGACGCAACGCGGTCAGCGGGGTTTGCTCGGCGGGTTTCAGGATAACGGTGCAGCCTGCGGCCAACGCCGGAGCCACCTTCCACGCCGCCATCGACATGGGGTAGTTCCACGGCACGATCAACCCGCAAACGCCGACTGGCTCGCGCACGGTGTAATTGAGAATCTTGGCCCCGCTGCGCGGTGAAACCGGCAGTGTTTCCCCACCGAATTTGGTCGGCCAGCCAGCAAAATAGCGAAAGGTCTTGATCGACCCTTCGATCTCGACCCCCATTGTGAGCGTCGCCGGCTTGCCGTTGTCCATGCATTCCAGCACGGCCAACTCTGCGGCATCCCGCTCGATGAGATCGGCCAGGCGGTTGAGTAGCTTCGACCGATCAACCGCGCTCATGTCGCGCCAGGAAGGATCGATCAAAGCCTTGCGGGCCGCCTTGACCGCCAGATCGACATCGGCAACGCCGCCCTCCGCCACCTGACAGATTTCCTTGCCAGTCGCCGGGTTGAGCGTGGCAAATGTTTTACCCGACTGCGCCGGCACCGACTTGCCATCGATGATCAGCCCCAAAGGGCGTTTCGCCATGGCGGCACCCAGCGCTTCGGCCTGAGCAAATGTTGCGGACTTATCGGTCATGGCACTACTTTCAACCTGCGGAATCCAAATTCGCCCACACGGCACGGATGACCCTTGCGGCGAATCCAGACGACAACTAACTCAATCACTAAATGTAAACAATACTAGATTTCAAAGTTGCGTTGTTGCATATTCGGGACAATTGACCGGTCGCTGGTGGCCGCAGGAGGATCCGGTGCGGAACATCGATAGCGACTTGCAACACGCGTTGCTCGCGGCAGAACCTGGCGTCGGCATACCGCTGCCGGAACTGCAGCCGACAATTGACGTGGCATACGCAATTCAACGCCGGATAGCGGCACGCAGCGCGCTGCCGGTTATGGTGTGGAAGCTGGGGCTCACCAGCCAGAGTGCACGCGATGCATTCAGCGCAAGCGAGCCGGTCGTCGGCCGACTAGCCGCAAGCGCGATCTACGCCGACCGCAGCGAAATCGCTTTCTGCCAACCAGAAATGTACGCTGAAGCAGAAATCGTCTTTGAAATGGGCCAGGATCTGCCGTTACAGCCAGAACCATATACCCGCGAAGACCTCTGCGGCGCGATCAAGGGCGTCTATGCCGGCATAGAGATCGTCCGTAGCCGCTTTGTGGAAAGCGACCTTCCCCTTCCACTGCTGATCGCAGACAATGTGATGGGCCACGGACTGGTCCTCGGTCGCAAACTAGCGTCCATATGGGACGAGCGTTTCGCCGCCATGTCAGCCACCCTCACGCGCAACGCGGAGGCTCCGGTCGAAGGATCCACAAAACGCGTCATGCACGATCCGCTCGATGCCCTGGTCTGGCTCGCAAACTGGCTGCGCGATAACGAACAGGGTAGTCTCAAGCGCGAACAACTCATCGCTTCGGGAACCTGCACCGGGGCTACCGAGATATTTTCGGGCGATGTGATCCGGGTGGATTTTGACGGTGCCGAAGCGGCGCGCGTCTCGCTGCGTTCATCAAATTAGAAGGAGAAAAGACAATGCATCTGGAACTGGGACTTGAGGGCAAGGTCGCCGTGATTACCGGCGGCGGCGTCGGGATCGGCAAGGAAACCGCCCGCAAGCTGCTGATGGCTGGTGCCAAAGTGGCAATCGCTGCCCGTACGGTCAGCAAGCTTGAAGCCGCCGCAGAGGAACTGCGCACAGAGACGGGTGGCGACATCATTGCCGTGCCGACCGACACGACCTCCAAGGAGTCGGTCCAGGCGCTGATCGATGCGACTGTGGCCAGGTTCGGAGCTATCCATATCCTGGTCAATTGTGCGGCCGCTCCCGGAGGGCTAGTTCGTAACGCCATCGAACAGGCCGACGAAGATGCGCTGATGCTCGATCTCAACACCAAGCTGTTCGGCTATTTTCGTACCGCCAAGGCGTGTGTGCCGCACATGCGCAAGGCCGGCTGGGGTCGAATCGTCAATGTTGGCGGGTTGACAGCGCGCTGCACCGAAGCGCTTTCGGGCATGCGCAATACCGCATTGGTTCACTTCACCAAGACATTGTCGGACGAAGTCGGCCGCGACGGCATCACCGTCAACATCATCCATCCCGGCGTCACCAGGACGGAACATATCGAGGAATGGTTTGCCGAGATGGCCGCTGAAGAAGGTACCACGGTGGACGCCATCGTCGCCCGTGAAGCCGGTGATCCAGCCGCGCTGAAACGTATGCTCGAGGTCCAGGAAGTGGCCGACCCGATCGTGTTCCTGTGCTCGCAACTCGGCAGCGGAATCACCGGGGAATCAATCGCCGTCGACGGTGGCCTGTCCCGCGCGGTCTTCCTTTGATCGATGCGCCCGCCGCCTCGCGGCGGGGCCGCAGATCAGGAGACATTTTTGATGAATGCCTTTAAAATCCGCCAGGCAACTCTCGCCGATGTGCCGGCCGTGGCGAGCTTATTCGATCTGTACCGGCAATTCTACGACATGGCGCCCGACGAACCGCTGGCGTTGCATTTCATCCAGGAGCGAATGGAAAAGGGTCAGTCCGCAATCTTCGTAGCCGAAGACGCCGATGGCGGAATCGTCGGCTTCTGCCAGATCTATTTCAGCTTCTGTTCGGTGTTCGCAGGATCGATCTGCATATTGAACGATCTGTTTGTACTCCCCGCCATTCGTGGCAGCGGCATCGGTGCCGTATTGCTGAACCGGGCCGAAGCATTTGCTGCTGAAAGGGGTGCTGTCCGGATCAATCTGCAGACAGCTCGGACCAACCACAGGGCACAGCAACTCTATGAAACGCGCGGTTGGTCGCGAAACACCACGCTCGACGGTTATTCCAAGCGCCTCACTTAAAGCCTTTGGCAGATGAGCCGCGCCCCCCGGCCCGGCCCTGCCAAATCTTGCTGTAACGCGTTCAAGCCAAACGCTGTCCGCGGGTGATCGTCGCGATTGTTACCGCGATGCTCAGGGCGAGTATCAGGCTGGAGGCATAGATCGCGACCAGAAACGATCCAGTACCCAGCGTCGCCGCAGCTGCTGCCGGTCCCAGGCCAGTTCCAAAGGTCTGAATCGACCCCATCGCACAAACAATCCGACCGCGCTTGCACGCTTCCGCGCAAATCCCCGAGAGCAACGGCTGGGCGAAGTTCCAGCTGAACATCAGCAGGACGATCGCGATAATGAAGGAGTTCGACGCGACCTGACCTCGAAACATCAGGAAGCTCGCAACACCTGAAATGCCGCTGATCACCAGCGGCCAGGACCGACCCCAACGGCGCGGCAGTATTCCGGCCAGTCCTGCACCAACGACCCCGGCCATGGTGCCGATCGAAAGCCCCGTCGCAATCGTCCCCGTCGATAGCCCGCTGGCCAGCCCGATGCGTTCGGAATAGCTCCACATCGCGCCCATGGCAAAGAACAACAGGAACACGCCGAGCAATGCCCCGGAGGAAAAGCGCATATCGAGCCTGCCTCCCGAGGCGAAAATGTCGGGTTCGTCCTTGCTACCGTCCGGAAAAGCACGAAGCGAAGTCATCACCAGCACGGCAAAAACTGCGAAACAAATGAAGACCGTTGATGGGGCAAAGTTCGCCTGGATCGCAGGTAGCGAATAGAGGAAGGCCGAACTCAAAAGCGCGCCGACGACCAGATAGATCGAAAAGGCGCGATCGGGACTGGGTGCCCGTCCCAGCGCCGCAAATGCGAAACCGATCGATATGCCCTCACCGGCCCCCGCGATCACACGCGCCGCAGACATGGCAGCGAAGCTATCGACCGCCGCCGTCAGCAGATTGCCGATGACAATCAATATCAGGCCCAGACCTACTGCCCGTCGCCAGGGCACGCGGGCAAGCAAGAAAGTGCTGATACCCACCGTCACGCCCATCGCGTTGATATCCCACGCGGCCAGATAGCCGAGCTGGTCGTTATCGAACCCGGTCTTCTGGGCAATGACTGCCAGAAAGCCGGGTGTGATAAAGATCACCATCGCGCCAACCAGGCCGACGAGAATTGCGCTGATCAGCCCCCCGCGTGTGAGCCGCTCGGTCCCTGCTTCCGCAGCCGCTAATCCGGCAATGGCGGTATTCAGTTCCATCGTTCACCCCTCCCAAGGGTTGTAACATCGGACCAACGCTGATCCTGAAGGGGCTGACATATGGTTCAGGCTTTGAACACGTCGTCCACAGCCCCTGCAAACTTGTCCACGATCTCGTCTGCGTCGGCACGCGTAATGACAAGCGGTGGCGCAAAGACCAGCGTATCGCCCAGCGCACGCGTGATCAGGCCCCGTTCGGCCGCCGCCTTCAGCACCTGGCGACCGGTGCGATTGGCCATCGGGAAAATCTCCTTGGTCTCGCGATCCTTCATCAGCTCGATGCCCAGCATCAGGCCCTTGCCACGGATGTCGCCGACATGCGGATGCTGTCCCAGCCGATCACGCAGTGCCTGCATCATGTACGGCCCCACATCGGCAACGTTCTCGACGACCTTGAGCTCGTCGATCAGCTTCAGCGCAACAAGCGCAGCCGCCGCGCCGACCGGATGGCCGGAATAGGTGTAACCATGGCCAAAAACGCCGAGCTTGTCGGCACCGTTTTCGATCACATCCCAAACCTTGGGCGAAATAAAAACCGCCGACATCGGGAAATAGCCCGAAGTCACGCCCTTGGCCGACGTGATGAGATCGGGCTGATAGCCATAGCTCTGGCATCCCCAATATGTGCCGAGACGACCGAACCCCGATACGACTTCGTCTGCAACGAGGAGAATGTCGTGCTTCTTGAGGATAGGCATGATCTCGTCGAAATAGCCTTCTGGCGGCGGGATCAGACCACCGGCCCCCATCACAGCCTCGGCGAAAAAGGCAGCGATCGTGTCACCGCCTTCGCGCTCGATCAGGTCTTCCAGCTCCTTCGCAAGCTTGCGCGAGAAATCCCGCTCCGACATGCCGTCCGGCGCATTGCGATAATAGTGCGGGGCGCTGACATGCAGGATCGGACCCTGGGGAAGGTCGAAGAGGTTATGCATGCCCGGCAATCCGGTCAGGCTGGCCGTGGCCACGCCCGATCCATGGTAGGCGTTCCAGCGAGCGATCACCTTCTTCTTGGTCGGCATCCCGCGCAGGTTATTGTAGAGCCAGATCAGCTTGAGCTGGGTTTCATTGGCATCGCTTCCCGATACGCCGAAAAACACCCGCGACATCGGCACGGGTGCGCGGGCAAGCAACGCTTCTGCGCATTCCGCCACCACATCGGTGCTCATACCGTTGAAAGTATGGAAGAACGCCAGCCGTTCGCTCTGCCGGGCGATCGCGTCCGAAATTTCCTGACGACCATAACCAAGGTTGACGCACCACAGGCCCGCCATCCCATCGATGTATTCCTTGCCATTCACATCGCGGACACGCACCCCGGACCCCGATGCCATGACAGTGGGACCGTCCGCCTTCATGTCGTTGAGCGACGTGAACGAGTGGAACTGGCTGCGCGCGTCTTTCTGGGCAAGCTGGCTCGACATCATATTTCTCCCGGTCATGCCGCTGCTCGAAGAGCGGCCCTGAAATTACCGTCAAAGTCCTTGCGCAAAGTTACCTCAAACGCAACAGTCTAAATCATTATCTACGTATTTTTGCATTGACGTAACAATAATTCGTCATTGAAACGGGGCATTCACGGGGGTGAGAGAACTCATCCGGATTGACTCGCTCCAACGCCTGAAACACAGAGCAGAGGATGGAAGACCGACCAGATTTGGGCAATGTCATGGCGATGATGTCATTCGCCGCCGTCGTCAGCAGCGGAGGCTTTTCGAATGCCGCCAAGGTGCTCGGCTATTCAAAAGCTGCAGTCAGCCGGCAGATCGCCAAGCTGGAACAGAATATAGGGGTGCGCCTGCTGGATCGGACGACGCGATCGGTTTCGCTCACGCCAGCCGGACGCGAAATGTACGCACGCTGCGCTCGCATCGTCGATGAGGTGAACGAGGCAAACCAGATTATCACCGGGATGGTTTCAAAACCGCGCGGCGAACTCAAGGTGAATGCGCCCGTCGTGTCTTCGTTGTTCGATCTTACCGCGATCATTCCGCGGTTCCTCAAGACCTATCCCGATATACGGATGTTCCTTAATCTTTCGGACAGCAAGGTCGACATGCTCAAGGGCCGCTTCGACGTGGCCTTCTGGATGGGTGATCCGTTCGACGCCAGCCTGGAATCGGTGCAACTGCGTACCTATCCCATGGTGCTGGTCGCCGCGCCGGACTATCTCGGACGTGCTGGCTGGCCGTCGACACCCAATGACCTCAAAGAACATACCTGCATCGTCGAAACACATCTGTCGAAGGTTGGCGAATGGCGCCTGTCCGACGATGTCACGGTCGCGGTGAACCGAGGCCCGCTGACCAGCAACTCGGTGCGGATGGCGCGGCAGGCCACACTCGAAGGGCTCGGGGTCAGCTACCTGCCCCGGTTTCTGGTCGAGGAAGATATTGCAGCCAACCGGCTCGAATCCCTGCTTGATGACGTGGTCAGCGAAAGTATTTCGCTGCACATCATTTTCCCGCGTGGTAATTTTGCCTTGTCGAAAGTCCGGGCTTTCGTGGACTTCGTTCGCAACGAAATGGCCGCCAAGCCCGAAGTTGTGCACGGCGTATCACAGGCGCTGGCAGCCGCCATCTAGCCCGCGTTACGGATATTCACCTCAAGGCCGTCCAACGACCTTGCCGGTCAACGGCGCAAGCGGCCGTGACGATCAAAGATCCATGCAGTTGTTTTCGAACCCGAAGGCCAGTCCGCCCACGTTACGCGCATAGGGATAAGGATTGTTGGCAACGTGTCCGCGTGCGCAGTGGATATCAAGGAACGCTCGCTGAACGACGTTGCCAAGGTAAATGGCCTTGCCGCCGGAAAACAGCATCAGCTTGTCGATCGCCTCGACGCAACGAGAGACAACGGCAGTGGTGTGGTACCCGAGCACAGCACGCCGTTCGATCGGCCAATCGCCGCTTGCCGCGCGGCTGTCCAGTTCGGCCAG
The DNA here is from genome assembly GCA_040004295.1 of Sphingomonadales bacterium. Classification (GTDB taxonomy): domain Bacteria; phylum Pseudomonadota; class Alphaproteobacteria; order Sphingomonadales; family Sphingomonadaceae; genus Sphingomonas_O. The sequence continues at coordinate 51,121 of JBDUBD010000001.1, read as the reverse complement.
GTCGGCGGCGAAGCGCAGTTCGAGGTCGTGCAGCGTCAACATGACATCGGCGACGGCTTCCTGGATCGTCGTGTCCCCTGCAAGCCGCAGTCCGGTGTAGGTGGCCCGCTTTTGCCGGGTTGATTCCACGAACGTGTCCAGTGCACGACGGAGCGAACCCAGTGACGTCGTCGAAACCGTCCGGTTGAACAGTTGCGCAAAAGGAATGCGATAGAGTTCGCCGGTGTTCAGAGCATGACCTGGGCACGCCAGATTGAACATGTCACGCTCGCGTATCACGCGATACGACGGCACGAAAACATCGTCCACCACGATGTCATTGCTGCCGGTGGGGCACAGTCCCATGGTGTGCCAGGTATCCAAGATCGCATAGTCACTGCGAGGCACCAGGAAGTTGTAAGGCTCTGGCTGCCCGTCGCCGTCGTCGGCAATCATGTTGGCACCCAGGATCACCCATTGGCAGTGTTCGGATCCGCTGGAAAACGCCCATCGGCCGCTAAAACGATAGCCGCCATCGACTTTGACTGCTTTGCCGGTCGGCATGTAGGAAGAACTGATCAATACCGAAGGATCATCGCCCCAAACATCTTCGGCAGCTTGCGGATCGAACAGGGCCATTTGCCAGTTGTGGACGGCAACGACACCATAGACCCAGGCGCTGCCCATGCAGCCCTCGGCCAACGTCTTGGCCACCTCACAATAGACCGCTGGAGACATTTCGTAGCCGCCGAAGCGCCGCGGCTGCAGGATCTTGAAAAAGCCTGCTTGCTGAAAATCGACTATTGTTTCGATCGGCACCTGGCGGCTGCGGATCGCTCCGTCTTCGCGCTCCCGCAGGACAGGGATCATCGCTTGTGCGCGGGCGACCAATGTGGCGACGTTAGGTGGAGCACCATCACGGCTCGCGCGATCGTTCCCGTCGTTCGATACAGCCACATGCAACATGTTTGCTCTCCTCGTTGGCCCTTTGGTCGCCGAATCGCCATTGAGCGGCGACGTGATTTTGCAACTTCTATCATGACATATTTTTATTGACAATGTCGGCAATTTTGTTCGGATTGTTCCCATTAAGGAACCTCAAAGAAAATTGAGACTGATATTTTGTGATTTAAAATCAATTATTTAATAAAATATTTTGAACCCACGATGGAAAAGAAGAGCACCATTATCCCCGCTCTTTTACTGTTTCATTCATGCAACAATGAAGCGATATTGCCTATTACTGTCAATTGTGAAATACCTCCGTCGAACGCTTCGCCTTGGGCCGTCCACAGAGCGAGCGAAAGAACCGAACCGCTACAGGGAGTCTAAACGCATGCATCTTACCTTCCGCGCCACATCACGCCTCTCGCTCATGCTTGCCTGCTCGTATCTGGCGTTCCCAACACTGGCAGTGGCGCAGGGCACTACATCTGCCGATGCGGGTGCAAGCGGGTCAGCGGACGGCAACATGGTCACTGAAATCGTGGTCACTGCCAACAAGCGCAGCGAGAGCCTGCAGAAGGTTCCGATTTCGATGAGCGCTTTTTCCGGCGAGCAGATCGATCGGCTGGGCATCACCGATACCACGCAGATTACTCAGCAAATCCCTGCCTTGCGGGTCAATGCCTGGTCACCGAACCTGACGATCTTCAGCCTGCGCGGCATTTCGCAGAACAACTTCACCGACAATCTCGAAGCGCCGGTCGCGGTATATCAGGACAATGCTTATATCGCCTCGATGAATGCCGTGTCGGGCCAGTTGTTCGACATCAAGCGCGTCGAAGTCCTGCGCGGCCCTCAAGGTACGCTATTCGGTCGTAACGCCACCGGCGGTCTGATCCATTACCTCAGCGAGGACGCCAGCAAGGTCGAATTCAATGGCTATGTCCAGGGCGACTACGGTCGCTTCAATGACTGGTCGTTGGAGGGTGCAGTCGGTGGACAACTGGCACCGGGCGTCCGCATACGCGCGGCCACCCGTTTCGAGAAAGCCGACGGTTATATTAAGTCGCGCGATACAGATGCCACCGCGCTCGGTCTTGGCGTCCTGCCCGGCAGTGGTCAGGATCTCGGCGGCAAGAATGGCTGGGCCGCTCGCGTCAATTTACAGATCGACCTGTCACCCGATGCGACCGTGAGCCTGTGGTACAAGCATTCCGAAGACAACGACCTTGCCACTGGTGGCTATGTTTTCGAGAACTGCAATTTCCTGCCCAATGGCTATTGCGACACCAATGCCGCCGGGCTGAGCGACGCCCAGAATGGTGTGATCAACGGAGTGACCGGCCTTCCGGCATCCCCATGGGTCCATTTCGGCGAGCGCAAGGGCTCTCTGAACCGGGTGGCGAACAGTTACCAGGCCGAACTGAACTGGAAGCTTGGCGGTGCGAACCTGACCGCGATCACCAATTATCTTACACTGGACAAGGTTTATGCCGAAGACGGCGACGCGATCCCATTTCTGATCGTCAATGTCGATACGACGCTCAAATTTCACCAGTTTTCTCAAGAGCTGCGCCTGTCCGGCGACACCAGTCGCCTGAAGTGGCAAATCGGGGCCTATTACCTCGATATGAAATACGATGGCGATCATGCCGTGACCGGCGCGCCGATTTACGACTTGGCCCTTTCCGGTAACGGCGGCTTTTCGGTGCCGCAGGTTTCCCAGTTCTACAAAATTCCGTCCAAGAACTGGTCGGTCTTTGCACAAGGCGACATCAAGCTGACCGACCGGCTGTCGCTGACGCTGGGAGCCCGCTATTCCAAGGACAACAAGTCTATCGACTACGTCAATGTCCTGAGCGACCCCACTTATGCACCGCAGCCCAATCCCAAGGTCCTTTTCACCGACAAGGATCTGGCTGCAGTGGTGCCGGGGTCGAACCAGATATCCTATGGCGACTGGGCGGCACGCGTGTCTCTCAATTTCCAGGCGAGCGCGCAAACATTGCTCTTCGCATCGTGGAATCGCGGCATCAAGGGTGGCAATTGGTCGCTGTCGTCGAACATTGCCGCCGCCGACTTCCAGCATCGTCCCGAAACGCTGAACAGTTTCGAGGCCGGGTTCAAGACGACATTGCTGGATCGCACGCTGCGCCTCAACGGCACTGTGTACCATTACGCGTATGAAGATTATCAGGCCTTCTCGCTGGCTGGCGGCGTACCCCACGTCTTCAACAGCAACGCCCATTCGACCGGTGCCGAACTGGAAGCGTTCTGGTCGCCATCACGGCGCTTCGATGCGGTGTTCGGGGCAACATGGCAAACCTCGTCGGTCGACAGCATTCCGGCAACCGACGTCCAGTTTGGCCCGGAATTGGTCCCCGGCGCTGCCAACACCCAGTATTGCACCAATCTGGGCGGTGTGTTCCGCTGCGACTTCCCGCAAAAGACGATCACGGGCGTCGAGTTGCCCAATGCTCCGCGCTTCAGCTTCAACTATCTGCTGCGCTACAATGTTGACGTTGGGCACGGAAATGTGGCCGCGCAGGTGGATGGCGTCTGGTACGACGATCAATTCCTGGAAGTAACCAACGGCCTGGGGTCGCTGCAAAAAGCCTATAACGTCACCAACGCGTCGCTCACCTATCGCGACACGCCATCGGGCATCTCGCTGACCGTGTGGGGGCGCAATGTTTTCGACAAGGCGTACCGTGCCTATGCCCTCAATCTTGGCATTCTCGGTGTGACCTCGATCTATGCACCGCCCACGACCTATGGTGCGACGCTGCGGGTTCCCTTCGGCACCCGCTAAATATGCCTTTCGTCGCCCCTGCACTCTCGGGTTCAGGGGCGACGTGAAAAATGCGACGGCATGCGCCCCGCTGCAGGCCGAAACGGTCGTAAAATCGGCCGAAGATGGGATCGGCGGATGCAGTTCAAGCCTGCTAGCTTAGCGACTATTTAACGGCTGACGAGCCCTGACTTCGCCCGTCGCACATGATCGTTGGAGGTACGAACTGTGATCCAATCCATTCGCAAGGCCTGGGAAAACGCTGACCAAGGTGAGCGGTCACAGCTTGATCAATCCACTTCAGCAACGGTGGAAATCACACGCGCGAGCTTTCTGAAAGTCATGGCAGCCGGGGCCGTTGCCGCCGGGATCGCCGTCACCCCAAGGGCAGCAACCGCGGCGACGGCGCGACGCATCCCTCCCGTAACGGACATCGACAAGCTGTACGACGCCTGGCAGGAACGCTTCAACACCGGCGACCTTGAGGGATTGGTCGATCTCTACGTCGATGATGTCACCTACGTTAATCCCGACGGAGTCACGTTGATCGGCAAATCCAAGGTCCACGAAGACCTCAAAGGGTTGCTGAGCATCAAGCCACAGATCGTTCTCGGCAATCGTCGGCACGTCCTTTACAATGATGTCGCGTTAACGACCAACCACTGGCGGATGAATTTCGTCAGTGCCGAAGGCGCCAAACAGGAGCTGACGGGCGGTGGTATCGAAGTGATGCGCAAGCAGGCCGACGGTGGCTGGCGCTACATCATCGACGATGCGTCGCGATCGGCATCCAAATAGGACAAGCCCGGCACCATTGGGGATGATCAGGTCCAGACATCCGCTGCCGGGCTGGCTACTACTTGGCTGGACTCGCGGAGTTCGGATACCAAAAGACGGTGTGGCAAGCTTCGCAGCGCTGATCGATGTCGCCGCCGATCCGGGTCAGTGCAGCCGTATCCTTTTGGTCAATGGCTTTTAACGCCTCGGCGGCTGAGTCGCGTACCGCGCCGGCATACTGATCGAATTCCGGTCGGTTTTCCTTGATCGCAGCGTCAATCTGCTGCGGGCTAAGCTCGCCAAGTCCGGCCTTCGTTCCGTGTGGTGCAGCAAGGCGGCCCGGCATCATCACCAGATTCATCGATTCAATCAGGGTCATCGCGTGACGGCGGACCGCGTGCCACTCCTCGTCGGTGCGCGGCTCATGTTTGGTGACCCCAGAGGCGTTGGAGATAATGCCCACTGCATCCCAAACGCCGTCCGCCGCTGGATCAACCGTCGAGTCCATAAGCTCCTTGACGCTCGCAACCGATTTGTAAGGCGTTTGCGCCGTGTCGCGCGCGTCTGACGTCGAGCTGCTTTTGGGGCCACATCCGCTCATCGCCACAACCAAAACTGCCAGGGTGGCAGCTGGAAATAGTCGATCGAGCTTCCGCAAAGAAGACTTCTTGAGCTGATCCATGACGGGTTCCCTAACTGACTTCGGAGCAACAACGTCGTTGAACCTTTGCGGGATCGAGAATGGCTGCGCCCATTCGGATTGCGAAGCCAATTGCGGTTGCGTAACCGTTGCCGGGCAACGTAACCACCGCCGCTCGGTGCCACGGCCTCTGTTGGAATTCGTCGGCGACGCGATAATATTCTTCGATACGGTGCTGTCGGAGGACTTTGTGTATCGCTGCAAGCAGGCCGGACAGCTGGCATCGAAGATGCGCTTTTTTTTCTGCCTCTTGGGTGGGACTGCTATAGAGCGGAGTGTGGCTGGCCGATGCACGGCACAGCAATGCCTGCGCAAAGAAACGAGCGACCGAGGTGGCTAACCTTCCCGGGGTGAAAGCGATATTTCCGGTTCAGGCAAATGCTGTTTTCTACGGGCGCCTGCGCGCGATCTGGCGTTCCGGCTGCGCTATATCCATGACCCCGAGGCCGTCCCACGCACGTCGCTTTATGCAAGTTTTGGAATTGCGGATGCGATCGCCAGGCACTCCCGGCTATGCTCGTCGATCACCGTCAACATCCGGAACGCCTTGCCGTCATGCGTGCGATCCGCGACGAAGTCGTAGCTCCAGACATGACCGCGATGCTGCGGCCGCAGCCGCACGCACGATCCATCATTCAGCCAGAGACGGCCACGTTTGGGCTGCTTCTGCGGCACCTTCAGCCCCTCGCGACGCCAGATACGCTCAACCCGCTTGGCGTTCACCGTCCAACCCTCACCCTGCAACAGCGCGGTCACCCGGCGATAGCCATACCGGCCATAGGCCGACGCCAACCGGATGATGTCCGCCGTCAAGCGCTTCTCATCGGATCGTGGCCGGTAAGGCTTGCGCTGGGTCGAACGGTGCTGGCCCACAACCCGGCACGCACGACGCTCGGACACACCGAGCGCCGCACACGCATGATCGACCCCAGCACGGCGTCGCGAGGGGCTTAGAACCTTCCCTCGATCACCTCTTTCAGAATCAAAGCATCCAGCGTCAGGTTCGATACCGCCTTCCTGAGCCGCGCATTCTCCTTCTCCAGCGTCTTCAATCGCGCCGCCTGCGTCACCTTCAACCCGCCATACTCACGACGCCACCGGTAATAACTCTGCTCAGACACACTCAACACGCGGCAGATCGCACCCACCTTCTCACCCGCGACAGCCGTACCTCCGCCTCCCGCAACATCCCGATGATCTGCTCCGCTGTATAAACCTTCCGTGCCATTCCTCGCTCCTTCCAAAGCGTAAAATAGCCGAAACCCTCACTTCCAACATGGACCACTTTTCAGGGGGAAGAGCGATCGTTGGAGGCATTTGACCATGCCGTGTTCGACTTCGTGCACAAGCCAGTGGTGGCCGCACGGCTGGCCAAGGCGCTCGACCGGCTTGCCGCACAAGCGACCGGCTTCCGCCGCGCCACGTTGATCGTGCAGAGCGGCGGTCGCGTCGAAATCGTCGACTGCGAGGCTATCGTCCGCATCCAAGGTGCGGACGATTATGCCGAACTGGTGATGTCTGATGGCAGGTGCCTGCTCCACGATGCCGGGCTTGCGGCGCTCGAAGATCGCCTACCATTGGATTTCATCCGAACTCACCGATCGCATACCGTCAACACCAGGATGATGGTCGGGGTGCAGGCCACCGACGCCGGGCTAGTGGCACTCCTTGCGCACGATGATGCGGCGCCAATCAGCCGCCGTCGGACACCGACTGCATGCCACGCGCAGCGGCGCCTAAAGAAAACTCACAAGAGACGTCTAGCCTGATCTACAGCAGGCCCGCGATGAATCGCTGCGTCCGTACGAGTCCTAAAACACCATCCTTTTGGGAATATCCGACAGGTCCACAAACCGAGCGATCGAGCGCAGCCGAGGATCGCTCGGCACATGCCGCTCCAGTTTGAAGCTGTAGAATAGCGCCTCCTGCGCCACCGTCCGCTCGCCCATCATCGGTTCACCCTCTGCTTTCTCGCAGAGACTGAATCAGACCATCAACCCGACTTCGAAGCGACCCGCGATTTGTGCACTGTGCTCCCCTATCAGTCGAGGTGGCCAGACATCACCCATTGTCGCTGCACAACCAATCGCCGCGCGCGCGCAGAGGCGGCGAATGTGTCAGACCTGAACTTTTAGAAACGACTGCAGCGAATGATTCCCTTCGCCCGCTCCAGTGCGTTTGGGCGCAAAATAGCGGCGCTATTTTGAACACCAGACGCGCTCGACCGACCTTGCCACGGGCAAAGATCGACAGAGCGGCTTTGCCGCGACGCACTCCCTCGATATCGTTTGTGACGCTTCACAGATCGTGCGCTCTGTGCTCCGCAATCTATGACGTGATCGCCCCGCGTGTGCGAAGCAAATCCAGCACCTGTTGCCGCAGTGCATCCGAAAGGATGATCCTTTTCAGCATATCGTCATCAGAAGCGCCCGGAGAAGAACGAAGCGACCTGAGCTCCCTCCAAAGTGCTGCAGCTTCGACGCTGCGTCCTTGTGACGCAGCAGTCAGCGATTCGGCCAGAAGATAACCGGGCAATAGTGGCCCCGGGGGCGGCCGGAGCAGGAAACCGAGCTCGGCCAGGCGCTTTTCCTGGCCCTGCGCAATGGTCGCGAAAATCAGTGAACTTCGCATCGCAACGTCGTTGTCGTTACGAATGCGGTAAGCCTGATCGAGCATCGCCGCCGCCTTGGGACGCGAGCATGGTGTCGTGAGACCGGACAGAACCGTAACGATCATCGCATCATAGGGATTGGCCGCTACCGCCCGATCCGCATTGAACAGGCCCGCCGCGCAATTGGAGCGAAGATAGGCGAGGCGCGCATTCGCATAATAGGTATAGGGATCTTTGGCATCGGCAACGGTTGCCAGTCTTGCGAACTGTTCTGCGACAGCCATCTGCCTCTCGCGGTCGGGCAAGGCAGTCGCTTCCAAAGCGAAAAAGGAGCGAACCGCGTCAACCGTTGCGGTGAGCCGTGGCTCGTCCACCGGCTGTTCGAGACACGCCGCGACACGCGCCCGCTCAGCAGCGTCGCGTGATTTCACAAATGCAAAATAGCGCAAAATACACGCGAAGCTTCCGGTCGATTGGGGTTTGAGCTGGTTCGCCTCGGTGCGGGCGATAACACCATAGGGACCGACGAGTTCGGCAATCATCGGTGCCAGCTCTTCGCGCAAGGCGCCATTGGGGTCTATGGCCACCGAGTCGGTCCATATGATCATGTCCGAACGGGCGTCGACGAGCTGGGCGTCCACCCCTCGGTCGCTTTCATTCAGCATGATGCGATAGGTGGGGAGTTGCGCCATGGCACTTGTGCCAATGGATCGATCGCGCACCTGAGCAACCCATGACCGGGTCAATGCCCCGGACAGAATTTCTGTCACTTCGTCGCCGTGTTGGGCTGACGCCGCGTTCCGGAAGCCGATTTCGACGACCGGCATGCCAACGGTATTTCGCGTCGTTGCCTTCCCGTTGTAAACCTGGAACACGATGAAGCTGAACAACCCGGCAAGCATGATGCCAAGGACCATCAGCGTGCGTCGCCTCTTCAGGCGGCCACCGACGGCACCGGGCGGCGTCACGAGGCTCTGGATCGCAGGAAAGTCGACACGGGATATGCGCGGCGTATTGGAATATACCGTTTCGCGCGCGACCAGTTGAAGACGGTACGACCGTACACAAAGATAGACACAGGGGTCGGGCTGCGACGGGTCATCGGCATAATAGGTTTCGAGCGCCTTGCGCAGGCGCACCATCTGGACCCGTGGATAGCTGTCGAACTGCGCGTCGAAATCGACTGGGCGGTCCAGCCCTTCGACGGCGACCGTGTAGGCCTTCAGACTGTCGGCTTCTCCGGCAAGGGTCTGGTCGAGAAGATAGCGCAACAAGCGCGACAGGATGGGCGCGCGGAGAAAGGCGGGGCTGGCGAGAATGCTATCGACTTTTTCCTCAAGGAGCGTTGAACCCCGGAAAGTCGCGTCATCCTTCTCAGCCCTCACGCCGGAACGAGCAAGAATTCGATCTCCTGTTTGAGCCATTTATCCGCGATCCAATGGCAAATCTTGTGGTTATTTTGCTTGATGTATCAAAATTTGATCCATATCAGTCAATTATCGTACATTCTTCCAAAGTCCATCTTGCGTCGCCGAAATAGCCGAAATGGATCATTCTGGCCATGCTGTGTCGATCGATGCTCTTTCAATCCGAAGAAGCGTTTCTAAGAGTCGGGCAAGCTCCTCCGGGCTGAATTCGCCAAAGATTTGCTTCTCCAAAGCGCGCGCGCGCGGAACCACTTTGGCATAAAGATTCTGGCCCTGCGCCGTTAGCTCCAGCACGCGTTCGCGCCTGTCACTTGGACCGTGCGTCCGCGCGATCAGCCCACGCCGCGTCAGTGCGATCGCAGCCCGACTGACGGTCACCTTGTCCATGCAAGTGCGTTGACCGACTTCCTGCTGGGTCAGCCCCCCGTTTTCGGCGGCGACCGCTAGCGTTCGCCATTCCGCGATACTCAGGCCGAACGCTTCCCGGTAAGCGCGCGCGATCGTCTCGCTCACGCGGTTGCTGGCAACCGACAGGCGATAGGGCAGGAAATCGTCGAGCTTGAGCATGGCACGATTTAGTATCATTTGACACCATTTCCACAAGAGAGCATTTTAGCCGCAAGAGAATCGCCTCATCCGCTGGAGAAAACGCATGCCCTTAGAAAACCCCATCGGTCTCGACGGCTTCGAATTTGTCGAATTTACCGGTCCCGATCCGGAGGCGCTGGCAAACCTGTTCCGCGCGATGGGCTTCACCCATCTCGGCAACCACCGGTCGAAGAACGTTCGTCATTATCGGCAGGGCGACATCAATTTCATTCTGAACATGGAGCCGGTCGGCCAGGTATCCGATTTTCGCGACGCGCATGGGCCGTCAGCGAATGCGATGGCTTTCCGCGTTGCCGACGCCGCAAAGGCGTTGAACCTCGCGGTCGAGCGCGGCGCGGCGCCGGTCGAGGGCCGCGTCGGCCCGGCGGAACTCAATATCCCTGCTATCGAAGGGATCGGCGGATCAAACCTGTACCTCGTCGACCGCCGCGGTGCCGCAACGATCTACGACATCGACTTCGAGCCCGTCGATGGCGCGGTCGCGGACGACAAGAGCGTCGGACTGCACACGCTCGATCACTTGACCCACAACGTGAACCGCGGGCGCATGGCGCACTGGGCCGGATTCTACGAGCGCGTCTTCAACTTCCGCGAGATCCGCTATTTCGACATCGAGGGGCAATCGACCGGTCTGTTTTCGAAGGCGATGACCGCGCCCGACGACAAGATCCGCATCCCGCTGAACGAAAGCCAGGACGAGCATTCGCAGATCGAGGAATTCCTGCGCGAATATAAGGGCGAGGGTATCCAGCACATCGCGCTGGCAACCGACAACATCTTCAAGACAGTCGATGCGCTGCGGGCGAACGGCATCCGGTTCCAGGACACCAATGATTCCTATTTCGACCTGATCGACAAGCGGCTTCCGGGCCATGGCCACGACGTCGAGGAGATGCGCAAGCGCCGCGTCCTAATAGATGGCGCGCCCGAGACCGGGGGCGGGCTGCTGCTGCAGATCTTCACCGAGAATATGGTCGGTCCGATCTTCTTCGAGATCATCCAGCGCAAGGGCAACGACGGCTTCGGAGAGGGCAATTTCAAGGCATTGTTCGAAAGCCTTGAACTCGACCAGATGCGCCGCGGGGTCATTCCAGCGAAGGCAGAAGCATGACCGTTCCGTTCACCACGCAACGTATCCATCACGTCGCCTACCGCTGCCGCGACGCGAAGGAGACGGTGGACTGGTATCAGCGTGTGCTGGGCTTTCGCTACACGAACGCGTTTGCGGAAGACTATGTGCCCTCAACCGGCGCCTATGACCCGTACATGCACGTCTTCCTCGATTGCGGAGGCGACAATGTCGTCGCGTTCTTTGAATTGCCCAACCAGCCCGACATGGGCCGCGACGAAAAGACGCCGGAATGGGTCCAGCATCTGGCGTTCGAAGTGCCCGACTTCGACACGCTGAAAGCGGCCAAGGCGCATATCGAGGCACAGGGCATCGAGGTTCTGGGGCCGACGTACCACGGCATCTTCCGGTCGATCTATTTCTTCGATCCAAACGGCCACCGGCTGGAGCTTGCGTGCAACATCGGCACGGCGGACCAGTACGCCGAACTGGAGCGCGTCGCGCCGCTGATGCTCGACGAGTGGAACGCGACGAAGAAGGCGCCGCACCACGCGGACTGGCTGCACAAAGAGTCGGCCTGAAAAACCGCAGCCCTGAGCCTGTCGAAGGGCGGTCCGAATGTGGACTGGGCTTCGACAAGCTCAGCCCGAACGGGTCTCTTAAGCGCTAAGCCGCCCAGTGAATATCCACGGCCAGGTCGCTGTCCGCAAGCACCCGCCCGATCGGCACCGACGACAGCGCACCATCCTCGATCGCGCGTTCGAGCACATCGCGCTTGTCCTGTCCGGTCAGCGCGATCGTGAGCGACCGTGCCGACAGGATCGCCGCCTTCGACAAAGTAACGCGTGCAACCGGCGCGTCGGCGGGCAGCGGGTCGGGCATGACGCCCAGTGCACGGCGTTCCTTTGGGCCATTCAGCGCCTCGTCGAGGTCGGGTCCGGCAAAGATCGACGCGGTATGGCCATCAGCACCCATGCCCAGCCACACCAGATCGAGCGGCCACGGCAGATCCTGCAACCGCGCATCGGCGGCCTTGCCGCTCATCTTGTAATCGGCGGCAGTCGCGCCTGTCAGCGGCACCACGCGCGCGCCGAGCGGCAGAAACTGTTTCGCTAGCACCGCGACGTTCGACAGGTCGCTCGTCACCTCGACGATGCGGTCGTCGGTCGGAATGATCGTAACGTCCTTCCACTTGCGCTTCTGCGCGGCGAGCAATGCCAGCGCGGCCCGCGGCGTCTTTCCCCCGGGCAGCGCGACCAGCGCGCTGCCCCGCGCGTCGAGCGCGGAATCGATGATGAAACCGACGTCGCCCGCAACGGCCTCTGCCATTTCGTCGGCGTCGTCATAGTCCCACCATTCGGCTTCGATCGTCATTGAACTGGTCCTGCTATCGTTAAGGGGGCCGCCGTCAGTGCGGCGGCTTCGAGAATGTCGAGCGCGCGCTGCGCCTCGATGTAGCGGCGCGCGGCGGCCATCCAGTCGGTTGCGGCAGCACGACCGGGAAGACGGGCGACTTCGGTCAGCGCCGCATCAACCTGTCCGCCGTCGAGCGAGACCCGCGCGCGTTCGAAGCGCTGGTCGGCGGCGGGCGATGGTGCGTCGGCCTTGCGGACGACGAACAGGCTGCCGATCGCGCGGGTAATTGCGGCGTCCCAACGTTCGCCAGCGGGATCACCGACCAGCTGCGGCTCGAGGCGGTCGAGTTGCTGGCGCAAACCATTGAGCGTCACGGGGGACTGGGTGGCAGTGATAATCGCGGCAACGGCGCGTGGCTGGGTATCGGCAAAACGTGTGCGAAGTTGTACTTCGAGATAGCCCAGCGAACCTCCGCGCTCGACCGCACGGCGCGCAGCAAAGGCGATGAGCAATCCCTCTGCCCGCGCGGCATTGGCCGATGCGGCATCGGCGCGTGTGTCGATCTGTGCAAGGCGCGCCTCCAGCCCCGCAACGCGCGATTCCGTGATCGCCACTTCGCTCGACACGTCACCCGCCGTGGCGATTGGCAATGGCGTGGTGGTCATCGGCTGCGCAACGACACCCTGCACTGTCGTTGCCTGGGTCGTCGCAGCAGGCAGAATCATCCGGCGCGCGGGTTCCCAGCGGGTGAACGCCCAGGTGACGAGCGCCACGCCCAGCACAAAGGCGACAAGCGCGATCACGAGCGCGTTGCGCAACGGGCGCGGGCGGCGTTCTTCGATCATCGAATAGGGGTCTGTGGTCATACGACAGGACTCGCGGGCGACGGGCGGCCCGCTTCGCACAGGCGGGCGAGACATTCCAGCATTGCGTCGTGGTGGGGGGCAAAGGGTATATCAAGTTGACGCCAGCCATCGCCGCATGCCTGGGCAGCGCTTGCACTGATTGCTATAATTTTCAATGACTTGCGCTTTAGAGCCAGCAAGGCCAGCCGCTCCCCCGCGCGCGCGGAGTGGACCAGGGCGATGTCGGCGTCGAGCGGTCGGACGGGGTCGAGCGGCGTGGCCGCATAGACGGAGCGGACGGTCACATACGCGTCGGTCGATATCCGCCGGAAGTCCGTACCGGCGAGATGCAGGACACGGCCCGACAGAGTCTTTCCCAGCGCCGCCGCATCGCCAGTCGCCATAGATATCGTCGCGAAACCCGCATCCCGCGCGGTTGCGGCCGTGGCCTCACCCACCGCAAAGACGGGCAAATGCCGGTATTGGTCGAGCGTAGCGCCGCCATGGCGCGCGGCATTGGCACTCGTCATCGCGATGGCGTCGAATTTGGCGGGATCGGGCGCATCCCAAGCCACCGGAACGACCTCGAACAACGGCACGCATACCGGCTCATGCCCCATCGCCCGCACCGCTGCCGCCGTCGCGCTGTTGCCCGGTTCTGGGCGGATGATCAGGACGCGCATGAAAACAGGGACGCCAGTTCGGATGGCGCATCGGCAAGCAATTGGCGGGCGAGAGCATCCGGGCTCCCGTGCGTTTCGTCGGCGCGGTACAAGCGTCCGTCCTCGGTCAGGATTTCGGCGCGGAGGTAAACGGCGTCGCCGTCGATTTCCGCCAGCACCCCGACAGGCGAGTGGCAACTGCCGCCGAGCGCCGCGAGGAACGCGCGTTCGGCACCGACGCACCTGTGCGTTGGGACGTGGTCGATCGCCGCCAGCAATACTCGCGTTTTCGTATCCTCGGCGCGGCATTCGATACCGACGGCGCCTTGTGCCACGGCGGGCAACATCGTTTCGACCGGGATAGCGGCACCGAGTGTTGGGTGCCCGAGTCGGTCAAGTCCCGCCGCCGCCAGCAGCGTCGCATCCGCCTCGCCATTTTCGACGCGCTTGAGTCGCGTCGCGACGTTGCCACGGAACGACACGATCTTCAGGTCGGGTCGCAGCCGCAGCAGTTGCGCTGCACGACGCGGACTCGCGGTTCCGACAATCGCGTCCTGCGGCAGCCGGTCGATGCTGTCCGCGCCGATCAGCCGGTCGCGGACATCGGCGCGTTCGAGCATAGCGACCAGTGCAATCCCCCCGGGCCGGATCGTCTCGACATCCTTCATCGAATGAACGCTGGCGTCGGTGCGATTTTCCATGAGCGCCCGGTCGAGTGTCTTGGTCCACAGGGCCTTACCGCCGATTTCGGCAAGCGGGCGATCCTGGATGCGGTCGCCGTCCGTCGTGATCATCACGATTTCGACCGCTTCATCGGCCCAGCCGTGCGCGGCGAGCAGCGCCGATTTTGTAAGATTGGCCTGCACCAGCGCGAGCGGTGATCCGCGCGTGCCGAGGCGGATGATCGGAGAACTGGCAGCCATGGTATCCGGCGTGCTAGCGCAATCGGCGTGGCGCGCAACTTTCCGCTTATCCTCGGCATCGAATCGAGCTGTGACGAGACCGCCGCCGCGCTGGTGACGGGCGACCGGCAGATATTGGCACACCGGCTGGCAGGGCAGGAGCGCGAGCATGCGCCCTATGGCGGGGTCGTGCCCGAAATCGCGGCGCGCGCGCACGTCGAAGCGGTAATGCCGCTGGTCGAGGCGGCTCTGGCGGAGGCCGGTATCGCGCTGTCCGATGTCGATGCCATCGCCGCGACGGCAGGGCCGGGGCTGATCGGCGGCGTCATGGTCGGGCTGGTCACGGCCAAGGCGCTGGCGCATGCTGCGGGCAAGCCGCTGGTCGCGGTGAACCATCTGGAGGGGCACGCGCTGTCGCCGCGCCTGACCGATCCCGACCTCGACTTTCCCTATCTGTTGCTGCTGGTGTCGGGCGGCCACTGCCAGTTGCTGCGCGTTGAGGGCGTCGATCGTTACCGGCGGTTGGCGACGACGATCGACGACGCGGCGGGCGAGGCGTTCGACAAGACGGCGAAGCTGCTCGGTCTGGGCTTTCCCGGCGGTCCCGCCGTCGAGAGGGCCGCAGCAAACGGCAATGCCAAAGCCGTTCCGCTGCCCCGGCCGCTGTACAATTCGCCCGAACCGCATTTCTCGTTTGCCGGGCTGAAAAGTGCCGTTCTCCGCGCCCGCGATGCAGGCATTCATCGACCCGAAGACATTGCCGCGTCGTTCCAGGCGGCCGTCGTCGATTGTGTGATCGACCGAACGCGCCGCACGATCGAACGCTCGCCCGATGTCGACGCGTTGGTCGTGGCGGGCGGCGTTGCTGCGAACACGGCGATCCGCACCGCGCTCGCCGCACTGGCCATGGACAATGGCCTGCGTTTCGTTGCGCCGCCGTTGTGGCTGTGCACCGACAACGCCGCGATGATCGCCTGGGCGGGCGCCGAGCGCTATATGGCGGGGATGACCGACGAACTCGATTTCCCCGCGCGCCCGCGCTGGCCGCTCGATCCGGATGCAGAAACCGTGCGCGGCGCAGGCGTGAAGGCATGAGAATAGGCGTTCTCGGTGGCGGCGCATGGGGAACCGCTCTCGCGCAACTGGCTGCGGCAGACGGCAACCCGGTGATGCTCTGGGCGCGCGAAAGCGATGTCGTGCGCTGCATCAACGGCGAGCATGAAAACCGCAGCTTTCTGTCCGGCGTCGCGCTGTCCCCGTCGATCACCGCGACGTCGGACCTGTCGACACTCGATGCCTGCGACGCTCTGCTGGTCGTCGTGCCTGCGCAATATGTCGCGGGCGTCCTCGCCGAAACCAACGTCGGCACACGCCCGCTGGTGATGTGCGCCAAGGGGATCGAGGCCACGACTGGACGGCTTATGTCGGAGGTCGCCGCCGAAACGCACCCGACCGCACCGGTCGCCGTACTTTCCGGCCCCTGTTTCGCGCGTGAGGTTGCCGAACGTCGTCCGGCGGCGGTGACGCTGGCGGCGGAGGACGCGTCGCTCGGCCGCGCGCTGGCGCAGCGGCTCGCGCGGCCCGAATTCCGGCCCTATGCCAGCGACGACGTGATCGGCGCGGAGATCGGCGGCGCGGTGAAGAACGTGATCGCCATCGCCTGCGGCGTCGTGTCGGGCCTCGATCTGGGGGAGAATGCACGGGCGGCGCTGATCGCGCGCGGGTTTGCCGAAATGACCCGTTTCGGCATTGCGCGCGGCGGCAAGGCCCAGACGATGGTCGGCCTGTCGGGTCTTGGTGATCTGGTGCTGACCTGTTCCTCAACCCAGTCGCGCAATTTCTCGTTCGGCAAGGCGCTGGGCGAGGGAGAGCGGGCCGAAACGCTGCTCGGCGCAGGCAATACTGTTGCCGAGGGCGCGTTCACCGCTGGCGTACTGGCCCGCGAGGCGAAGCGGCTGGGCGTGGATATGCCGGTGGTAGAGGCGGTGCATGCGCTGGTCGACGAGGGGCGCGATGCGCGGTCGGTGGTCGCAGCGCTGCTGTCGCGCCCGTTGCGTGACGAAGTGGCCTAATTGAGGAACACCGCCATACCACTTACCGTTCAGGCTGAGCTTGTCGAAGCCCTGTCCTTTCCCTTTACAGCGCCCGAAAGAAGGGCAACCCTTCGACAAGCTCAGGGCGAACGGAAGAGTAAAACCTCTCTCTTGCCGTCAAAAATCCCAGGCGATGCCCTTGTGCTCCCAGTCGCCATAACGGGTCGGCTCCAGCCCCGGGCGGCCGCCATGTTCGGGCTTGATTTCGATCGGTTCGGGCTTCGGCACGGGCGGGCTCTTGCTCAGATAGGCAGGGGCTTTGACGTGCGCAGGTCGCTTGCTCATGAAGGAACATATAGGTGAGCGAAGAGGGACAGGGAAGCGCGGTCGGCGCGGAATCGCGGCGCGCCGCGCTGACGATGGTCGATGCCGTGTTGCGGCGTGGACAAAGGTTCGACGTGCTGCCAGCCCACGGTCTGTCCCACGCCGACGAAGGGCTGGCGCGGGCGATCGCGGGCGAGGTGTTCCGCCATTTGTTCGATCTCGACGCGCTGATCGACAGTGCGACCGCGCAACCGCTGCCCGGCGATGCCAAGGCGCGTGCCGTGCTGCGCATCGCGCTGGTCCAGGCGCTGGTACTCGGTACGCCGCCGCATGCCGCGATCACGACGGTGCTGCCGCTGGTCATGGGTGGACCCAAGCGGCTGGTCCACGGCGTGTTCGGCACTTTGATACGGCGCGGCGCGCTATTGCCCGAAGCGCCGACCCTGCCCGAAGCCGTTCGGGGACGCTGGGGCGCGGCATGGGGATACGCGATGCTGGGTGACGCTGCCCGCGCGATCGCCACGCCACCGCCTCTCGATGTGATGCTTCGCGATCCCGCCGACGATGGCGGACTGGGCGGCGAGGAATTGTGGCCCGGCCAACGCCGCCTGCCGCGCGGAACGCCGGTTACCGAATTGCCCGGCTATGCCGAGGGCACGTTCTGGGTCCAGAATCTGTCGGCGGCGATCCCTGCACGGCTATTTGGACCGGGCGAGGGGCGCGCGGTGCTCGACCTGTGCGCCGCACCCGGGGGCAAGACGATGCAGCTCGCCGCTGCAGGCTGGAAGGTGACTGCGGTCGAGCAGCACGCCAAGCGTGCCGAGCGGCTGAGCGAAAATCTCGTGCGGACGAAGTTGTCGGCAGAGATCGTCATCGCTGACGTCATGTCCTGGGAACCGGCGGCGCCGTTCGACGCGATCATGCTCGACGCGCCATGCACCGCGACCGGCATCTTCGCGCGCCATCCCGACGTCCTGCACCGCATCGGGCCGAAGGACATTGCCGCGCTCGCCGGACTTCAGGCACGGATGCTCGCGCGTGCCGCAGGCTGGCTCACCCCCGACGGACGGTTGATCTACGCCACCTGTTCGGTCGAACCCGAGGAGGGCGAGCAGGTCGTGGCGGCGAGCGGCCTGACCGTCGATCCCGTCGCGGCGGACGAATTGCCGGAAGGGATCGCACCCGCAGCCGAAGGTTGGGTGCGCATCCTGCCCGCACCCGGACGCGACGGTTTTTTCATGGCACGCCTGAAACGACCTTGAGGCCATGGCAACGTACGGTTAGGGCCTACGGCCCATGCCCGATCAGTTTTCCCGTCAAATCCGCATTTCCCCGTCGATCCTGAGCGCCGACTTCGCGCGCCTGGGTGAGGAAGTGCGCGCGATCGACGAAGCGGGCGCCGACTGGGTCCATGTCGATGTCATGGACGGCCATTTCGTCCCCAACATCACCATCGGCCCCATGGTCGTGAAGGCGATCCGCCCGCACACGACATTGCCGCTCGACGTGCACCTGATGATTTCGCCGGTCGATAATTTCCTCGATGCTTTTGCCGACGCCGGTGCCGACATCATCACCGTCCATGCCGAGGCGGGGCCGCACATCCACCGCAGCATCCAGCACGTGAAATCGCTGGGCAAGCTTGCGGGCGTTTCGCTCAACCCCGGCACGCCCGCCAAGATGCTCGATTATCTGATGGACGACATCGACCTGGTGCTGGTGATGAGCGTCAATCCCGGTTTCGGCGGACAGAGTTTCATCGAGAACCAGCTGAAAAAGATTTCGGCGATCCGCAGCATGATCGACAAGTCGGGCCGCGACATAAGGCTGGAAGTCGATGGCGGTGTCGATGCTATCACGGCCCCGCGCGTCATCGCCGCCGGAGCGGACGTGCTGGTCGCGGGCACAGCGACCTTCCGGGGCGGACCCGGCCAGTACGCCGCCAACATAAAATCCCTGCGCGGAGCCGGGACTGCGGGATGAGCGACCGCGACCCCGATGCCTTCGTCGCCGCCGATGACCCCGGCGAGATTGCGGCGGGGCGTCGACTGGTCCGCGCTGGCGACAAGGGCGTGTCGCTCGGCGAACGCTTGATCAACGGTTTCCATCGGCTGACATGGCGGACGCCGCTGCACGGGTTCCGCCTGAACGGGCGTTACCCACTGAAGCTGCTCGCCGTGCCGAACGATCCGTTCGCGGGCGATGAGGCAGCGGGGCGTCGGCTGGTGCAGGGCGTGATGATATTGGGACGCGAAAGCGTGCCGGTTGCCGCAATAGATTTTGCCGGGAACGGCGGCGCCTCTCCTGCGCTCGGCGCGCACATCGAGCGCTTTACATGGCTGCGCGACCTGGCGGCGGGGGCAAGCCGGACGCAGGGTGCGCCCGTGGCAGAGGCGCTGATGACGCGCTGGATCGAACGTCACGGGGCCAAGGTCAGCGATCCCGCCTGGGCGCCCGACCGGATCGGCTGGCGGCTGCTGGCGTGGACCGCGCATGCGCCGCTGATCCTGTCATCATCGAACATCGTTTACCGGTCGGCCGTGCTCAATGCGATGGCACGCGGCGCACGGCATCTCGACCGCAACGCCGATCGCGCGCCCGCGGGACCAAAGCGTATCGCGGCATGGGCGGGCGTGGTCGCGGCGGGGCTGCTGATCCCCGGTGGCGACGTGCGCCTTCAGTTCGGCGAGGCGGGGCTGGTCCGTGCGCTCATCAGCGGGCTGAGCGACGATGGCGGTGTCGTGACCCGCGCGCCGGTCGATCAGATCGAGGTGATCGAGCTGCTGTCGATGCTGGCATCTGTATATGACTGCCGCCGCCAGGAATGGCCCATCGGGGTTCAGTCGGCGCTCGACAAGGCGGTCGCGGCATTGCTCGGCATCGTCATGGGCGATGGCGGACTGTCGAGCTGGCAGGGCGCCGGGCCGGTCTCGCGGACGCGCATCGACTCCGTCATCGCCGCCTCGGGTGTCCGTACCCGCCCGCTGCGTCAGGCGCACGACTGGGGCTATCAGCGCATGGCGGGGGGTGCGACCGTCGTCGTCACCGACATGGCGCCGCCCCCGCAAAGCCGCATCGCCAGGGGCGGCTGTGCCTCGACGCTGGCGTTCGAGCTCTCGGACGGCGAGCAGCGGCTGATCGTCAATTGCGGCGGCATGGGCGGCGCGGGCGGACTGCCCTCCGAACTCGCCCGCGCGCTGCGCACGACCGCCGCGCATTCGACGCTGACACTCGGCGACAGCAATTCGACCGCGATCCATGCCGATGGCGCGCTGGGCGCAGGCGTCGTTTCGGTCGAGGTCGATCGCGAGGAGCTGGAGGGCGGCAGCCGCATCGACGCCAGCCATGACGGCTATACCCGCCGCTTCGGCCTGATCCACAAGCGCACGCTGGCGCTGTCGGCAAGCGGTCGCGAGTTGCGCGGAGAGGATGCACTGCTGCCCGCGCCCAAGCGCCGCAAGGTGAATGCAACACCCTTCGCCATCCGCTTCCACCTCGCCCCCGGCGTCGAGGTCACGCCCACCGCCGACGGACAGGCCGCCCTGCTGCGCATGGAAAGCGGTACGCTGTGGCAGTTCCGCTGTCGTGGCGGTTCGGTGTCGATCGAGGACAGCCTGTGGATCGACGCCGACGGACAACCGCAGAACACACAGCAATTCGTCGTCGAGGGTGAAGCACCGCCGGGGGGCACCAGCGTCGCGTGGCTGCTGAAGCGGGCAGGGTAGATTTTAGCCGCGTCACCCCGGCGCAGGCCGGGGCCTAGACGCATTTCAATAGGGAGCCTCCATAGCGTGAGGCGCATAGGCCCCGGCCTTCGCCGGGGTAACGGGGAAGAACATTGACCGCCATCACCATCAAACGCGCGCTCCTTTCGGTCTCCGACAAGACTGGCCTTGCCGACCTTGGCCGGGCGCTTGCCGACAAGGGCGTCGAGCTCGTTTCGACCGGCGGCACCGCGAAGGCGTTGCGCGATGCCGGGCTGACGGTGCGTGACGTGTCCGACCTGACCGGCTTTCCCGAGATGATGGACGGGCGGGTCAAGACATTGCATCCGACCGTTCACGGCGGGTTGCTCGCGGTACGCGACAATCCGGAACATGTTGCCGCGATGGAAGCACACGGCATCGGCGCGATCGACCTCGTCGTCGTCAATCTCTACCCCTTCGCGGCCACTGTCGCGCGCGGGGCGAGCCGTGACGAGATCATCGAGAACATCGACATCGGCGGCCCGTCGATGGTGCGGTCGGCGGCAAAGAACCACGCGAGCGTCGCGATCGTCACCGATCCCGCCGATTATGCCGCCGTGGCAATGGGCGAAACCACACTGGACCAGCGCCGCACCTTCGCCGCAAAAGCCTATGCCGCGACCGCCCAATATGATGCCATGATCGCATCGTGGTTCGCGTTCGCGGACCAGGGGCAGATGTTCCCGCTGTCGTTGTCGGTGCCGTTCAAGCTGGGCCAGTCGCTGCGCTATGGCGAGAACCCGCATCAGTCGGCGGCGCTCTATTTGCCCGCATTCGCGCCCTCTGGCTCGCTTGCCGATCACCGGCAGGTGCAGGGCAAGGAACTGAGCTACAACAACCTGAACGATGCCGACGCTGCGCTGGAACTGGTCAGCGAATTCCGCGACGGGCCGCCGACCGTGGTCATCGTCAAGCACGCCAACCCCTGTGGTGTCGCGACCGGCGAGACGCTGGTCGAGGCGTATCGCGCGGCGTTCGATTGCGACAGCGTTTCGGCGTTCGGCGGCATCGTCGCGCTCAACCGTCCGCTCGACGGGCCGACGGCGGAGGCGATCAGCGAGATCTTCACCGAAGTCGTCGCTGCGCCCGATGCCGACGAAGCTGCGCTGGCCATCTTTGCAAAGAAAAAAAACCTCCGCCTGATCCTGACCGGTCCGCTGCCCGACCCGGCGCGCGGCGGCATGATGTTGAAGACGATCGCTGGCGGGGCGCTGTTCCAGTCACGCGATAATGGCCAGCTGGGCGAACTGAAGACGGTCACCAAGCGCGAACCGACGCCGCAAGAACTCGCAGATGCGCGCTTCGCCTGGACGGTCGCCAAGCACGTCAAGTCGAACGCGATCGTCTATGCCAAAGGCGGCAGCACAGCTGGGATCGGCGCGGGGCAGATGAACCGGCTGGAATCCGCGCGCATCGCCGCATGGAAAGCCAAGGACGCCGCCGAAAAGGCAGGCTGGACGGAACCACGCACCATCGGCTCGGCCGTCGCATCCGACGCGTTCTTCCCCTTCGCCGACGGTCTGCTTGCTGCGGCGGGCGCGGGGGCCACCTGTGTCATCCAGCCCGGCGGATCGATTCGCGATGAAGACGTGATCAAGGCCGCCGACGATGCCGGACTGGCCATGGTCTTTACCGGGATGCGGCACTTCCGGCACTGAGGACGGTAGACAGCCGACCGGCACCGCGACACACTCCCTGCGACCAAAAGGGGAGAAGCGGATGCGTTTCGCGATAGCACTTGCGATGTTAGCAATATCGATGCCTGTTCTGGCGCAGGAAATCGTCGTAACTGCGCAACGGCGTACGTCGCCTACGGCAGCGGATACGACGGGCATTGGCATCAAGCGCCGCGCCGATTTCGCAGTGCAGGTCATCACCGTCTATGGCGACGCGCGTGAAAAGGACATGCGTCGCCGCGAGATATTGACGACGGTTCGAAACGCCATCGAGCTCGGTGCAAAACGGCAAGTTCAACTGGCGTATGGCGAAGTTGTCATCCAACCGCTCACCGTTGCGAACTATGCCGACAAGCTGAAGTTCGAAAAAGATGAGGACCGCGATGACGCCGAGCAGGTTTCGTTCATCATCAAGACGCCGCTAAGCGACGGGAATGCGCCCGCCGCATTCGACCGCCTCGCTGCGTTCGCCAAAGCGGTGCCATTGGCCGGGCGCGCGCTAATCAAGAATGACGTGGATCCCGGCGTGTCGATCGTCGATCCCAGCCAATACCGCCCGCAGATACTTGCTGCAATCGCTGCGGATGCAACGACTGCGGCGAAGCTGTTCGGTTCCGACTATGCAGTCGAGGCCGACAGTCTCGCACGCCCGGTACGCTGGGCGCTGACCGGACCTACAGAAGTGCTACTTTACATCGATCACGAGCTGAGAGTGGTGCCAAAGCGCTAGTCTCAGGATCTGGGCTAATGGGATGCGTCACTTCCGTCACTGAGGACGGGTTCGGGTCCGGCGGGTTCCGACGGTGGGCGCCGCAGGCGGAACAGTTCGCGATCCTCGGGGCCGAAGGCAAATATCCACAACCCGGCGGTGTAGGTTATTGCGATGGCCGTCATGCCGACCGTCATCGTCGCCCATTCCGGCAGGTACTGGACCGCTGCCCAGCCGACGGCACCGGCCAGCCCCGCCGCCGGCACGAGCGTCCAGCGCCATCCGGCAACGGGGCCGCCGAGCAGGCGTTCGGCGAGCCAGGCCTTGGCAAGCGAAGCGGCGAACAGCGCGAGCAAAAGACCGAGCGCGGCAGCGGCCATCTGCCAGAAAACCGAAAGACCTTCGGCCTGTGCTAGGGCGATCAGGCTGGCGCAGAGAACGGCCTGCAACACGATCGTCCCAAACGAAATCATCATGTTCCGCTTTCGCGCGACATAGATCAGCGCCGATTCGGCAACGGCACCGGTCGATGCGAACACTTCTGCGGAGAGCAGCACGACCAGCGCCCCCGCGCCCATCACAAAGGCCGGGCCGATGATGCCCATCACGCCCACCGAAGGGATGCCGAACATGAGCAACCCCATCAGTTGCGCGGCAGTGATCCAGAAGGCGACCTGGCGGATGTGTCGCGCCACGGCCTTGCGATCGCCTTTGCCGAGCGACTCGGTAATGACGGGCGCAAGGATGGGGTCGAAGGTCGTTTTCAACTTTTGCGGCAAGGACGCGACCTGCTGTGCGCCCCAATATATCCCGACAGCGGACGGCGACAGGAACAGGCCGAGGATCGCGATGTCGATGCGCCGCGACGCCCATTCGATGGCATCGGCAGCGGCAAGCGGCGTGTTGCGCCGCGCCATGCCCCAGATGAGGCCGGGGCGTGGACTCCAGTCCGAGGGCGGGAAGCCGAAGCTTTTCACCAGCGGGATCATCGACGCCAGACAGGCCGCCATGATCGACACGACATAGGCGATGATCAATCCGTCGCGTGTCGTGACGAAGGCGAGTCCACCCGCGGTAAGCCCCAGCACCCAGGGCTCCACGACCGACCGCGCACGCACCGTCGCGGCCAGATCACGGCGATAGGCGAGCGCCGACAACGCGATGTCGGATGCCGCCAGCGGCAGGATAATCAGCGGCAACAGCCGGTCCATGCCGTTCAGCGTGCTGTTCGGGAACATCGCCTGCGGCAGCAGGATGAGCACGCCCGCCGCGATCAGCGATGCGACCGCGCACACAATCATCGCGTCCCACACGTCGCAGCTGTGATTGCGCTCGCTGGTCGAAAGCTGCTGCGCAAGGCCGCGCTTCAACCCCATGGTCGCGACCTGCGCTGCGAATTCGACGACAAGCACGGCATAGGCGAAGCGCCCGAGCGCTTCGGTGCCGTACATACGCCCCGCGATGAACAGAAACGGGAAACGCGCGGCAAGGCGCAGCAGGAAACCGAAAAAGCTCGTCCGCCCGCCCGCCGCCAGCGCCGCAAGCTCGGCATTGCGCTGCGTCAATGCGCGGTGCCCCAGTTCTTGCCGGTGCCGATTTCGACATCGAGCGGCACCATGAGTTCGACGAGCGGGGCGGCGGCGGTCGCCATGACGTGACGGATGACGTCGCTTGCGGCCTCAACCTGCGTCTCGGGCAGTTCGAACACCAGTTCGTCGTGGACGGTCAGCAGCATCCGCACCTCCGGCAGCCCTGCAGCGACGAGTGCGGGCGTCATGCGGACCATCGCGCGCTTGATGATGTCGGCGCTGGTGCCCTGGATCGGCGCGTTGATCGCGGCGCGCTCCGCCCCCTGCCGCTCGTGCTGGACGCGCGAGTTGATATTGGTGAAATGCACCTTCCGCCCGAACAAAGTCGTCGTGAAGCCGGTTTCCTTCACGTGGCTGAGCGTCTCGGCGATGTAGCGGTTGATGCCGGGGAAACGCTCGAAATAGCGGTCGATCAGCGCCTGCGCCTCGTCGGGCGTCGTGCCCATCCGCCCCGCCAGGCCCCAGCGCGAAATGCCGTAGAGGATCGAGAAATTGATCGTCTTCGCCCGGCCCCGCGTGTCGCGGTTCACCTCGCCGAACAGCTCCTGCGCGGTCAGCGAATGGATGTCGTCGCCGTTCGCGAACGCGGCCTTGAGCGCGGGCACATCGGCCATGTGCGCGGCAAGGCGCAGCTCGATTTGCGAATAGTCGGCGCTGAGCAGCACATTGCCCTCATCCGCCACGAACGCCTCGCGAATGCGGCGGCCGCTTTCGGTGCGGACGGGGATGTTCTGCAAATTGGGATCGTTCGACGACAACCGCCCGGTTTGCGCGCCGATCAGGCTGTAACTGGTATGGACGCGGCCCGTCTCGGGATTGATCTGTGCCTGCAGCGCGTCGGTATACGTCGATTTCAGCTTCGAAACCTGCCGCCAGTCGAGCACCTTGCGCGCGACCTCCACGCCTTCGCCCGCCAGCCGTTCGAGTTCGTTGACGTCGGTCGAATAGGCGCCGGTCTTGCCTTTGCGACCACCTTTCAGGCCCATGCGCTCGAACAGCACTTGACCCAGTTGCACCGGGCTGCCGACCTGGAACGGCCCGCCCGCGGCCTCGTGGATTTCGCCCTCCAGCCGGATCATGTCCCCGGCGAATTCGCCGCTGAGTCCGGCAAGCGCGGCACGATCGACCTTGATGCCGTGGCGTTCCATCCGGCTGATCACGGCGACCAACGGCCGGTCGACCCGTTCGTAGACCGTCGTCGCCGACTCGCGCGAGAGGCGTGGTTTGAACCGGTGCCACAGCCGCAACGTGACGTCAGCGTCCTCGGCGGCGTAACGCGTCGCGTCGCGCAACGGCACCTGGTCGAAGCACACCTGCCCCTTGCCCTTGCCGCACACCGCGCTGAACGGGATGGGCGTGTGTCCCAGATGCAGCACCGACAGCTCGTCCATCGAGTGGTTGAACTGCTTACCCGCATCGAGCGCGAAACTCATCAGCAGCGTGTCGTCATAGGGCGCAACGGAGATGCCATGCCGCGCCAGCACCGTCATGTCGTACTTGGCGTTGTGCGCGATCTTCAGCGTCGAGGGATCCTCGAGCAAGACCTTCAACCGCGCCAGCGCATCATCCAGCGGCACCTGCTCGGGCTTTTCCGCGAACATGTCGGTCCCGCCGTGCGCCAGCGGCACATAACAGGCGAGGCCAGGCGCCACCGCAAGCGAAAAGCCGATCAGCCGCGCCCGTGTCGCATCCAGCCCGTCGGTCTCGGTATCGAACGCGACCGTCCCTGCGGCACGCGCGGTTTCGATCCACTGGTCGAGCCGGTCCAGCGTCGTCACGCAGTCGTATCCGTCGAGATCGAAGGGTGTGTCATCGGGCGGCAACGGTTCATCCGGCGCGGAGGTTGCCGCCTTTGCCGGGATTGCGCTCGTCCCGCCGACCTTTGCCAGCAGCGACTTGAACCCGTGGTGGTCGAGGAACGCGCGCAGCGGCTCCTCCGGAATACCTTTCAGCACCAGATCGTCGAGCGGCTCGGGCAGCGGCGCGTTGCATTCGAGCGTCACCAGCGCCCGCGACAGCCGCGCCATGTCGGCATGTTCGATCAGATTATCGCGTAGCTTGCCCGGCTTCATCGCGGGCGCCGCCGCCAGCACAGATTCGAGGTCGCCATGCTCCACGATCAGTTTCGACGCCGTCTTCGGCCCCACGCCCGGTACGCCCGGCACATTATCGACACTGTCGCCCATCAGCGCGAGCACGTCGCCCAGCCGTTCCGGCCCGACGCCGAATTTCTCGACCACGTATTCCGGCCCGATCCGCCGGTTGTTCATCGTGTCGAGCAAATCCAGTCCCGGTTCGATCAGCTGCATCAAGTCCTTGTCGGAACTAACGATCGTAACGCTCCAACCCTCCGCCAGCGCCGCCTTTGCGTAGCAGGCGATGATGTCGTCGGCCTCCAGCCCCTCGGTCTCGATGCACGGAATAGAAAACGCGCGCGTCGCGTGGCGGATCATCGGGAATTGCGGGACCAGATCCTCCGGCGGCGGCGGGCGGTGCGCCTTGTACTGGTCGTACATGTCGTTGCGGAACGTCTTCGACGAAGCATCGAGGATGACCGCCATGTGCGTCGGCCCGTCCTCGGCGTGCAGGTCTGCCGCGAGCTTCCACAGCATCGTCGTATAGCCATAGACCGCCCCGACTGGCTCGCCATGCTTGTTGGTGAGCGGCGGCAGCCGGTGATAGGCGCGAAAGATATAGCCGGAGCCATCGACGAGATAGAGGTGTGGCACGTCGCGCGGTGTAACCGCGCGAAGCCGCGAGTGTAACCCAAAGATTGCACCGCAAGCACATGGCAAAGCATGTCGGCGATGATAAGAAGCGCCGCATGACGCCCACGGAAGCTCAGGCCCTGATCGCAGGACTTCTCGCGCCAATGCCATTCGACCGGCTCCGGACGTCGGTCGAGGCGAGCCAAAGCTTCGACGTCGCGGGCGACGCGATGCATTCCCGCGCGGCACTGATGGGTCCGGATCCCGCCGCGACGGTGCTGAGGGGATTCGCGACGCATGCCGGACGACTGGATAGCCACGCCGTCGCGCCGCTAGGCCCCCCGCCCCCTGCCGTGGGCATTGATAGCCCCGAGACATTCGCCGCGCTGATCGACGCATATCACGCGAACGGCTACACCGTGCGCGTCCCCGAAATCCCGTCGCTGTCGCCTCCGCTCGCACGGATCGCCCGCGCGCTCGAATCGGTCTTCATGGTTCCCGTCGACGCATCGCTGTTCTGGAGCGTCGATCGCGCCCGCGCCAAGATCCATTACGACGACAATGACATCATCGTTGTTCAGCTCGCCGGAACCAAGCGCTGGTTCGTCTCGACCGACCCGCCGGGCCTGAACAATGTGTGGAAGGACGCAGCCGCGCCGCCCACCACGCTGCCCCATTACCGTACCGTCGACCTGTCACCCGGCGACTTGCTCTACGTCCCCCGAGGCACACCGCACAGCGTTGAATCGAGCGGCACATGCCTGCACGCGACGATGACGTTCACGCCGGTGACGTTCCGGTCCACGCTGATCGCCGCGATCGACCATGCGTCGGACCGCGATCGCCGCCTGCGCACTACTGCGCCACAGATCGCCGACGGCACCCTCGGTAGCGCGCTTGCGGTCCTTGCCGAACAATGGCGCACACCACATTTCCTGCCCGATGCGGAGGAAAAGCGCCGCTCGCGTTTCGTCGGCGACCTGCCCATGCTGCCAAAGGTCGCCCCCGCCACGATCACGCCCGGCTACCGCGTTCGCCACACCCCACTCGCGCTGCTCCACCTGCTCCCGCGCGGGAGCGTGATCGATGTCGCGCTCCCCGGCGGGCATCTTTTCGTGAACGCCGCCGCGCACGACGCGTTGGCGCATATCGCGACCACTAGCGCTTTCCGCGTTTCCGACCTGCCAGGCCTCTCTCCCGAGGTCGCGGTCGCCCTCGTCGAGCGGCTGATGGCGGGCGGGGTGCTGGAGATCGACGGCTAAGGCTTATTCTTCGCCCATCCGCAGCGCCGCAATAAACGCCTCCTGCGGGATGCTCACATTGCCATATTCCCGCATCCGCGCTTTGCCCTTTTTCTGCTTTTCCAGCAGCTTTTTCTTGCGGCTCGCATCGCCGCCATAGCATTTTGCCGTCACATCCTTGCGCATCGCGCTGATCGTTTCGCGCGCGATCACCTTGCCGCCGATCGCCGCCTGGATCGGGATCTTGAACAGATGGCGCGGGATCAGCTCCTTCAGCCGCTCGCACATGCCGCGGCCGCGGGCCTCGGCGGTGCCGCGGTGGACGATCATCGAGAGCGCGTCGACCGGTTCCTCGTTGACCAGGATGCTCATCTTGACGAGGTCGCCCTCGCGGTGGCCGATCTGGTGATAGTCGAAGCTGGCATAGCCCTTCGACATCGACTTCAGCCGGTCGTAGAAATCGAACACCACTTCGTTGAGCGGCAGCTCGTAGGTCAGCTGCGCGCGGCCCGCGACATAGGTGAGGTTCTTCTGGATCCCGCGGCGGTCCTGGCACAATTTCAGGATCGGGCCGAGATATTCGTCGGGGACGTAGATCACCGCCTCGATCCACGGCTCCTCGATGCTGACGATGCGGCTCGGGTCGGGCATGTCGGCCGGATTGTGGAGCTCGATCGTGCTGCCGCCGTCATCGCCCTCGCCGACCACCACCCGGCCCGATGTCGCCCCCGGGTCGCCGCGCTTGGCCCGGCCGAGCTGGATTCGATAGACCACGGATGGGGCGGTGGTGATCAGGTCGAGGTCATATTCGCGGGTCAGCCGCTCCTGGATGATCTCGAGGTGGAGCAGGCCGAGGAAGCCGCAGCGGAAGCCGAAGCCGAGCGCGGCGCTGCTCTCGGTCTCGAAGCTGAAGCTGGCGTCGTTGAGCCGCAATTTGCTGATGCTCTCGCGCAATTTCTCGAAGTCCGCGGCATCGACCGGGAACAGTCCGCAGAACACCACCGGCTGGACTTCCTTGAACCCGGGCAGCGCCGCCAGTGCGGGGCGCTTGGCATCGGTAATCGTGTCGCCGACGCGGGTCTGCGCGACTTCCTTGATCTGCGCGGTGATGAAACCGATTTCGCCCGCCGCGATTTCGGGGAGGATTTCCATTTTGGGGCGCATGCAGCCGACACGGTCGACGAGGTGCTTCGTCCCCGCCGCCATGAAGACGATTTCCTGCCCCTTGCGGATCACGCCGTCGATGACGCGGATGAGGATGACGACGCCGAGGTAGGGGTCGTACCAGCTATCGACCAGCATGGCCTTCAGCGGCGCGTCGCGGTCTCCCTTCGGCGGGGGAATGCGTTCGATGATGGCGTCGAGGACTTCCTCGATGCCGATGCCCGATTTCGCGCTGGTCATGACCGCGTTCGACGCGTCGAGGCCGATGATCTCCTCAATTTCCTTGCGGACCATTTCGGGTTCGGCCGCCGGAAGATCTATCTTGTTGATAACAGGGACGATTTCATGATCGTGCTCAATCGACTGGTACACGTTGGCCAGCGTCTGTGCCTCGACCCCCTGCGCCGCATCGACCACCAGCAACGCGCCTTCGCAGGCGGCCAAGCTGCGGCTGACCTCGTACGCGAAATCGACGTGGCCGGGCGTGTCCATCAGGTTGAGCTCGTAACCCTTCCAGTCGAGGCGCACAGTCTGCGCCTTGATGGTGATGCCGCGTTCCTTTTCTATGTCCATGTTATCAAGGACTTGCGCCGACATCTCACGCGCGGTCAGCCCGCCCGTCGTTTGGATCAGCCGGTCGGCAAGCGTCGACTTGCCATGGTCTATATGGGCTATGATTGAGAAGTTGCGGATCTTGTCGAGCGGGGTCATGTCCGAAGCGCCTAGCGGAGCCGACGGCTCGCTGCTAGACTGCTGAACGGAAACGGGATCGCACATTCGTTTCGCGCGCGCACCCGCATTCGGGGCGCCGTGGGGTAAGGGGATTATAATGCGTCAGATTTTCGCCGCCGCGGCCGTTGCCGCGCTTGTTGCAACACCGGCTACCGCACAGCTTGCGAAGCCTTCGAAAACTCAGAAAACCCAGCAACAGCTGATGGACGACGTGCCGCGCTGCACACGCAAGCTGGGCACGGTTTCGGTCATGGACGGGGACGATCCGCGCGGCTGGACCCAGTTCCAGCTGACCGGCCCGCAAAAGCTGATCAAGGTGCTGGTCCAGCGTTCGGGTTGTTTCAACCTGGTCGATCGCGGATCGGGTCTGAGTGCCGCACAGCGCGAACGCGACATCGGCGGCGGGCTGGGCCTGCAACGCGGATCGAACGTCGGACAGGGACAGATCAAGGCTGCGGACTATGTCTTGGTCGCTGAAGTCCAGGCGGCGAACAGCAATTCGGGTGGCAGCGCGGTCGGCGGCGCCATCGGTGGGCTGATCGGCGGACGCTTCGGCGCGCTCGCCGGCGGCATCGGCAGCAAGAAGATGGAGGCGAACACCGTCCTGTCGCTGACCAACGTCCGCACGACCGAGACGATCTCGACCGTCGATGGCTATGCTGCGAAGAACAGCATTTCGTTCGGCGTCGGCGGTGGCACCGGATTCTTCGGCGGCGGCGTTGGCGCGGTTGGCGGCGGTTACGACAACACTGATGTCGGTCGCATCGTGACGATGGCATTCATCCAGGCCTATTCGAAGATGGTGACCGAACTCGGTCTCGTCCGTCCGGGCGATGCAGGTACGGCACAGGCTGCCCCCAAGAAGACGTTCACGGCACAGGGATCGGTGATCATGCGCTCGATAGCAGCGGCAAATGGCAAGGTTGTCCGTACACTGCCGCCGGGGTCGGTCGTCTATCCGACCGGACCGCAGAACGGACTGTGGTGGCAGGTCGCCGACGAGAACGACAACGTCGGCTGGGTGCTGAACACGAAGCTTGCACCTTCGCAACAGCCCTATTGATCTAGGCATTCGGCATGCGCGTCCCTAAGTGCGGACGCGCATGTCCGAACGCCTGAAAATCGCCAGCTGGAATATCAATTCCGTCCGTTTCCGGCGTGACATCGTCGAGCAGTTCCTGCGCGAGCAATCCCCCGACGTGCTTTGCCTCCAGGAGACCAAGGCGCGCGACGACGATTTTCCCCATGATCTGTTCGACCCGCTGGGCTATGTCCATCGTGCGATCAACGGTCAGCCGATGCACCATGGCGTGGCGATCCTGTCTCGCATCCCCTTCACTGAAGATCTGCGCAACGACTGGCAGGACAATGGCGAGGCACGGCACATCGGTGTGCGGCTGCAGAACGGCCTGCGCCTTGAGAATGTTTATATCCCCGCGGGCGGAGATATTCCCGACCGCAACCTCAATCCCAAATTTGGGCAAAAGCTCGACTTCCTCGGGCGCATGACGCGGTGGTCGGAGACCGTGAAGGAGCCGACACTTATCGTCGGCGACTTCAACGTCGCACCGCTCGAATGCGACGTGTGGAGTCACAAAGCGCTACTGGATGTGGTCAGCCACACGCCGATCGAAGTCGAAACGCTGGGGAAATTGCAGGCGGCGGGCGACTGGGTCGACCTGGGACGGCATTTCTATCCCGCGCCGGGGCGGCTGCACACCTGGTGGAGCTATCGCGCCAAGGATTGGGCCGCGTCTGATCGCGGCCGCCGGCTCGACCATATGTGGGCGACGAAAGATGTTGCGGCACAGGCAGTGACGCACACCGTCCACGAACCCTGCCGCAGCTGGATCAAGCCTTCGGACCATGTTCCGCTCGTCACCGAGTTCGTGTTCTGAGCATGGCAGATCCTCGTGCCGCCGCCCGCGCGATTGACGCGCTGCGTCGTGGCTGGCCGGTCGCAGTTGGGGCGCTGCATGTATTGCCGGTTGAGACGGCGGACGCGCCCCGCCTCGAATCGTTCGATCCCGAAGCGCAATCCGACATCCTCATCGCGGGCTCGCGCGCCGCGACGCTGAAGCTGACCAATCAGTGGGCAGCGGGCGATGGGGCCTCGCCGGTAATGATTGCACGGGCACCCTGGCTCGATCTGGCGGCGGCGCTGGCGCTTGCCGATCCGGCGACCGATCTCGCTCATCCGCTGCAGGGGCCGTTTCGCGCCATAGACAACGCCGATCCTGAGGACGCCATTGCCGCACTCGAACTGGCGCGCCTGACCGGCATCCTTCCCGCGTTTTTTGTCGCGCACAAAGGGGCGGTCGATGTCATTGTCACGCCTGCCGATGTCGCCGCCTATGACAGTGCCGACCGGCTCGACATCGTCGCGCGGGCACGCCTGCCCGTCGATGCAGCGGAGAATGCAGAAATCGTCGCGTTTCGTAGCCCGGAAAGCATTTCGGAACACGTCGCACTCATCATTGGCGCGCCGGACGGAACGCCGCCACTGGTGCGACTGCACAGCGAATGCCTGACCGGCGATGTGCTCGGCAGCCTGAAATGCGATTGCGGCCCGCAACTCCATGCCGCGCTATCGGAAATCGCCAATGCCGGTTGGGGCATCCTGCTCTACCTGCGACAGGAGGGGCGTGGAATTGGCCTGATCAACAAGCTGCGCGCCTATGAATTGCAGGACCAGGGATTCGATACGGTGGACGCCAATCTGCGCCTCGGCTTTGCGGTCGATGCGCGCGATTTCGGTGTCGCCGCGCGGATGCTGACGCTCCTCGGGCAATCGACCGTCCGCCTGCTCACAAACAACCCCGCCAAGGTTGCGGGGCTGAATGCAGCGGGTGTTTCAGTGATCGAACGCGTACCGCACAAGGTCGCGCACAACCCTCACAACGAACGCTATCTGGCGACCAAACGCGACCGGACGGGGCATCAACTCTAGCGTAGCAGCGCCGCAATCTTGTCGAAGCTGCGGACGACTCGCGGAGCGCCGGCCTCGCGCAATTTGACGTCGTGACCGTCACCGCAATGCCGCCCGACCGCAAGGCCGACGACCTGCGCACCGGACGCGACGGCACCGGTCACGCCGACGGGCGAATCCTCAATAATCAGCGTGCGCGTAATGTCGGCACCGATCGCATTCGCGGCGTGCAGATAGATGTCGGGCGCGGGCTTGCCGCGCGTCACATGCTCGCGACCCGAATAGATGTGGTCGCCGAATGCATCGCGAAGACCGAGATGGTCGAGGTGCGTGGCAATCCAGTGCGTCGTCGAGGAGGAAGCGATAGCGCGTGGCATGTCAGCCGGTAGCGAACGCACAAAATCGACTGCCCCCGCGACCGCATCCAGCCCTTCGGAGAGGACGCGGGCATCCTCCACCTTGCGCGCCGCGTAGAACGTCTCCGGAATCGCGTCTCCGATATACCGTTCGACCGCGTCGATGAAGTCGCGCCCGCCAAGCCCGACAAAGTTGTCGAGCGACTGTTCGACCGTCGTCGGATAGCCAATATCCGTCAGCACCTTCGCGATGTTGACGTTGCCGACATATTCGCTTTCGATCAGCACGCCGTCGAAGTCGAAAATTATGGCGTCGATCGTCACGCACGCCCCCCGAACAATGCGGTGCCAACGCGGACGTGGGTCGCGCCAAGGGTGACGGCGGTCGGGAAATCGCCCGACATGCCCATGCTTAGGCCCGTCAGGCCGTTGTCGTCGGCGAGCTTGCCGAGCAAGGCGAACCAGGGTGCGGGTTCGAGGTCGAGCGGCGGCACCGCCATCAGGCCAGCGATGTTCAGATCCGCTGCCCGTGCTTCGACAAGCAGGGCAGACAGATCGGCGACCGCACAGCCGCCCTTTTGCGGCTCGTTTGCCAGATCGACCTGAACGAAGCACTGCGGGCGACGGTCGGTTTTATCCATCGCGCGCGCAAGTGCCGTCACCAGCGATGACCGGTCGATCGAATGGATCGCGTCGAACATCGCGACGGCATCGAGTGCCTTGTTCGACTGGAGCTGGCCAACAAGGTGAAGTACGATACCTTGCACCTCGTCACGCAGCGCGGGCCATTTCTCCGCCGCTTCCTGCACACGGTTTTCGCCGAACACGCGCTGCCCGGCCGCGATCAACGGACGAATAGCGGCGGCTTCGTGCGTCTTGCTGATCGCGATCAGCGTGACTTCGGCCGGGTTGCGGTTCGCGCGCTTCGCTGCTGCGGCGATCGAGTCGCGCACGGCGGCTAATCGTTGTTCGGGGGATTGCAGTGTGTCCACGGCGCGGGGCTATAGGGGGCAGAATGCACCGCCGCCACCCGCCTTTGCCACGTATCTGGCTGATGACCGACGAGCGCATCGACGATCTGCCGGCGGTAGTGATGCGGCTGCCAAAGGGCGCAGGCATCGTCTTTCGCCATCATGCGACAGCTCCACAGGCCCGTCGCGCACTGTTCGAACGGATAAAAATTATTGCGCGCCGACGACGCCTGCTGCTGCTGCTCGCCGATACACCTGCACGCGCCAGAGCATGGGGTGCAGACGGAGCACACCATCGTTCGACCTTGCGCAGTCGGGGATTGCGGACGGTTGCGGTGCACGACGGTCGCGAATTGCAGATCGCGCGGGTCGCAACGGCCGATCTGGTATTCGTCTCGCCCGTATTCGCCACGCGCTCTCACGTTGGCGCGCGAACGCTAGGTCCGGTTCGGCTGGGGCTGATGGTCGGCACGATGCGAAAAGAGGTAGTCGCGCTCGGCGGCATGAACGCGCGACAATTCAATCGGCTCAATAATCTGCAAATTCACGGCTGGGCTGCAATCGACGCACTCGGTCAGAAGCGGAACGCGGTTCCGACATAGACAGCCTGGCTGTCGCGACGCGTATCGTTTTGCGGAAGCAGGCGTTCTTCGCGTTCGGCGCGGTAGCGCAGACCCGCAGTCACATCGACACCGCGTGTCAGCGAGTAAGAACTGCCCAGATCGACCGAATAGCCCTCGCCATTGCCCGGCGCGCGAAGCGCGGGACCGGTCGAACGATCGGCACCGACCTGAAGTCGCGTGCTGAAGCGGCGGTTGGTGTAGCTGACACCGATATCGGCCGACTCGCGCTTGCCGATGCCGACAATGTCCATCTTCTGCACGTCGCCCGAGACGGCAAACTTCTTCCAGCCGACAGCAACGCCAAGGTTATACGCGATCGGTGCAATCGACGGCGCGGTCGATGCGACCAGTCCCGCTTGACCGCTAGCGGCACTTTCTGCGTTCGAGCGCGCTCGAACGGCTACGGTCACCGACCGAGTGAGTCGAACCGATGAAGCCGGGGTGAAGCGAAAGCCGCTGCTCGACAGGCCGGAGCGAGAAAGCGATGCCGCAAGCCGTGCGTCGGTCGCGGCGGGCGTAAACGAACCGATACCGTCACCGAAGCCGAGCGAGATACGCGGCCCCAGCGCATCGGGGGACTTAGAGGCACCGATCGCGGGCGACAGCGCGGCAAGCGACACGAGCATTGCGCCCGCCGCCATTCCGCCCAAAATCCGCCTCGTCGTCATCGCGACTCGTAAACCCCTTTTATTTCCACCCGAAGCACATAGGCATTTCCGCCCTCACGAAAACCCCTACAGTGCTTTTGTTTCGTGCGTGTTGCAGGACTCACACACAAAATGTCGTTTATCGTGTTGAGGCGGTCGCGCTTGCGGGCGGTGCAGCCATCGCCTAACGCATAGCGCCACACGCGAGTATCACTTCGCCCCTGAGGAATCGCCCTACATGAAACGCCGTATCGTCCTTGCCGCGATGATCCTGATTGCCCCACTTGCCGCCTGCGGTTCGAAGAACAAGCGGCCTAAGACCGCCGATCTCGCCGCGTCGCGCACCACGACCATCGGCATCAACAGCTATTTGTGGCGCGCCGCACTCGACACCGTGGGCTTCATGCCGCTGGTGCAGACCGATTCGAATGGCGGCGTTATCGTGACCGACTGGTACGCGAACCCCAGCGCGCCCGCCGAACGGATGAAGTTGACGATCACCATCCTCGACCAGGATCTGCGCGCCGACGCACTGCGCGTCGCCGCCTCGCGTCAGGTTCAGCAGAGCGGAGCCTGGATCGACGTTCCGGTTCAGGCCGCGACCGTCCAGAAGCTGGAAGACATCATCCTGACCAAGGCCCGCGACCTGCGCCGGAACGCCATCGCCGGATAAACCGATCATGGCGACACGCTTCAACCCACTCGAAGCGGACGCGCGCTGGCAAGCCGAATGGGACAAGCGGCAGAGCTTTGCTGCCGATTCCGCCAGCGCAAAACCGCGCGCCTATGTCTTGGAGATGTTCCCCTATCCGTCGGGGCGCATCCACATGGGTCACGTCCGCAATTACGCGATGGGCGATGTGCTTGCGCGCTACAAGCGGATGACCGGGCATGAGGTGCTTCACCCCATGGGATGGGATGCCTTCGGCATGCCCGCTGAAAACGCGGCGATGGAACGCGGTGTGCATCCGGGCGAATGGACGCGCGCCAACATCGCGGCGATGCGCGCGCAACTGAAGCGGCTGGGCCTCGCGATCGACTGGTCCAGAGAACTCGCAACCTGCGAACCCGATTATTACGGGCACGAACAGGTTCTGTTCCTCGACCTGTACAAGGCGGGGCTGGTCTACCGCAAGGAATCGGCGGTCAACTGGGATCCGGTCGATATGACCGTGCTCGCCAACGAACAGGTTATCGACGGGCGCGGCTGGCGATCAGGCGCGCTGGTCGAAAAGAAGAAGCTCAGCCAGTGGTTCCTCAAGATCACCGACTTTGCCGAGGATTTGCTCGCGGGGCTCGATACGCTCGACCAATGGCCCGACAAGGTCCGGCTGATGCAGGAGAACTGGATCGGCAAGTCACGCGGCATGCGCGCGAGCTTCACCGTGACCGGTTCGGACGAGATCATCGACGTCTACACGACGCGGCCCGACACCATTTACGGCGCGAGCTTCCTCGCCATCGCCTGCGACCATCCGCTGGCGCAGGAGCTGGCGGCGAAACGCTACGCGCTCGAACAGTTTATCGAGGAATGCCGCAGGGGCGGAACGACCGCGGCCGAGATCGAAACCGCGGAAAAGCTGGGCTTCGACACTGGGCTGACGGTCGAGCATCCGTTGATCGAGGGTGCGAAGCTGCCCGTGTTCGTCGCAAATTTCGTGCTGATGGACTATGGCACAGGCGCCGTTATGGGCGTGCCCGCGCACGACCAGCGCGACCTCGACTTCGCGCGGAAATACGAGCTGCCGGTGCGGCGCGTTGTTGCCGATGGCGAGATCACCGATCCCTATTTCCGCGGGAACGAGGCGTTCAACGGCGCGGGCACGCTCGTCAATTCGGACTTCCTCGACGGCCTGTCGGTCGATGACGCCAAGGCCGCGATCATCGCGCGTGCCGAGCGCGAGATGTGGGGCCAGGGGCAGACCCAATACCGGCTGCGCGACTGGGGCGTGTCGCGCCAGCGTTACTGGGGTACGCCGATCCCGATCATCCACTGCGATTTCTGTGGCGTGATGCCGGTGCCGCGCGGACAACTGCCGGTGATACTGCCCGATGACGTCAGCTTCGACGTACCAGGCAACCCGCTCGACCGGCACCCGACGTGGAAGAACGTTAGCTGTCCGAATTGCAACGAACCGGCGCGGCGCGAAACCGACACACTCGACACCTTCGTCGATTCGTCGTGGTATTTCATTCGCTTCGCCAGCCAGCCCGACAACGCGCCGTTCGACCGGGCGGAGGCCGAAAGCTGGCTGCCGGTCGGCCAGTATATCGGCGGGGTCGAACATGCGATCCTTCACCTGCTCTACGCCCGCTTCTGGACGCGCGCGCTGAACCACATCGGCAAGATTGGGATCACCGAACCGTTCGCCGGGCTGTTCACACAGGGGATGGTGACGCACGAGACGTACAAGGACGCCGATGGCAAATGGCTGGCGCCTGATGAAGTTACCGATGGCGTGATCGTCGCGACGGGCAAACCCGCAGAAATCGGTCGCGTCGAAAAAATGTCGAAGTCGAAGAAGAACACCATCGACCCCGAGCCGATGTTCGACACCTATGGTGCCGATGCCGTGCGCTGGTTCATGCTGTCCGACAGTCCGCCGGAACGCGACCTGCCCTGGTCGGAAAGTGGGATCGAGGGCACGTGGCGTTTTGTCCAGCGGCTGTGGCGGCTGTTCGAGAGCGAACGCGACAACACCGGCAGCGACCCGGCACTCGACCGCGCCCTGCATCGCGCCATCGCCGGTATTGCCGAGTCGATCGACGCGCTCGCGTTCAACAAGGCGGTCGCGAAGGTCCACGAACTCGCCAACGCGATCGAGAAAGCGAAGCCCTCCGCGTCGCGCGATGCCGCAGTGACCGCGCTCGTCCGCCTTGTCGCGCCGATGCTGCCACACCTTGCCGAGGAAGCCTGGGCGGCAATGGGCCATACCGGCCTGGTTGCCGACGCGGAATGGCCGGTCGCCGACCCGGCGCTGCTGGTCGACGATCAGGTGACGGTCGCGATCCAGGTCAACGGCAAGCTGCGCGACACGGTGACGGTCGCAAAGGGCACCGCGCGCGAAGACCTTGAGGCGATCGCCCGCGCGTCGGAGAACGTGCGCCGCATCCTCGATGGCGCGGAGCCGAAGAAAGTGATTGTCGTGCCCGACCGCTTGGTCAATCTCGTCGCATGAAACGCGTCGTCGCCCTCACGCTGTTCGCTTCGCTCGCGGGATGCGGCCTGACCCCGCTCTATCAGGGCGGCAGCGCGGGCGTCGTCGCATCGACCCTGTCAGGCGTCGATGTCGCACCGATCGAGGGCAAGGCCGGCTGGCTGATGTCCTCCGCACTCAAGGATCGCATCGCCGCCGCGGGCAGCCCTCGCTACCGGCTCGATGTCGAACTCGACGACCAGATCACCGGCTTCGGCGTGCGCCGCGACGATGCCGTGACGCGCGAGCGACGGACGCTGCGCGCACGCTATCGCCTCGTGGAAATCGGCCCCGGCACGGTCGTGCTCGACGCGACGGCCGGGTCGGACGCGGGCATCGACGTCGTCAGTTCCGACTATGCGACGATCGCCGCCGAAAACACCGCGCTCGAACGGCTGACCGGTGTCGTTGCCGACCAGATCGTCGCGCGTGTGGCCCTTTATGCCCGGCGCACGGCGGAACCGGCCACGAAGTGAAGGGTAACGAGGTCCAGATCGGCCGTGCGGTCGATTCGCCCGGCGCCACCTACAAATTCCTGCTGCTCCACGGCCCCGACGAGGCCGGGTCGCGCGCCCTGTCCGACCGGCTTGGTGCGGCCATGGGCGCCGATGCTGAGCGCGTCGATCTCGACGGCTCGACTCTGAAAGACGATCCCGCGCGCCTGCCCGATGAGGCGACCGCGATCACCATGTTCGGCGGACCTCGCTGGATTCGCGTGACCGGCGGCGACGAATTATTGAAGGCGGTCGAGGCCTTGCTCGAAGCGCCCGAAGGATGCCCGGTCGTGGTCATCGCGGGCCAGCTTCGCCCCACCTCGGCGCTGCTCAAACTCGCTCTCGCCGACGCGCGCATCCTGTCCTACGCGAGCTGGAAGCCCGAGGGCCAAAAGGCCGACGCCATCGCGCGGCAGATCGGCCAGGCGATGGGTGTGCGCCTGTCGTCCGAAGCCGCGCATATGGTCGCAGAGGCGACCAACGGCGACCGGGGCCTGATGCAACGCGAACTCGAGAAACTTGCGCTTTATGCCGACGCTGCGCCCGACCGTCCGCGCCCGATCGAACAGGCCGATGTCGAGCTGATCGGGGCCGCAATAGACGTGCGCGAGCCCTGGACGCTGGTCGATGCGCTGTTCGATGGACGCACCGCCGATCTCGCCGCCGAATTGATCGGTGAAGGTGCGGCAGAGCCGATTCCGACGCTGCGGGCCGTCGGTCGCCGTGCGCTCGCGGTGGCAAGGGTTCATTCGGCGAAACGCGGTGGCGCGGTGCCACGCGGCGGTAATCCCCGCGAACGCGATGCCATCGAACGCCAGGCGCGAATCTGGTCTCCGGCTGCGCTGGCGACGGGTCACACACGGGCAATGGATGCCGAAGCGGCGATCAAGCAGCCTAGAACCGCGGGCGATGTGCTTTCAAGCCAGGCAATGGTCGGGCTCGCCCGGGCGGCCGAGCGACGTCGTTAAACCGACCCGCCGCTGAGGCGTTGGCAGATCATGTCGAGTTGATCGAGCGTCGCGTACGACACATTGACGCTTCCTGCCCCGGCCTTGTGCGTGATCCCGACTTTCAGGCCCAGCAGATCGCCGAGTTGCCGTTCGAGCAGTTCGATATCGGCGTTCGATCCACGCTCAGGCATCGACTTATATTCGATCGGAGCAGGTTTTTTTGTTTTCTTTACAAGTGCTTCTGCCGCGCGAACCGACAGGTCTTCCTTGATAATCTGAGCGGCCAAACCTTCCGCATCGGCTGCGCCGATCAGCGCGCGGGCGTGCCCCATGGTCAAGCGACCGTCGGCGACCATGCTCCGGACACTTTCCGGCAGGTCCATCAGGCGCATCAGATTGGCGATGTGACTGCGCGACTTGTGTAACAACTTCGCCAGCGCGTCCTGAGTATGCCCATGCTCGTCGATCAGGCGGCGATAAGCCTCGCCCTCCTCAACCGCATTGAGCTGTTCGCGCTGGATATTCTCGATCAGCGCGACTTCGAGCGTTGCGGCCTCGTCGAATGACCGGACGATTGCGGGAATCGTGTGGAGTTGCGCCCGCTGCGCCGCACGCCAGCGGCGTTCGCCCGCAACGATCTGATAGCGGTCACCGGCAGGACGAACGACGATCGGTTGAAGCACACCACGCGACGCAATCGATTCGGCGAGTTCGATCAGAGCGCCTTCATCGAAGTGACGGCGTGGCTGGCCGGGATGCGGTGTAATGTCGGCGATCGCTATTTCGCGAATGCCGTCCGAACGAGACATGTCGGACGGGCTGGTGTCGCCCAACAATGCCGAAAGGCCGCGGCCAAGGCCCGGCGGGCGGCGCCTCGGGGAAATCGGTTCGACGTTATCGCTCATGCCGCTTTCGCCTGGGCCAGTGGTGGCAGGCGCCCGATGAGTTCGCGCGACAGGTTCATATACGCCTCCGATCCCGCACACCGCATGTCGTAGATCAACGCCGGCAGTCCGTGACTCGGCGCTTCGGACAGACGTACGTTTCGCGGAATTACGGTATCGAAAACGGCGGTGCCCAACGCCGCGCGAACGTCCTGCGCGACCTGTTCGGTCAAGCGGTTGCGGCGATCGTACATGGTGAGGGCAACGCCCAATATGGCGAGGCCGGGATTGAATTTCGCGCGAATTCTATCAATAGTTTGAAGGAGTTGCGACAACCCTTCGAGGGCGAAGAACTCGCATTGCAGCGGCACCAGCAGCGACTGTGCGGCGACCATGGCGTTGATCGTTAGCAGCCCCAGCGACGGCGGGCAGTCGATCAGGCAGATGTCCCAGCGCGCATCGGCCGCCGCACCGAGCGCCGTCCGCAAGCGGTCGGTACGGTTCTCGAAATCGACCAGCTCGATCTCCGCACCGGAGAGATCGACGGTTGCCGCGATCAGATCGAGGCGCGGAACCTTCGTCGCAATGACCGCCTCAGCCATAGTGCAATCGCCGGTCAGCAACTCGTAACTCGAACGAAGGCGTTCGCTGTGATAGACACCAAGGCCGGTCGATGCATTCCCCTGGGGATCAAGATCGATTAACAGCGTGCGCCAGCCCATTGCCGCGAGCGCGGTCGCAACATTTATCGCCGTGGTCGTCTTGCCGACCCCGCCTTTCTGGTTCGCGACGCAGATCGTGATCATCGCCGGCGACCCTTCGGACGGACGTTCCGCGCAACGATGATCGCACTGTCGGGATCGGTGACGCTGGTTTCCATGTGAAACACACCGTGCCACGTGTCGGCAACCGATTCCAGTTCTTCCGCTGCGCCACGCCCTTTTGGCAGGATCCACAGCGTTTCTTCTGTGCAAAACCGGTGCGCGAGGGTGAAAAGTTTCGGCAACGGCGCAAATGCGCGGGCCGTTATGACATCGAACCTGGCATCTGAAAGCAGTTCGAGTCGTTTATGCTCTACACGTACGTTCGTTAGATCGAGAAGATCGACAGCCCGCGATAGCCAGGCGCACCGAAGACGCCGTGATTCGACGAGGGTAACCAGCCCCTCGACAAGCGTGGCAATGACGAGACCTGGAAGCCCTGCCCCGCTCCCCAGGTCGAGCCACCTGCCATCACTTCGGTTGGCTAGGGGTATGAGCTGGGCAGAATCGACAATGTGTCGCGCCAGAATGTGAGGAATTGTCGAGGCGCTTAGCAGGTTCTGATGCGCGTTTTCTTCGGCCAGAAGTGCTACCAGTCGATCAAGCTTTTCATGTGTTTCACGTGAAACATCCGGCAGTGCGTCTAGCCAGGCGCGTGCCGCAATCTCATCCATGTGCGCGTCTTGCGGTGACCATGATTGCCGCCAAGGCGGCTGGCGTAACGCCACGGACTCGGCGAGCCTCGCCAAGCGTTCTGGGACGTGCATGTCCCAGTCGCTCGATCATTTCGTTGGAGAGACCGGGAATTGCCGACCACCGCATATCGTCGCGGAGCGACAATGCATCACTGGCCGCAAGGCTGCGACGCTCGGAATCCTGACGCTGAAGATACGGTGCGTACAGGGCGTCAGTCGCTACCTCCGTTGCCACGTCAGCATCGACGTCGGTCGCGCCCAGTCGCGCGTTTTCGAGCTCGATAGCGCGACTGTTCCACCATTTTATCCGCTCTTGACCCACTATCCCGGATCCGATTCCAACCGGCGTCAGCCGTGTCGAAGCATTGTCCGCGCGTAGAGCAAGGCGATGCTCGGCACGTGCGGTCAGCATCCGATAGGGTTCACTCGCTCCCTGCAGAACGAGATCGTCGATCATGACCCCGACGTAACCTTGATCGCGCTCGACGCTGACGGGCTGGAGATCCAGTGCCGCAGCGGTGGCGTTGGCACCAGCGATCAGGCCCTGTGCTGCCGCTTCCTCATAACCAGTTGTCCCGTTGATCTGCCCGGCACAGAACACACCCGGTATTGCGTCGAGCGCGAGGCGATGATCGAGCGCGCGGGGATCGAGATAGTCATACTCGACGGCGTAGCCCGGCACGACGATATCGACCGTTTCCAGTCCGTCGATCGTTCGCAACATCTTCTGCTGTGTTGCGACCGACAATGACGTGGAAAGTCCATTCGGATAGATAAGATGCGAATCAAGGCCTTCCGGTTCGAGGAATACCTGATGCCCATCACGGTCGCCGAACCGCGTCACCTTGTCTTCGACCGAGGGACAATAGCGCGGCCCCTGCCCCTCTATTGCTCCTGTCGTGAGTGGCGAATCGACCAAACCCGCGCGGATGGCATCGTGCGTCGCACTATTGGTCCGCGTAATCGCACAGAAAAGCTGTGGCAGGACGCGCTGACCCAGCGGCGACATCGTCCAGTGGTCGTCATCGCTAGCTTGTACATCGAGGCGCGACCAGTCGATGGTTCGACCATCGAGTCGCGGCGGCGTGCCGGTCTTGAGCCGCCCCATCGGCAGCGACAGCGAACGCAGTTGTTCGCCGAGCGTGATCGCCGAGCGTTCGCCGACCCGGCCACCGACTTCGGTATCGGCCCCACGGAACATTCGCGCATTGAGAAATGTGCCGGTGGCGATAACGACCGCGCGAGTGGCGACGTTCGTACCATCGTCGAGAACGATACCGGTCACCCTTCCGCCATCAAGTCTTAGCGCGCTGACGCCATGCTCCATCAGTGTGAGGTTTGGCTGGGCGTCCAGCATCGACTGGATAGCAGCAGCATAACGCTTGCGGTCAGCCTGAATGCGCGGCCCTTGCACTGCCGGTCCCTTTGACCGGTTGAGTAGGCGATAGTGAATTGCTGCCGCGTCGCTGGCGCGACCGATGAGGCCGTCCAGTGCATCGACCTCGCGAACGAGATGTCCCTTGCCGATACCACCGATCGCTGGGTTGCACGACATTGCACCAATCATCGTCCGGTCGAAGGAGATCAGCGCTGTCCGCGCGCCGCGCCGCGCCGCAGCCGCAGCCGCTTCGGTGCCGGCATGTCCGCCGCCGATAACGATCACATCGAAGTCCATTATGCGCCCTTAGCGCGTTTCACGTGGAACATCATCACTTGCCGATGCAAAAGCGTCCGAACAGGGCGTCGAGCATCGCCTCCGTATCCGCACGGCCTGTGATTCGATCGAGTGACACCATCGCCTGCAGAACCGCCTCGGCGCGCAAGACATCGTCCACCTCCCCTACACTTCTG
Source organism: Sphingomonadales bacterium (assembly GCA_040004295.1). Classification (GTDB taxonomy): domain Bacteria; phylum Pseudomonadota; class Alphaproteobacteria; order Sphingomonadales; family Sphingomonadaceae; genus Sphingomonas_O. Next base: position 6,168 of record JBDUBD010000001.1, on the reverse strand, counting down.
ATCAGCCCATCGCGCGCCATTGCGAGATGCCCGCGCTGACCTGTGCTCAGCGTCAGTTCGCCGAGCGACGGCAGCAGCTCCTCCGCACGTGTGCGGATTGCGGCGCGAAGGGCATCAATTCCGTCACCCGTGATCGCGGATACGACTTGCTCGGCCAGCCGACCCGCTTCGATGTCCGACTTCGTCGCAACAGTCATGACCCGACCCTCTGGTACCTCATCCCCAACGCCTAGCCAGAGGATCAGGTCGCAGCGCGTCATGGCCTCTTCGGCACGGGCAATACCGATCTGCTCGATCGGGTCGAGGCTGTCGGCCCTGAGACCCGCCATATCGATCAGGACGACCGGAATGCCGTCGAGATTGAGTGACACCTCTACCAGATCGCGCGTCGTCCCCGCGATCGGCGAGACAATCGCCGCCTCACGGCCAGCCAAAGCGTTGATAAGAGTTGATTTTCCGGCATTCGGGGGTCCGGCGATACCGATCCTTACACCATCACGCAGCCGCTCTGCCGGAGGATGCGCCAGGGCCGAATCGAGCGACGCCACTAGCGCCCGCGTATCGGCATCAAGTGGACCAGCGACGACATCGGGTTCGTCCTCGTGATCGATCGACGCTTCGATGCGCGCTGCGAGATCGAGCAGCCGCACCTGCCAATCCTCCACCGCACGTCGTAAGCCGCCCTCGGCCATCGTCAGCGCGGCGGTGCGTTGCCGTGCCGTCTCTGCCGACAGAAGATCGGCGAGCCCCTCGACCTGGCTGAGGTCCATACGTCCGTTTTCAAAGGCGCGGCGTGTAAATTCACCCGGTTCAGCAGCCTGCAACCCGGGCAGCGCAGACAGCGCGGTTTCGACACCCGCCACCACGGCGCGGCTGCCGTGCAGGTGAAACTCTACTAGGTCTTCCCCCGTCACCGTATCGGGACCGGGTAGCCAGAGGACCATCGCCGAGTCCAGCAAGTCTTCGCGAGCATCATAAAGGCGGCGGATAACTGCGGCTCTCGGCGAAGGAAGTGCCCGACGCGTCATCGCCTCGAGTGCTGCCGCGCTCTGTGGTCCGCTCACGCGGACAATTGCGATCGCGGAGGGAAGCGCCCCGGTCGAACGCGCGAAAATGGTTGGCGTTGCCTCCCCTTGTGGCGTCAGCGCTTGGTCGATCCCGTCACATTGTCGAACAACTGTTGCCACAGCTTCATTCCCGTTTCGCCCATCGGCATCCAGTTTTTCATCATGCCCTCCAGCGTATCGCGCGAAACGCCGCCGGTCTTCACCACATCGAGCATCTGCGAGATATAGGCATCATGGATCGGCGTCAGGTCGGGCAGCCCCATGAACCGCCGCGCCTCTTCGGGTGTGCAATCGACATCGACCGTGATCTTCATCTGCGTGTCCCCTTTGCCCGCGTTATGCGGGCGTCGGGGACAAGCCGCAAGTCAACCGATCAGCGCCTGTGCGGTCGGCGCGAAATCGTGCCAGCCATCATAGATCATTTTGCCCGCGACGTAGATGATGATCACCAGCCCGCCCCACGCGATCCAGCGATAGCGTTCGATATATTTGGCTATCACATTCGCCGCCACACCCATCATCGCGACCGACAGGATCAGGCCAATGACCATGATCCCGGGGTGTTCGCGCGCGGCACCCGCGACGGCGAGCACGTTGTCGAGGCTCATCGACACATCGGCAACCGCGACCGCCCAGGCCGCCGACGCGAACGATTTCGCGGGCCTTATGCCGCTGTGTTCGTCGCCAGCGACTTCCGCCGAACCGCCCGCTGCACCCTTGGGCTGCAATTCACGATACATTTTCCACGAAACCCACAGCAGCAGCAAGCCACCACCGAGGACAAGGCCGTATTCCTTGAACCGCTCGAGTCCGTAAAGCACCGCCACGGCAAATACGATCCGCAGCAGCAGTGCCGCCAGGATGCCGATCGCAATAACCTTCTTGCGCTGTTCGGGGGGAAGCCCCGCCGCCAGCGCACCGACGATGATCGCATTGTCGCCCGCCAGCGCTATGTCGAGCAATACCACCGTTCCGAACGCCGTCAGCGCCGACGGCGTACCGATGTTCTGGAAGTCGGAGACGATGTGGCTCCACAGCCATGCCAGCGACATCGGTTCGGTGGCGGTCGCGGCGACCGTCGCGAAGAGTTCGATCATATGGTACTAACGTCTTTCGTGCAGATCGGATGCGTTACGAGTTCATACTATCGAAGAAGTCTTCGTTGGTCTTCGAATCCTTCATCTTGTCGAGCAGGAATTCCATCGCGTCGATCGTGCCCATCTGCATGAGGATGCGGCGCAGCACCCACATCTTCGACAGCTTGCCCTTTTCGACGAGCAGTTCTTCCTTGCGGGTACCCGACTTGCCGACGTCGAGCGCCGGGAAGACGCGCTTGTCGGCGACCTTGCGGTCGAGGACGATTTCCGAGTTGCCGGTGCCCTTGAACTCTTCGAAGATGACTTCGTCCATGCGGCTGCCGGTGTCGATCAGCGCGGTCGCGATGATCGAGAGCGAACCGCCCTCTTCGATGTTACGCGCGGCACCGAAGAAACGCTTCGGGCGTTGGAGTGCGTTGGCATCGACACCGCCGGTCAACACCTTGCCCGATGACGGGACGACGGTGTTGTAGGCGCGGCCCAGACGCGTGATCGAATCGAGCAGGATGACCACGTCCTTCTTGTGCTCGACCAGACGCTTGGCTTTTTCGATAACCATTTCAGCAACTTGCACGTGGCGTGTCGCGGGCTCGTCGAAGGTCGAGGAGATGACCTCGCCCTTCACGCTGCGCTGCATGTCGGTGACTTCCTCGGGCCGCTCGTCGACGAGCAGCACGATCAGGAATACCTCTGGATGGTTGTCGGTGATCGCCTTGGCGATGTTCTGCAGCATCACTGTTTTGCCGACACGTGGTGGTGCGACGATCAGCGTACGCTGGCCTTTTCCCTGCGGCGAAATGATGTCGATGACGCGCGCCGACTTGTCCTTAACCGTCGGGTCGAGCGTATCGAGGCTGAGCTTCGATTCGGGATAGAGCGGCGTCAGATTGTCGAAGTTGACACGGTGGCGCACGGCTTCCGGATCGTCGAAATTGACCGCAGTCAGCTTGGTCAGCGCGAAATAGCGTTCGCCATCCTTGGGACCGCGAATCTCGCCCTCGACAGTGTCACCGGTGCGCAAGCCGTGTTTGCGGACCTGGTTGGGCGAAATATAGATGTCGTCAGGTCCAGCGAGATAGTTCGCTTCGGGGCTGCGCAGAAAGCCGAAGCCATCCTGCAGGACTTCGATGGTACCGATGCCCATCACCAGCTCGCCGTTCTCCGCCTGAACCTTCAGGATCGCGAACAGCAGATCTTGTTTGCGGAGCGTCGACGCGCTCTCGACACCGAGCGCTTCGGCCATCTCGACCAGCTCGGCAGGAGTTTTTTTCTTAAGTTCTTTCAGATGCATTCTTATTCTTTCGGGATCTGGTCGGACAGCATATTTGCGTCACGCGAGCGTATCGAGGACCGATGCTCGTAAATCTGCGGACAGGTCCGCAAGGCCGTTATGTCGTCGGGCGAGGCCGATAAGTCAAGCCGTCAGAATGGTCGTCAACGTTCAAGGCGGCTATTTCGGACCGCCTGTCTCGCTTTGCTTCAACGCTTCCCCCATCCGCACCAAATCCTTGCCGACGATATCCATTTCCGCGCCACAACGCGCTGCTTCGGCCGGAAACGTTTTCTGGAAGGCCGCTTGATTGGCATAGACACGGCGCAACTCGGGTTCGAGCTTCAGCGTCGGATCGCGACCGGCCACCCGCCCGACATAATACATCACCAATGGCGTAACCGCTGCACGCTTGTTCTCGTCGGCCTTGCCAATAATCGCCGAAATCACGGCGATGCAATGCAAATCCTGTTCCTGCGCGGAGGGAGATGCTGCTTGGGCCGCCGCAGCAGCAAGCACGGTAAAAAGAGGCATAATGACAGCTTTCAGAATGGCCGGACAATGACGAGGATGACGATCAGGATCGTAGCCAGCGACGGAATTTCGTTGAGCAGCCGCAGCGTTCGACCAGAGGCGGTCCGCTGCCCGGCTGACAGCTTGCGCGCATAATTGACCATCCAGAACTGGTAGAGGGTAAGTCCGACAACCACGAGAAACTTCAGCCGGAACCATGTCTCGGTGGCGGCACCGATGTTGACGAGCAGCATCAAGCCAAAGGCCCATACAGCGAGCAGAGCGGGGTTGAGGATGATCGACACCAGTCGGGCCTCTCGCACCGCCCAGCGGCCCTCCTCCGGCGATCCCGGGATGGTTTCCTGATGATACACCAAAAATCGCGGCAACATGAATAGACCCGCCATCCAGAAGATGACGAAAATCAGGTGCGCGGCTTTAACCCAAGGATAGGCGGCACCCAGCCATCCCACCAGCGTATCCATCGTCAGCGACCCCGAACCTGCGCAAGCACGGCCTCAACATGGGCGATCGGCGTGTCGGGGACAATGCCGTGACCAAGATTGAAGATATGCGGGCGGTTGCCGAACGCCTTCAGAATGCGATCGACGGCCTCGGTGAGCTGCGCGCCGCCGGTAACGAGCGCCAGGGGGTCGAGATTGCCCTGCACCGGAAGATCGGCCGGAAGGGTCGAATCCGCCCACTCCGGCGACACCGTTTCATCGATACCGACCGCCGAAACGCCGGTTTCGCGGGCATAGGCGGGCAGCTTTCCGCCCGCACCTTTCGGAAATCCGATGACGGGTGTGCCCGGATGCGATTCACGCAGCGCGGAAACGATTGCGGCATTGGGCGCGATGACCCAGCGTTCGAATTGCGCGGGTGATAGCGATCCAGACCAGCTGTCGAACAACTGGATGGCATCGGCGCCCGCATCGATCTGTGCCCGCAGATAGGCAATTGTCGTGGCGGTGATCGCGGCGATCAGCTCACCGACCTTGACCGGATCGCGATAGGCCAGCCGGCGCGCATCGTTCTGGTCACGGCTTCCCTGCCCCGCGATCATGTACGTCGCAATCGTCCAGGGGCTTCCCGCAAAGCCCAGCAATGCCTGATCGGGCGCCAGGGCCGCCTTTACGCCCGCAACCGTTCTGTAGATCGGTTCAAGCTTGTTGAGATCGGGTTCGAAATCAGCAAGATTGGCCTCAAGCAGGATCGGCGCGAGGCGCGGTCCTTCCCCCTCCTCGAACCACAGCCTCTGTCCCATAGCGTGGGGCACGACGAGGATGTCGGAAAACAGGATTGCCGCGTCGAAGCCGAAGCGGCGCAACGGCTGGAGCGTAATTTCCACCGCGGTTTCAGGGTCATAGACCAGTGCCAGAAACCCGCCTTTTTCGGCACGCAAGGCCCGGTACTCAGGAAGATAACGTCCGGCCTGGCGCATGAACCACACCGGCGGGCGGTCCAGCCGCTCGCCCGAAAGGACCCGCATGATGGGCGACAGGGCGTTCGGTCCGGTCAAGCGCTCTTCCTATACTATTAAGTTAATAAAAGGTTGATGGAGGATGTTGGTAGGGCGTTTCGCGGGGCTTATGCGCTAGGCTTGGTTCTGCCAACAGTTTGACTTCGACGGTCTGGCGGAAATCGGCGGAGTCGGACTCATGCATTCCCGTTATCCACAGGGTCGGCTTGGAATCGCCTCCTTGTGGATAGATGTGGGAGCGGAAACGATGGATCTGTCGAACGTTTCGGCCGACCAGTTTGCGCAGAGGTTTGACCGGGCAGTTTTCCCGCAATTTGTGCACAGGCTGCATATTGTGCAGAGGAACGTCGGTGAACCGGCTCCACCTCCACCTGCTGTCTGACTCGACCGGCGAAACGCTGGAAGCCGTGGCCAAGGCCGCAATGGCTCTGTTCGACGATGTCGAGCCGGTCAAACACTTCTGGCCGATGGTGCGGAGCGAAGGCCATCTCTCGCGGATCATGACGGATATCTGCAAGAATCCGGGGCTGGTACTGTTTACATTGGCCAATACCAGCCTGCGCGCAAAGCTCGAGGAAATGTGCGCCGTCGCCGGCTTGCCGGTCGTCGCGCCGCTCGACGCCGTCACCGACATGCTGTCCTCAATGCTTGGGCAACAGAAACTGACGCGCCCGGGCCGCCAGCACGTGCTGGACGAAGCCTATTTCGCGCGTGTCGATGCCATCCAGTTCACCATCG
>JBDUBD010000032.1:0-24175 GCA_040004295.1 Sphingomonadales bacterium | reverse complement strand
TCCCAACACGCCCAAGGCCATCGGCGCGGCGTGACGGATAAGGGCGAAACCCGCCCCGCAACGACGATCGTCCAGGGTGGTCGCCGCCCTGAATGGACCGGCCCCGTTGTCAACGCACCGGTGTGGCGCGCCTCGACGATCCTCTACTCCGACACTGCGGCGCTTCGCGATGGCGTGAAGACCAACGCCGACGGGCACTGGTTCTACGGTCGCCGCGGAACGCCGACTCAGTGGTCGCTGTCCGACGCTCTGACCGCGTTGGAGCCGGGGGCCGAGGGCACGATGCTCTATCCGTCAGGCGCGGCGGCAGTGGCGTGTGCACTCCTCTCGATACTCAAGCCCGGCGATCACTTATTGATGGTCGATAGCGCCTACGATCCGACGCGACGGCTCTGCGATGCCTATCTTGCCCAGCGCGGGATCACGACGACCTATTACGACCCACTGATCGGCGCAGGCATCGAAGCTTTGATCCAGCCGAACACGCGCGCCATCTTCATGGAATCGCCCGGCAGCTTGACCTTCGAAGTGCAGGATGTGCCCGCGATCGTCGCCGTTGCGAAGGCGCACGGGCTAATCACGCTGATCGACAACACCTGGGCGACGCCGCTGTATTTTCCAACGATCGGGCTCGGTATCGACCTGTCGATCCTCGCCTGCACCAAGTACATCGTCGGGCATTCGGACGTGATGATCGGGTCGGTCACATCTGCGCCCGGGACTTGGGAAGCATTGCGCCTGACCGCACAGGTACTGGGCCAGACGGTCGGCCCCGACGATGCCTATCTCGCGACGCGCGGCCTGCGCACGCTCGACGTTCGCCTTGCCCGACATCGTGATTCGGCGCTGGAAATCGCGCTTTGGCTCACCGAGCAGCCACAGGTCGCCCGCGTCCTGCATCCCGCGCTGCCGGATTGCCCGGGTCATGACATCTTCACACGCGATTTCCGGGGCAGTACCGGCCTGTTCAGCTTTGTTCTGAAAGATGACAGCGCAACCGCAGCGGCGAGGGTCGTCGATGCGCTGCAACACTTCGGCATTGGATATAGTTGGGGCGGCTACGAAAGTCTCGCCATTCCGTCCGAGCCGGGCCGCGCTCGCAGCGCAGTGCCGTGGCCGGGTCGGTCCATCATCCGGCTCAACATCGGCCTGGAAGATGTCCGCGACCTCATCAATGACCTGTCGCAGGCCCTTTCCACGCAATAACTGTTGCGGAGGCGCAACACTTATTTCCGGATTGTTTCCGAATCGTTGTTTTCTGTTGTGCAGCGCACAATGGATGGGCAATAGCGGCCCCAGGCGATGATGCGACCCAGTTTACAGAGGTCGGCGCGCGCCGAAGCAGGTGGGACGACCCTGGGCAAAAAGGCCCGTAGAAACAAAGGGAAGTCCATGCGCATTGTTCTTAGCTGCCTCTGCAGCGCCATCGCTCTCACTGCCGCCGCTCCGGCGTTTGCCGAAGACACGGCACCGCCGCCCGCAATCACCATCAACGGCAGCGCAACCGTCGTCACGGATTACCGTTTCCGCGGCGTTTCGCAGACCGACAACAACGCGGCGATCCAGGGCAGCATCACCGTTGCCCATGAATCGGGCTTCTACGTTTCGGTCTGGGGTTCGTCGGTCAACGGCTATGTCACCGCCGCGGGCACATCCGGCGTCGAACTCGACCTGATCGGTGGCTTCAAAAAGACGTTCGGCGGCACCACCTTCGATATCGGCGTGCTGTACTACTACTATCCCAAAACGAAGATTGCAGGCGACACGTCGAGCAGCGACTTCGCCGAGCCGTACCTCGCCGTCTCGCACACGTTCGGACCGGTGACGGCCAAGGGTACGGTCGCCTATGCACCAAAACAGAAAGCACTGAAGCTCGACCAAGCGACGGGTGCGAGCCGTGACAACGTCTATCTGGCGGGCGACCTGTCGGCCTCGATTCCCGGTACGCCACTCGGCTTGATCGGCCATCTCGGTCACAGCTTTGGCCCTAGCTGGCTCGCAAGCGACGGAGTCAAAAGCGAATACACCGACTGGTCCGTCGGCGCGACCGCCACGTTTAAGGCGATCACGGTGGGCGTGTCGTATGTCGACACGGATGCCAACTTCATTGCGGCATCATCCGGCAAGAAAATTTCGAACGGGGCAGTCGTCGGCAGCGTCGGCGTCAGCTTCTAACCTGCATTGTCCCGGCTTCGGCCGGGACGTCAGTTGAAAAAAGGCCCCGGCAGCGATGCCGGGGCCTTTTTTGCTAGCCTGTAAAGCGGATCAGTTCGGCGTCGTGGCCTTGGCACCCTGCCCCTCGGTGGCGGGGGCCGCGACGACGTCACGCGTTGCCGCACCCTTGTCGACGACGACCGTGCCGGGCGATCCGGCGGTCGAACGGATACCGGGATCGGCGCGAACCACGCCGGCGGAACCGAGCGTTGCATTCTCGGCGGGGCTGCGCGCCGCCGGACCACCGAACATCGCCTGAAGCGCGAGTGTCGAGCTGTCGGCCTCCTGCGGGCGCGGTGCGCCGGGGACGGGCGGCCGCAGCGCGAAATCGGGGGGGACGACCAGCGGCGCCGCGCGTGCGACGGCGAGTTCGTCGGGGCGGGCGCGGCTGAAAACGCCACCGGTCGAGCCGCAAGCACTAAGCGTTGCAGCGATAATAAGGACGGGTACGAACTTACGCATTGGCATCGGCCTTCGGAGTGTCGCGCGACAACAGCGCCCGCAACAGGAGGATGAGAACGCCGATGGTTATAGCGGCGTCGGCGATATTGAAAACGAGAAACGGGCGGAACGCGCCGAAATGCAGATCGGCGAAGTCGACGACGTGACCGAAACGCACCCGGTCGAGGATATTTCCGATCGCACCGCCGAGGATGAGGCCGAGGCCGAACACGTCCTTGCGATTCACCTCTCGCCACAACCAGACCGCGACGAAGGTGGCGATTGCGCCGGTTGCGACGACAAGGCCCCAGCGCATCGCCTCACTCTTCGCCGTGAACAGGCCGAGCGACACGCCGTAGTTTTCGACCCAGGTCAGGTTGAAGATCGGCAGGATCACGATCTGGCCGATCGATTCGAGCTGAAGCGGGACAGTGACGATGTATTTCGTCAACTGGTCGATCGCGAACACGATGGCGGCGATGACGAGGCCGAAAGTGCGGTTGGGGGTCATCATAGCCCCTCCCCTTCAGGAGTTCGGCCCAGATCGTCCCCCGGACGACCCAAGACGGGCCGAACTGGGTTGGGGTGGGGGCTGTCAACGCTTCCCATCGTACAGGTCGAACGCGGACCCACCCCCGGCCCCTCCCCTGAAGGGGAGGGGAGAAATGAGCGCACTCACGCCAGCACCTCCGCACACCGCCCGCACAGCGCGCCGTCCTCGGTCACTTCGGGGAGGTGACGCCAACAGCGACCGCATTTGTGGTGGGTGGTGACCTTAATAGCAACTCCACTTTCGTCGGCGGCTGATGACATTTCAACTTTCGCCGCAGAGACAATGCAAACCTCGGCCAAATCAACTGATTCCACGTCGCGAACAGCGTCCGGTGTCGCGAGACGAACAACGACTTCCGCTTGCAAGCTCGAACCTAACTTTTTCTCGCGCCGAAGTGGCTCAATCAGTTCATTGGCTATTGATCGAGCTTGGCGAATATGTCCCCATTTCGCCACCAGTTCGTCGCCACCCTCGTGGGAATGGCTAGGCACCTCCGGCCACTCCAGCAAATGCACGCTGCCCGCCTCCGGATACCGCGTCCCCCACACTTCCTCCGCCGTGAACACCAGCACCGGCGCGGCCCAGCGGACCAGTGCGTGGAACAGTGTGTCCATCACGGTGCGGCAGGCGCGGCGCTTTGTGCTGGTCGGCGCGTCGCAATACAGGCTGTCCTTGCGGATATCGAAGTAGAACGCCGACAAATCGTTGTTGGCGAAATCCGCGAGCAGCCGGACGTAGGTGTTGAAGTCGAAATCATCGACCGCCTGGCGCAGCTTCGCATCCATGTCCGCCAGCAGATGAAGGATGTACCGCTCCAACTCGGGCATCTCCGCAACCGCAACCCGCTCGCTCTCGTCGAAGCCTTCGAGCGCCCCCAGCAGGTAGCGGAAGGTGTTGCGGAGCTTGCGATACTGGTCGGACACCCCCTGAAGGATTTCCTTCCCGATGCGGTGGTCCTCGGTGAAGTCCACCGACAGCGCCCACAGCCGCAGGATGTCCGCGCCGTAATCGCGCATCAGGTCGAGCGGGTTGATGGTGTTACCCAGCGACTTGGACATCTTCATGCCCTTTTGGTCCATCGTGAACCCGTGGGTCAGCACCGCGTCGTACGGCGCACGCCCGCGTGTGCCGCAGCTTTCGAGGAGCGATGACTGGAACCAGCCGCGATGCTGGTCGGACCCTTCCAGATACAGGTCCGCGGGCCAGCGCATGTCGGGCCATTTGCCGCTTTCGAGCACGAACGCGTGGGTACAGCCACTATCGAACCAGACGTCGAGAATGTCGGTGACCTGTTCGTAATCGGCCACGTCGTAATCGGAGCCGAGCAGCGCGGGTGCGGCCTCCGCGCTCCACCCGTCGACGCCCTGCGCGCGGATGGCGTCCACGATCCGCGCGTTGACCGCGGGGTCGGTGAGGTACTGGTTCGTCCCCTTTTTCACGAACAAGGTGATCGGTACGCCCCAGGCGCGCTGGCGGCTGATCACCCAGTCGGGGCGACCCTCGACCATGGAGCCGATGCGGTTGCGGCCCTTTTCGGGGACGAAGCGGGTGGCGGCGATCGCGGCGAGCGCGGTTTCGCGAAGACTTAGCCCCTCCCCTTCAGGGGAGGGGCTTATCCACCGGGATGAACCACTGCGGCGTCGCGCGGAAGATGACCTTCGCCTTCGACCGCCAGCTGTGCGGGTAGCTGTGCTTGTAGTCCGCACTCGCCGCGAGCAGCGCACCCGCCGCGCGCAGGTCTTCGCAGATCGGGCCGTCGGGCGCGTTGAACTTGGGGTTGATGACGCTCCCCTGTCCGCCAAGCCATTCCCAATTCGCGCGATATTTCCCGTCCCCCTCGACCGCGAACACAGGATCGATGCCATTCGCCTTGCACAGGTCAAAATCGTCCTCGCCATGGTCTGGCGCCATATGGACGAGGCCGGTGCCCTGTTCGGTGGTCACGAAATCGCCGGGCAGGAACGGGCGGGGCTTTGCAAAGAACCCGCCGAGACGGTGCATTGGGTGTCGGGCGATGGTTCCGGCGAGATCGGAGCCTTTCAGCAGCGGATATTCAGTTGTGATCTTGCCGAACTTTTCACCCTCGCCGACTGGTACCAGCGCGAGCTTCGAGCGAACAAGAAATTGATCCATGAGCTCGGTTGCGACCAAAAACCTGCGGACCGACCCGTTGCCCTCCTCAAGACGTAGAACGCGATACTCAACCTCCGGCCCATAAGCCAAAGCCTGGTTGACCGGAATCGTCCACGGCGTCGTCGTCCACACCACCGCATGCGCGCCGACCAGTTCGGGGATCGGCGACTCCACGATCTCGAACGCCACGTCGATCTGGGTCGATACGATGTCCTCATATTCGACCTCGGCCTCGGCCAGCGCGGTCTTTTCGACCGGCGACCACATCACCGGCTTTGCGCCGCGGTAAAGCTGGCCGCTGGTCGCGAACTTCATCAATTCCTGGACGATCGTCGCCTCGGCGTCGAAATCCATCGTCAGATAGGGGTTGTCCCAGTCGCCGTTGATGCCCAGCCGTTTCAGCTGCTCACGCTGCGTATCGACCCAGCCCTGAGCATAGGCGCGACATTCGGCGCGAAATTCGGGCGCGGGCACCTCGTCCTTGTTCAGTTTTTTCTTGCGGTATGCCTCTTCGACTTTCCATTCGATGGGCAGGCCGTGGCAATCCCAGCCGGGCACGTACGGCGCGTCCTTGCCCAGCAGATTCTGCGTGCGGCACACCATGTCCTTCAGGATGTGGTTCAGCGCATGGCCGATGTGCATGTCGCCGTTGGCGTACGGCGGGCCGTCGTGGAGGATGAACTTCTCGCGACCCGCGCGCGCCTTGCGCAGTTGCTGGTACGCGCCATCGGCCTGCCACCGCGCGAGAATGCCCGGCTCCTTTTGCGGGAGTCCGGCCTTCATGGGGAAATCGGTCTTCGGCAGGAAGACGGTGTCGCGGTAGTCGCGTGTGCTTTCGGGGGCGTCGGTCATCTGGGGGCTGCGCTTAGCGGAACACTGACCACGGTCAAAGTCCTGCCCCCAGATGGAGGATTCGGCGCGATGACTCGGTCGGTTGAATTGACAATGCTGCTGTAGCAGCGGCGAATCCGTATCAATATGAGACAAAGGTCACGAAGGTGTGCCGTGCGGATAAAAAACTCGGGGCTTGCGGATGGCGCCTGCGGGACGATGCAAAAGGGGCGAACGGGGCGAACTGTCAGTGCCTGGGCCATCGAAAACGGCTACAACGACCGGCGACGTGTAGGACAGCGGAAATTTGCCCCGAGGCAAACCCTGCTTCAGAGTGACGGAGCAGCCGAGAGAATGCGTTTCGCCTCTGCGCAATCCCGTTCCATCTGCGCGGTCAGGGCGTCAAGGCTATCGAATTTTGCCTCGGGCCGCAGGAAAGCGTGGAGTTCCACCTCGACCGTCTGTCCATAGAGGTCGCCCGAGAAGTCGAAGAAATAGGGTTCGAGCAGCTCCTTCGGAGGATCGAAGGTCGGCCGTACGCCGAGATTCGCTGCACCGTTGATCACACGGCCATCCGGCAACCGCCCCCGCACCGCATAGATGCCGTAACGCGGGCGCAGATAGCCGCCCATGTCGATGTTGGCAGTGGGATAGCCGATCGTACGGCCCAGCTTGTCACCGTCCTGCACGATGCCCTCTATGGCAAAAGGCCGCGTCAGCAGGCGCGCCGCCGTTTCGGGATCGCCCTCCTGCAGCGCTTCACGAATGCGGCTCGACGAGACGATTTCGCCACCATCGGCGACCGGGCCGACGGCTTCGCACAACAGGCCGTGCGATTTCGCCAGACCGGCGAGGACGGAGACATTGCCGCCCCGCTTTGCGCCAAAGGTAAAATCCCCCCCGGTGATGACGCCGGCGACCCCGGCGCGCTTCACCAGATAGTCGATTACGAAGTCCTGCGCGCCGACAGCCGCAAGGGTCGCGTCGAAATGGAATACCAGCATCGCATCGGCCCCCGCCTTCGCGAACAGGCGCTGGCGCTGTTCGAGCGTCGTCAGGCTGAACGGCGGCGTTTCGGGGCGAAAGAAGCGGACGGGGTGCGGATCGAACGTCGCGACGATGGCGGGGCGCCCTTCTGCACGGGCGAGTTCGACCGCGCGACCGACGACGGCCTGATGCCCCTCATGGAATCCATCGAAGTTCCCCAACGCGACGATGCCGCCGCGCAATGCCCCCTCGATTCGGTTATTCCCGCCCAGACGCTCCATTGAATCGGACGCCTAGAAACAAAGCGGGGCCGCGACAATGGTCGCGACCCCGTGAGGCACACATGCCGAGAAGAGAAGGCATGCAATCGGTAAAGGATTCAGGCGCGCGCCTTGGTATTGCATTTGGCGAGTGCTGCTTCGTCGAAGGGGGTCGCGTTGACGGCGAAGCTGGCAAGCTTGCCAACTTTTTTAGCGGCCTGTTCACACACGATTGCGGGGCGCGAGGTCGCCTTGCCCGTGGTGCAGCCATCGGTGCTGCAGGCCCAAAGGACGTCGCCTGCAATTACGCTGCCAGCCTTGGTCACGGCTGTTGCGGGCACGAGGCGATAGGTGGGCGACTGCGCGAAAGCAGGCGCGGTCATGCCGAACATCAAAGCGGCGGTGACGAGTGCGGTACGAACCATGGGGAGGCCCTTTCTTTTCCAGTTGCGAATCACTACCTAGTCTACTAGATTTTAAGTTGCAACTGAAAACTAGTGCGGCACCGCAACATTTTTTACGGCTTGTGTGACCGTATGATTACGATAGGCTGATGCAAGGATGGGACACCTGAAGGAAGACCTTAGGGAACTGGCGGCGAATTGTGCGCTGCCCGCCGCGCTGGAGGCGATGGGCGAACGCTGGTCGTTCCTCATCCTGCGCGCATCCTTCAACGGCTTGCATCATTTCGAGGAGTTCCAGGGAACGCTGGGCATTGCCCGCAACATCCTGGCCAACCGGCTCGGTCGTCTGGTCGATCACGGCATATTGTCACGCGAGGCGATGGCAGAGGACCGGCGCAAGATCGAATATCGCCTGACGGAAAAGGGTGCGGAGCTGTTGCCCGCCATGCTCGCGCTGCGCCAATGGGGCGAGAAATGGGAAGCCTGTGGCCCGTCGACCCCCGTGCTGGTCGACGAGCGCGACCATCAGCCGATCGGGCAGATCGTGATCCAGTCGCATGACGGGCGCACGCTAGGTTTGAAAGACCTGTGCTGGGCACATGCCGAGGACATCAAGCCGTTGGAAACGGTGAAGCTGAAGGCGGTGGCGTAAGCGTCGGCCCGGGGGGACCGTGGGCGCTGAAGGTTAAAGAGCAGACCCACCAATCCGTTCGCCCCGAGCCTGTCGAAGGGCTGTCCTTCTTACGCACCGCTGTCACGAAAAAGAACAGGGCTTCGACAAGCTCAGCCCAAACGGTGTTTCTTTATTGAAGGCCGCCGTGGCAAAGTAACGCCGTCGGTCCTCGCTACAGCGAGGCCGGCCGGCCGGTAGCGTCTGTTTGAATAGCTCCGCTATTCAAGCGCGCTATCCGTCGTAGTCCGCACCCAGATTCTGGTTCCGCGGAGGTGCAGCTGCCGTCAGGCGCAGGGCTTCGGCCGACTGGCTCAGCGAGCCCATTTCGTCGATCGCGTCGTCATCATCGACACGAACCTTCTGCAGGTTACCGACCAGCGTTTCCGCCAGCTCGGTCGGCACCACGGTTTCCTCGGCGATTTCGCGCAGGGCGACGACCGGGTTTTTATCGCGATCGCGATCAATCGTGAGTTCGGCACCGCCCGAAATCTGACGCGCGCGTTGCGCGGCGAGCAGAACCAGGTCGAACCGGTTGGGGATCTTGTCGACGCAATCCTCGACTGTGACGCGCGCCATCGCTTGTTATCCTGACTTTTGTGATGTCGGTGAAAGCGCGGGCACTTATCAGCGCACCCCGCCAAACGCAACCTTGCCAACGCGCACGCAAGCGCGGACAGAACGCCAGTGCAAACCACGTGTAACGTCGATGGGAACCGCCTGACCGTATTGACCGGCGGTGCAGAACGACTCGATGCGCTCGTCGCGCTGATCGATACCGCACGAACCTCACTCAAGTTGCTCTATTATATCTTTGCCGAGGACGCCGCAGGCACGCGCGTACGTGAGGCGATGATCGACGCCGCGAATCGCGGTGTTACAGTGCGGCTGATCATCGACGGGTTCGGCAGCAAAGCCGATGGCAACGATCGCTTTCTGGTGCCGCTGCGCGAAGCCGGGATCGACGTCTGCCTGTTCATCCCCCGATTCGGGCGGCGATACCTGCTGCGGAATCACCAGAAATTCGCGATTGCAGACGAGGCGCGCGCGATGATCGGCGGCTTCAACATCGGCAACGCCTATTTCGAGGATAGCGGGCCGAACGCATGGCGCGACCTGGGCCTTGAAATCGAAGGACCGGCGACGGAGCGCCTGACCGGGTATTTCGATGCGCTCGCCGACTGGACGCAGCAGCCCAAGGCGCGGATGCGCGACCTGCGGCGGGCGCTTGCCGAATGGAGCAATCCCCGGGGGCCAGTTAGATGGCTGCACGGCGGTCCGATGCGACGCTTTTCGCCCTGGTTGCGTACCATGCGACATGATCTGGCCGCCGCACGGGATGTTTCCATTGTCGCCGCCTATTTCGCGCCGACACCCGGCCTCACCAAACGCCTCGACCGGGTGGGCGAGCGCGGACGGGCTCGGGTCGTGACGGCGGGAAAGACCGACAATTCGACGACGATCGGCGCCGCGCGCTTCACCTTTCCGGGCCTTATGAAAAAGGGCGTGCGCGTGTTCGAGTACCAGCCGCACCGGCTTCACACCAAGCTCTATGTGATGGATAATGTCGTCCATATCGGCAGTGCCAATTTCGATCCACGCAGCTTGTATCTAAACTTGGAAATCATGCTCCGCGTCGAGGATGCTGCCTTTGCCGACACCATGCGCCGCTATGTCGATGGAGAGGTGGCGGACAGCCGCGAACGGTCGCTCGGCGAATTTCGCGGTCTGTCGACGGTGCCTGATCGCATCCGCAACGCGCTGTGCTGGTTTCTGGTGGCCGTACTCGATCCCGGGATTACCCGACGCCTGAATATGGGCGTCGATTAGGCGGCATCGACTGGTCTTGTACCGATTCGCATCTTAACGACCCAATATGACGCGCACTGTCCCCGTCCGAATCGACCGCGATTTCGCGCTGCTCTTCATGGTGATGCTGGTTATCGGCGCGGGCAACACAGCGCTGCAATCGGTAATGCCCGCGATCGGGCGGTCGCTGAAAATCCCCGACAGTGTCATAGCGGTCGCATTTTCCGCATCCGCGCTGATCTGGGCACTCGCGGCACCACGCTGGGCGCGCAAGTCCGACCATACCGGTCGTCGTCGAATGGTTATTACGGGAATGGCCGGATTCTCGATCTCGGTCGCATTGTGCGGCATCTTCCTGACGGCGGGCGTCCATGGCCTGATCGGACCAATAACGACCGTAGTGGCATTTGTCGGTGCCCGTATGGTCTATGGCTATTTCGGCGCGGCTGCGCCGCCTGCCGCGCAGGCAATTCTCGCGGGACGAACGACACGGGCACAGCGCACCAAAGCGCTGACGATGCTGGCCTCTGCTTTCGGCCTGGGCACGATTCTGGGACCGGCCCTTGCCCCGTTTTTCGTGCTGCCCGGCGTCGGGCTTGCGGGACCGGCCTATTTCTTTGCCGTGTGCGGCTTTGCCGTTCTTGGCGCGGTCTGGTTCCTGTTGCCGAACGACGCTCCCGGATCGCTCGCACGGGGTGCCGCGACCAGCTATCCCTCCATCGGCGGCACCCTGACGGGCGCGAGCGTTGCGGCGGCCATGGCAAAGCCGTCGCGCGGCGAATTGAAACTGACCGATTCGCGAATCTGGCCGTGGATCGTCGTCGGTGTCGTCATGGGACACGCCCAGGCGATGGCCGGACAGGCAATGGGCTTCTTCGTGCTCGACCGTCTGGCGGTCGATCCGCTTCAGGGCCAACAGGCGGTTGGACTGGTCCTGATGACAGGTGCAGGAGCCGCGCTACTGGTCCAGTGGGGGCTCATCCCGCTGCTCAATATGACGCCGCGCTTCATGGTGATTACCGGGCTGGCGTTGGCGGCGGCGGGATGCGTGATGATCAGTAACTCGACGTCGCTCTATGGAATGGCAACCGCATTCGGACTTTCGTCGGCAGGGTTCGGCTTCGTGCGTCCCGGTTACACAGCGGGGTCATCCCTCGCCGTCGATCAGGATCTTCAGGCAGCAGTCGCCGGGCGCATAACCAGCGTAAACGGCGCGTCGTTTATCCTTGGGCCGTCGATCGGGGTCGGGCTGTATGAGATATGGCATCCGGCACCATATCTCGCCGCGGCGGCAATGTGCGTGCTGCTGCTCGGCTATTCGCTCGCAAAACTCGCGCGAAGGTAAAAAAAAGGGGCCGGTCGTTGCCGACCGGCCCTTGAAAGTTTTTAGGAGAGGATGCCTGAAAGGCCTGCTCTATGTGCACCGCAGCATATCATCTCGCAAGTGCGAAAAGAAAAATCTCGATTGCGTTGATTGCACCTTGAATCGTAACATTCCGTCGGCATGATACTCGAGCGCGGCTTAGTTTCGCGTTCGCAGTTGCACAAAGGAATGGGTTGAGATGCGTCGCCTGCCGTCGCTTTCCGGAATTGAGGCCTTCGTTGCTGTCGCGCGCATGGGCTCGGTCAAGGCTGCTGCTGAGTATCTGTCGCTGTCATCACCCGCGCTCAGCCGTCGCCTCCAGTCGCTCGAGCGCTTCGTCGGCAAGACCCTTTTCGAGCGCCGTCATCATGCACTCGTCCTCAACGCCGACGGCGACCGCCTGCTTGCTCTGGTAGCCCCTGCAATCGACCAGCTGTCGGACGCGATCGAGATCGTCGCCGGCGCCGGCAGCGGAATCATGCGCCTACGTCTCGGCGTATTGCCCCTGTTCGCATCGCAACGCCTGATCCCGCGTCTGCCCGAATTACGCGCCGCGCATCCCATGCTTCACCTCGACATCGACACTGCCGCCCATGCCGTCGCTCGTGTGGGTGACGGCATCGATGCCGCGATCGTGCTCGCCCGCGATATCGACCCGGCGCTCTACGCAAGGCGACTCGACCATAATGAGGTGTTCGCTATCGCCGCAAAAACGCTGACGGCGGGCGGCAAGCCGATCGTCAAGCCGGACCAGCTCGGGGAACTTACCGTGTTCCTCCACCGCGATATGCCCGACACGTTCGAGGAATGGAAAAAAACCGTCGGCCTTGATGTCGAGCCTGCGGCAATCGACCTGTATGATTCGGGCCAGCTAATGCTCGATGCCGCCGCGCAGGAGCTGGGCGTCGCTTTTATGCACGGAAGCCATTTGTCCGACTCGGACGATAACCGGCTTGTCCGCCTGTTCGCCGATACGCCGGTGACCAGCCCCTACAGCTATTGGTTCGTGTGCCGACCGCGCGCGCTGGAGACGCGCCCGGTCAGGCTATTCCACGACTGGCTGGTGGCCGCGATGGGCGCCTAGTCCACCTTTGCGCTGACGATCTTGCCCGGTACGCGCGGGGGCTCGCCCTTGGGCAGCGCATCGACGGCATCCATGCCCGAGGTGACTTCGCCCCAAACGGTGTACTGACCGTCGAGGAAGCGGGCATCGTCGAGGCAGATAAAGAACTGGCTGTTCGCGCTGTTGGGCGCGCTGGTCCGCGCCATCGAACAGACACCGCGTACATGCGGTTCGCGGCTGAACTCGGCTTTCAGATCGGGCTTTTTCGAGCCGTGCATCCCCGTGCCGGTCGGGTCGCCGCCCTGTGCCATGAAACCGGGGATGACGCGATGGAACACGACACCGTCGTAGAAACCTTCGCCCGCGAGTTCCGCGATCCGTTCGACATGGCCGGGGGCCAGGTCGGGGCGCAGCTTGATTGTTACCTCACCGGTGTCGAGGGTGAGAGTCAGCGTTTCGGCCATTCGCTTATATCCTTTCGTTATTCCGCGCGGCCCTACGCCGCCTTCGCCAGCCCTGCCAGCCCATATTCGGCGGCAATCAGCGCGTAGCTGCGTACACGCGCTTCATGGTCGGGCAGGATGTTGACCAGCATGAGTTCGTCGGCACCATAAAGCGCCGCGACCTCGTCAAGTTGCGCGCGCACTTCAGACGGTGTTCCCAATGTGGTGCGACGACGGCGCCCCGGATTGCCATGTTCTGCAACCCATGCCTCTGCCGTTGCGACCGACGGGACAGCGATCAATTCGCCGCGAATGAGGTGCGCAAACATCATGACGGATGGCAACGAGAGGCGTTCAGCCTCCTCGCGCGTCTGTGCAGCGATCGTCCATGTCGCGACCATAAGGTGCGGCGCAGCGATTCGGCCAAGCTTGAACCGCGAACGGTAGATGTGCGCAAGTGATGCGGCATCCGAATTGATGAAGTCCGCAATGCAGTACGGCAGCCCCGCTTCCGCCGCCCAGATCGCCGAATCGGACGAGCTGCCGAGCAACCACACTTCCGGCACACCACCACCGGTTGGCATGGTCGTTTGCAGCGATGCGAAGGCGTGATCCGCTGGCATGGTGCCGTCGAGATAGGCAATCGTCTCGGCGAGATTACCGGGAAAATCATCGACCGGCATCCGCCGCGACCGGTCGCGTTGCAGCGCATAGGCCGTTCGCTGGTCGCTACCCGGCGCCCGACCGACGCCAAGGTCTATCCGCGCAGGTGCCAATGCCGACAAAAGCGCGAACGTCTCCGCAACCTTGAACGGCGAATAATGCGGCAGCATAATTCCGCCCGAACCCACGCGGATGCGCGACGTCGCCAGCGCGACCGGCCCGATCAAGGCTTCGGGGGCCGCACCGGCAAGGCCCGGCGATGCATGGTGTTCCGCCATCCAGTAACGATCATAACCCAGCGCATCACAATTGCGGGCCAGGTCGAGCGTATTCGCAAGCGCATCGGCAGCAGTCGAGCCTTCGGCAATCGGGCTCTGGTCGAGGACGGAGAGGCGATAAGTCATGGGTAAAAGATAGGGTGCCACGGCTCAACTACCACCTTCGCGCGCGCATCGACTTGACCCGGGCGCGAAAAGTCCGGACGGGCAGTCCGTCCGGAGTCACATCAGCGCAAGGAGGTGCAAGCGATGAGCGAGACCGATCTGCGCGAGAACGCCGCACCCGAAACACGGATGGACGAAGACGACCGGCTGCGTCCCGGATTCGTCCGCGACGTCATCGCACGCGTCGATGCGGGCGATGACGAGGGCGCCCGCGATCTGGTTTCGCCGCTCCATCCTGCGGACATCGCCGATCTGTTCGAACTCGCGCCAGCGGACCGGCGCGGCGCGATGGCGGCGGCTCTCGGCGACCTGCTCGACGGCGATGTGCTTGCCGAGATGAACGATCACGTCCGCGAGGGCATGATCGACCAGCTCGAGCCGCATCAGGTCGCCGACATCGCCGCCGAACTCGATACCGACGATGCCGTCGCGATTATCGAGGACATGGACGACGAAGACCAGGCCGCCGTCCTGCGGGCGCTTGATCCCGATGATCGCGCCGCGATCGAGGCGGCGCTGTCCTACCCCGAGGAATCCGCAGGGCGGTTGATGCAGCGCGAATTGATCGCGGTGCCGGAACATTGGACCGTAGGTCACACGATCGACTATTTGCGCGACAATTCCGAACTAACGACCGATTTCTGGGAAGTGTTCGTCGTCGATCCGGCACACAAGCCGCTCGGCACATGTCAGCTGTCATGGATACTGCGGGCACCCCGCAACATTGCTGTCGCCGATGTGATGAAGCGCGAACAGACGCTGATCCCTGTCGATATGGACCAGGAAGAGGTCGCGCTGCGCTTTCAGAAATACGCGCTGATTTCCGCCGCCGTCGTCGATACGGACGGGCGGTTGGCAGGCATGATCACCGTCGACGATATCGTGCACGTCATCCAGCAGGAAGCGGGCGAAGACATTTTGCGCCTGTCGGGTGCGGGCGACGGCGATATCAACGAACCGATCCTGTTGACAGTCCGAACGCGCCTGATGTGGCTGATCGTCAACCTCGGCACCGCGATGATCGCGGCTTCGGTGGTCGGGCTGTTCCAGGGGGAAATCGCAAAGCTTGCGTTGCTCGCGGTGCTCATGCCGATCGTGTCGGGCATGGGCGGCAACGCCGGGACACAGACGCTCGCCGTGGTTGTGCGGGCGCTTGCGACCAACCAGCTGACCAGTTCGAACACGCGGCGCATGATCCTGCGTGAGTTCCGCATCGCGCTTGCCAACGGTTCCGCGCTCGGAATCCTGATCGGAACCGGTGTCGGCCTTCTTTATGGCAACCCGATGCTGGGACTCGTCATCGGCTCGGCAATGATCATCAACAATATCGTGGCGGGATTGGCCGGTATCCTCGTTCCATTGACGCTTGAGCGACTCGACGTGGATCCTGCCGTCTCGTCGGCGGTTTTTGTGACCATGGCCACCGATGTAATGGGTTTCTTCAGCTTCCTGGGTCTGGCCGCGTTCGCGGGTCTGGCCGGTTGACGTGCTGCATCTGACCAAAGTCGCTTATGGCGCGACATCGCTGGAAGAAGTGCTCGGCTGGTGGGCGGACCGGGGCGATGTTGCACGGCTGAGCACACGCTATCGCCCGAAACGCTATGCCGAAATCATCGGTGGTTCGATGTTCTGGATCCTGAAGCACCAGCTGGTCGCGCGCACCGAAATCCTCGATTTCGAGGAGGCCGAGGGCGGGCGCACCAACATCGTCGTCAATCCGAACATCATCCGCGTTCGCCCGGTCGCGCGCCGCGCACATCAGGGGTGGCGCTATCTGGAAGCGCAGGACGCGCCGCCCGATCTTGCGCTGGGCAGCGACGCCAATGAATTGCCGCCCGAACTGCAGGGCGAACTGGTTGCTCTGGGGCTTATCTAGATTCCACAGGCAACAGAGCCGGACCCTATATTCTTGATCGTGCATGCGGGTTTGCCGAGCACGGTCACCGAACCTGATCCTGTCATGGTTCCGGTTATGGCGCGCTTTACCGACAGCGTTACCTGACCCGCGGTTTCGCTGGTCAGCTTTGCATCGGCGGCCTTCAGGCCACCCGCGTCGATAATTCCGGCCCCGCGCGCCGTGACATTCACATCCGCCGTCGTCCCCGAAATGCCGAGCCTTCCGGGGCCGATAACCGCCAGCGATGTGTAGTCGGCCACGACATTGGCAACCGAGAGATCGCCAGCCCCCTCAAGCGCCGCGGAAACGCGCGCGCCCTTCAGCCGGTCGACCGAGACCTTTGCCGGGCCGGTCACCCACACGGTTGTCAGGGCAGGCACCGTGATCCGGACGATCGACGTGCCCGCCGCCTGCCCCGGGTAACCACCCCATGCAGTCGTATTCTTGCGGACGGTCATCTGGCGCCCCTGCACCACGACGCTCGTCGCATCGATGGCGGCCTGCGTCCCGACGACCCGCGCGGAGGTGCCACGACCGGTGGTCACCTCCACCGTGAAATTGCCATCGACACGCAGACGGTCGAAGTCGGTGACAGACAATGTGCGTTCCGCCGCGAAGACGGGACAGGCAAGCAGCGCGGCACACAGAAGGGCGATTTTCATCGCCCGACCATGCGCGCACGCTTGTCCTGCGGCAAGGTCAGCCGGTGCAGCGGGCGTCGCCCGACCCCGCTTTGCTGATCGTGCAATTGCGGGTGCCGGTGACGGTCGCGTCGCCGGACCCCGCGACAGTCAGCGCCGCCGACTGCCGTGCCGCGCCGCGTGCATCGCCCGAGCCACGTACTGCGACCGACGCAGTATCGGACGAAAGGCCGCTGGCATCGAGATCGCCCGATCCCGTAACCGACAGCGCAACGGTTTTTGCCTGCCCTGAAGCACGCAGGTCGCCCGAGCCGGTGACGTCGAGCTTTACCGATGCCGCAGTTACCGAAGGCAGGTTGAGGTTGCCCGAGCCGGTCAGGCCGCCCTCGAATTGCGCGCCGTCGGCACGATCGACGGTCATGTCGCCTGAACCTGTCAGCTGTGCCGACCGGATCGCGGGCATGGTGACGACAACCTGCACACCCTTGCGGTTCGACGACCAGCTCCAGTTCATCCGCGACTCTCGCGTAATGACGAGCGTCGTTCCCTCTTTATGGATATCCAGCTTTTCGAGAACCGCGTTCGGTCCGCTGGCGACGACCGAAAACGCCGGGCCGCGGACAACACGCACGTCGTCCGATCCAGCCAGGCGCACGGCGTCAAAACCCGACAGCGCAAAGCTGCGCGTTCCGTCTCCGCCGGATGATGTTGCGCCGATCACAGGGCCGCAGGCTGCAAGCGCCGCGACCGAACCGAGAAAAAGAAATCTACGCATGTCAGGCCTCCACAAGCTGTATTATCATAGTAATACGCCTTGCGGAGGCTCATGACAAGCGGGTTAGGCCGGAACCTTGTTGTAGATCGCTGCCGACGCCTTGAGGATATCGACGATCTTCACCAGTGCGGTCGGTTCATCGACCGATTCAACCGCCGCCAGTTCGCGCGCCAGGCGCGATGCCGCGGCTTCGAAAATCTGGCGTTCGGAATAGCTCTGCTCGGGCTGGTCCTCGGCACGGAAGAGGTCGCGGACCACCTCGGCGATCGAGTTCAGGTCGCCCGAATTGATCTTGGCTTCATATTCCTGTGCGCGGCGCGACCACATGGTGCGCTTTACCTTGGGCTTGCCCTTCAGGATGACCATCGCTTCGCGGACGGTCTTGTCCGACGACAGCTTGCGCATGCCAACGCCCTCGGCCTTGTTGGTCGGAACGCGCAAGGTCATGCGCTCTTTTTCGAAGCGGAGAACGTAGAGTTCGAGCGCCATGCCGGCGATCTCGGACTTTTGCAGCTCGATGACACGGCCAACGCCGTGCTTGGGATAAACGACATAATCGCCGACATCGAAAATCAGCGTGGGTGCTGCAACCATGTGTTTCCTTTCCGTCGGACCGCAATGAATTGACGTCTTCCCCGCCGCAGGCCATGCGGCTGTCCGAAAGCGTCGATGCTGGGCAGATCCGGTTAGTGCACTCCGCAAGGGCACGCGAAATGTGCCACTCGTCCTGCCTTGTTTAACAGATTCGCAACAAAATTACCACCCCTGTCGCCCCAACTCGGTTTCCGATAAAAACGGATCATGCCAAAGCTGTCGAATTCAGGCTCGGTTGCCGCACTTCGCGCGTGGCGGAACGCTGGCCCTCGGGCTTGCCGTCCGCTGCTATCAGCAGGCGGTCTTGCGGCGCATCTCGCGGTAAAAGAACGCCATCACCAGTTTGTTGCGCGCCTGTGCCCAATCTGGAATTCGCGCACGGATGCGCTGCGACCAATGCCGGAACAATAACGGTGCGCGGTAATCCGCGCCCCGTTATTAATCAGACCGTTGCGGTGGTCATCGTCGTGAGTTCGGGCTTGGGAAGGCCGCTTGCCTCGTAGGTGGCCAGCAACTCGGTCTTGCGGGCCAGCAATTGCTCACCCAGCGCATCCATGTCGAGCCCGGCCTTGCGCGCCTGGGCGAACATGCCCTCCATACGCATTTCTTCCTCGCCGACGTGGTGTTCGATCTGTTCGGAAAGGACCGAGACCTTGGCATCGTAATATTCGTCGTCCGGGCCGCCTGCCTCGATTTCGGCGATCAGCACCTTGGCGCCGTCGTGCTCGACATAGGCTTCCTTGAGCAGATCTTCGTCGATCTTGCCTTCGCAGGCCGGGTAGAAAATCTCTTCCTCGATCGTCGCGTGGACGGTCAGTTCCATGCAGATCTGCATCGCGATCTTCTGTTTCTTGCCTGAACCGCCGGCCCCTTCGTATTGTTCGAAAAGTTCTTCGACCTTACGATGGTCTGCCTTCAAAAGTGCGATCGCGTCTTGCTTGGTGTCGGCCATGTCGTGTCTCCTGTCGTTGCAAGGAAAACAGGGTCGGACACATTGTGTTCCGTATTCGCCGACTGTTGCGAGTCGTTAGCGGTAATTGTTGATTTTGAACGGGATATTGGCGCCGAAACTTGATGTGGATCAAGTCTGCTCTGCCGCAGAAGACTAGTCGCCCTGCCCAGGCTCCGGCGAGAAGAACTTGTCGAACTTGCCTTCTTCGCCCTTGTGCTCGTCGGCATCGGCGGGCGCTTCGCGGCTGCGCGTGATGTTGGGCCATTGCGCGCTGAACGTGTTGTTGAGCTCCAGCCATTTTTCGAGGCCGTTTTCGGTATCGGGCAGGATCGCCTCTGCCGGGCATTCGGGCTCGCACACGCCGCAGTCGATGCACTCGCTGGGGTTGATCACCAGCATGTTCTCGCCCTCATAGAAACAGTCGACGGGGCACACCTCGACACAGTCCATGTATTTGCAACGGATACAGGCGTCGGTGACGACGTAGGTCATGGCAGTCGCGGCTCCCCTTGGGCGATAGAAGTTCCGTTAAGTCGGTGGTCGTGCGGCGTCAATCAGGTCGGTGTAGCAAGTCTGCGCCTCTTCGGGCGGGCCGCGTCGTACCGGAAGCGCTTCGACGCGCAGGCTTCTGACCTCGCCGCGATGGTTCGCGAACGTCAGGACATTGCCGACACGGACGGGTGCAGCCGATTTCCCGACGACGCGGCCGTCGATCCGCAGATGCCCTTTCGACGCCAGATCCTGCGCAAATGTTCGCGAAGAGGAGATCCGGGCGAACCACAAGAACAGGTCGAGGCGTAGCGCGTCAGCCAAGGCGCGGCATTTCAGTCAACACGAAGCGCACCCAAGGCGGCGAAGGCCCCGGACGGCTTTCCGGGGGCCTGCGTTACACCCTTGGTCCGCTGGCCCCACCGCCACTTTCCCTCCGTACCCGGTCGGAAGCCCAGAGCGCGCAGGATGTGGGCAAAGGCCGTGGCATCCACACCGAACGAGGTCGCGAGCGCGGTGTCCGGCACGAAATCCTGGCGTGCGGTACGTAAATCATGCGTCGCGCGGGCGATGCGTTCGATAAGGTCGATCCGCACCAGCATGTCGCCGAAACAGCGATAACCGCGCGCCGATGTACCCTGGCCGACTGTCGCGCCGGGTCGCAGCGTCGCCGCGACCGCTGTGCCCGCGCGAACGGCGTCGAGCGCATTGGCCCAGAACAGCGCGCCCGGCTTCAACAAGCGAGCGTCGTACACGTCGAGCGTACCGATGGTCAGACCGGACCGGGTAAGCGCACGGCGCAGGTCCGAGCCGAGGCCCCCGAGTGCGCTCTCCACCGCAACGCGCGGGACGATGCCCCCGCCGCCGATCAGCGGCGCGAGGATGGCGCGGGTCGCGGCGGGCGTTTTCGGCGACGCGCGGGCCGCCTCCATATCGCGCAGCGGGCCGAGATAACGCGCGAGTTGTTCGTCGAGCCAGGTCTTGAGCCGCAGCGCAACCTTTGTCCGGTCGGGAGCCTCAAGCGCGTCAAGCGACCGGTCGAGACGGATATCGGGGGTGAGTGCGCGGCCCTGTGCCAGCGTCGCCACATCGTGCCCCGCCCATTGCAGGACCAGCGGGCTGCGTGTGCCGTCGAGATGGAACGCCCCGTCGGGTGCCGCAACGAGCTCCGCCGCGCGGCGGGCACGTTCGCGAACAAGATAGCGTTCCGCCGCCGCCAGCAACCGCTTGCGATCGACGCCGCGCGCCGAGGGATCGACCGCGAATTTAAATCCGTCAATGCGACCGAGCGGCTCGTCCTCCACCGTCACAACGCCATCGTCGCCGACCGCGACATCGAGCAGCGCAATGTCGCCGCCGACCTGTCGCATCAAAACCGACGTCCGCCGGTCCACGAAGCGTTCGGTCAGCCGCGCGTGAAGCGCATCGGACAGGCGCTCCTCGACTGCCTGCGTCCGCGCGGCCCAGTGCGCAGGGTCGGCAAGCCAGTCGGCGCGCTGGGCAATATAGGCCCAGGTACGTACGCCCGCGATGCGCCCGCCAAGCGTTTCGACATCGCCGTCGGCCTTGTCGAGCCGCTGAAGCTCGTCCGCAAACCACGGCACCGGGACATGCCCGTCGCCCTCCGAAAGATGACGGAACAACCGGCTGACGAGGCGTGCATGGTAATCGGCACCAACCTTGCGGAAATCGGGCACGCCACACGCCGTCCACAGCCGCGCGACCATAAAGGGATGACGCGTTCGCCCGCGTACTTCGGGATCGTCGGCCAACCGTTTCAGCACGGCGAGGTCCAGCGCTTGCGGTGCGGCGCGCAGCCTTTCGTGGGCAGGCGGCGTTTCGAGACTGTCGATCAGCGCATCGAGCGACGACATGTCGGGCGAACCCTCGCGCCAGTAAAGGTGTTCGAGCTTCTGGAAGCGGTGCTCTTCGATCGCCTCGATCTCTTCGGGGCGGAAGGCGGCGGGGCCGACTTCACTGCCCAATGAGCCGAACGTGCCGTCGCGCTGGTGCCGCCCCGCCCGCCCCGCGATCTGCGCCATTTCGGCCACCGTAAGGCGGCGCTGGCGGTAACCGTCGAACTTGGTCAGCGAGGCAAAGGCGACGTGGCCGATGTCCATGTTAAGACCCATGCCGATCGCATCGGTCGCGACGAGGTAATCGACCTCCCCTGCCTGATACATCGCGACCTGCGCGTTGCGGGTGCGGGGGCTGAGTGCGCCCATCACCACAGCCGCACCGCCGCGTGTGCGGCGAAGCATTTCGGCGACGGCATAGACCTCCTCCGCGCTGAACGCGACGATGGCGCTGCGTTTGGGGATACGCGACAGTTTCTTTGCACCCGCATAGGCAAGTGTCGAAAAGCGCGGGCGTTTGACAATCTCCGCCTCGGGCAGCAGCGCGCGGACCATGGGCGCCAGCATCGACGCGCCCAGAATCATCGTTGCCTCGCGCCCCCGCGCACGCAACAGCCGGTCGGTAAAGACATGGCCGCGTTCGGGATCGGCACCCAATTGCGCCTCGTCGAGCGCGACGAAGGCGGCCTCCCGATCGACCGGCATCGATTCCGCTGTGCACAGTAACCAGCGCGCGCCGGGGGGCAGGATTTTCTCCTCCCCCGTCAACAGAGCGACCTGCGCCGCGCCCTTGATCGCGACGACGCGGTCGTACACCTCGCGCGCCAGCAGGCGCAGCGGAAAGCCCATGATGCCGCTCGAATGCCCGCACATCCGCTCTATCGCGAGGTGGGTCTTGCCGGTGTTGGTGGGGCCAAGCACTGCCGTGAGCGCCGGGCGTTGGAACGCGGACATGCCAGGATACATCGGGAGTATCGCCGCGCGGTGCAAGCAAAGTCCCGCCGCATCGCCGCCACGCCCTGTCGCACGACCACGGAACCTTTTGAAAACTTAGGTTGACGTTAACCCTCCCGGTTCACAAGCTGTGGTTGGACGGTCGACACAGACCGCCAGAGCGGGCTTAATTTCGGACGGGTGTCGGGGCTTGTACCAGCAAAGCGAGGTTTTTAGCGGAGGCGGTGGCGCAGCGGCGCTGGCGTTCGATCGTATGCCCGCCGGGCGCATCCCCAATTTCGGACGCGCCGTCGCCGTTCCCGTCAAAACGCCGCGCTTCAGCATCGACACTGTGCCCGACCTCGGCGTCGATATCGGCAGCAAAACCTGGTGGAAGGGTCTGTTCGCCTGCACGGCGCTGTGCGGCGTCACCATCGCCCTTGCACCCGGATTTCACGCACTGCCCGCGGTTGGCACGCCGGTCCTGGCACCGGCTGCGTGGGAAGAAAGCCGCGCGCAATCGATTTCGCCGCTGGCATGGGGCGCCGACAGTGGCCGCCGCATGGCCGCGACCGATGCGGTACAGCCGCTGACCGATACGCCCGAACGCCCGCAGATCGACCTGAACGCGACGCTGGGCGATGGCGACAGCCTGTCGCGCGCGCTGCAGCGTGCCGGTGTCGCGGGTGCCGAGGCATCGCGCATCGCCAATCAGGTATCGGGCATAGTCGATCCTGACGAGATCGCACCGGGCACGGCATTGGCGCTCACGCTCGGTCGCCGCGCCAGCCGCACCGAGGCGCGACCGGTCCAGGCCCTGAATTTCCGCGCACGTTTCGACATGAAGATTGCGTTCGCGCGCGATGCCGGTGGCGCGCTGGTGATGCGGACCATTCCGATCGCCGTCGACAGTACGCCGTTGCGCGTGGACGGTCTGGTCGGCGACAGCCTCTACGCTTCGGCGCGCGCCGCCGGAGCTCCGGGCAGTGCGGTCCAGACCTATATCCGCGCGCTCGCGCCCAAAGTGCCGATGGACAATATCGGCGCGAACGACCGCTTTTCGCTCGTCGTCGAACAGCAACGCGCCGCGACCGGCGAGGTCCGTTACGGCAAGCTGCTATACGTCGGTCTCGACCGCGGCAGCCGCGCGACGCGGATGATCCAGTGGACGGTTGACGGCAACACCGACTGGTTCGATGCATCGGGCGTCGGGCAACGGCGCGGCGGCTTCCAGATGCCGGTCGCGAACGCGCGCAAGACCAGCGGCTTCGGCTGGCGCCTTCACCCGCTGCTCGGCTATTCGCGGATGCACCAGGGCACCGATTACGGCGCCGCTTACGGAACACCGATCCGCGCCGTTTCGGACGGCATTGTGACGCTGGCGGGCTGGCACGGCGGCCATGGACAGATGGTGAAGCTCAGCCACGCCAACGGCATTGGGTCGGGCTATGCGCATATGAGCCGCATCGCCGTGTCGCCGGGAACGCGCGTGTCGCAGGGACAGGTGATCGGCTATGTGGGATCGACCGGCCTGTCGACCGGCCCGCACCTCCATTTCGAAGTCTATCGCGGCGGTGTTGCCGTCTCGCCGTCGAGCGTGACGTTCGAATCGACACCGTTGATCTCGGGCGCGCAACTCGTCGCGTTCAGGGCGAAGCTGTCTGAAATTACCGCAGGCCGCCCCGCCGCGCATCAGGTCATCGCGTCACGCTGAGGGCGTGGTCACGCCTTGGCTGGACGATTATCCCGGTTACCCGCCTA